>SUYX01000015.1 GCA_015060225.1 Bacteroidales bacterium | reverse complement strand
GGTTTACATCCTTCAAGTCGCACTCGAAGCGGTCTTCAAGGTCAATGTCTTCACCTGTCACCTCATTCTCAGATGAAGCGCAAGTCTTGAGGACAAACTTGTAATTATCGAAACTCATAAGCGGAAATGTTTAAGATTCTATTGTGTTTATGATGAGTGCAAACAGAAGGATACATTTGAGAAATCATCATTCGAACGCTCGGCCGGAATCATGAAGTTCACTGTTCCGCAGTCAAAGAATCGAAGTCCCCATCTTTCCTCCTCATCAAGCTGGAGCAGAGACATAAGGCCTTCGTTTTCATTCTCGTAGCCTTCTGTCATGGCCGGCATGCCAAGCAGTTTGAAGCCGAAATCGGTCTCTGAAGCAGCCTCGAAAGTCATCTCTTCTGCCGGAAGAACGGCAGGTTCGCCGTCCTCCCAGTAATATTCATGAGTGAGAAGGTCGGAGTGGTCTTCGCTGTAGAGGACTTTGAATGTACCAGGCTCCCACTCCCCTGTTCCTACGCAAGGTGCGTCAAGGTCACCAAGGAAGTAATCCAGGTCAGCAAAGAACCAGATCATGCCTTTGTGTGGCAGTCTGTTATCAGAATCAAGTTCAGATATCTCTTCAAGGCTGATCTGACAAATGAATGTCAGCAAGTCGCCATCATTATTGCAAGGCCACTCGTATGCCTCAGGCAGATCCGGAAACCCCCACCAATGACTCTTGCCAACGAGGTCTTTTTCAGTCGGTTGAATGTTTATTTTAATTGCCATAGTCTTATGCCCATGCATCAAAACGTCCGTCGTCATCTATATCTTCATCCTCGTCAAGAGGTTCGTCATCCTCAATGGCGTCATAGGCCGGGATGTGAAACATCTCTATTTCTCGTGCAAACCGCGTCAGTCGGCCGTGCCTGTAGGCTTCTACGGTTGCAACAAGAAGCCTGGCGTTGTGCAGTCTTGCGCCATTGATCATGCAGAAATCCATAGCCTCTTCATTGCTCATCCGGCCTAATTGAATCTCATTTGTATGCAACATGTCATACATCTTCTCAAAGCACGATGTCTGCATGAATTCAGATCCCTTAACATAGTTTCCCCATGCTTTGACCGGATCCACAGGAATATCTATCTTTCCCTCTCTGTAGATGTCTCCAAGCAGTTCCATAGACATAGGATTGCACCACCCGATGTTCTGTTCCAATGCATCGATTATCATTTCCCTGTATTCATCGCGTGCCTGAGTGTCTTCCGGATCGATATTGTAGTAGCTTTCTATCTTGTCAAGAACGAAGTAATACATGCACATCGGGTCCATAGCATCATTGCCTTCCATCAATGTGCCGTTATATGCCTCATAGTCTCTGAAGCTATAATCGTCGTTAATTCCACGAGCCACCGCAAGATCGGCATAGGCGCTATTCTCTCCGCCCGCTACAGCCTTTTCATACCACTGTTGTGATTCCACAATCTTACCCTCAGCCGTGAGGAGGTCTCCCATCAGGGCGCACCAATATGGATCTTCTCCTTGTGAGAGAATCTCTTCAAGCGTCTGTTTGACAAGGTCGATATTCTGCTCATATCCGTACATGCCATACAGAAGGTTTCTGAGATGGAACGCTATTCCGCGATCACTTCTGTTATTGATGGCTTTTTCCAGGCGCTTTGCAGCTGCTACAGGATCGAATGGTTCGATTTCTCCCCGGAACATCATTATCGCAATAGTGGCATCTGCATCTGCCACGCCACCATCGCTCGCCTTATGCAGCAGTTCTTGCGCTGTCGACACATAATCCCCGCAGTCATGGAGATGCAGATGGATTTCCGCCAACTTGTAACAGGCGACAGGATCACCTTCCAGAGCCTGCTGCCTGATCAGTTCCTTTTCTTCCTCCGAAAGGGAGAGAATACCGGCCAGCGTGTAAAACCTTCTCATAGTTTAATTATTTATTCATATCAGTCGAACATAACTCGTGGATTCATAGCCGACGGGCTTCTCCACTCGATGCCCCTGCGGGCGAGAGCTGCTCTCTTTGCGCTCCAGTAACTGAAACAGAATCCCATCCCACGTGGCTCGTCCTTCAACTGTTCGTCCAGTTCCTTTTCCACCTCATAAATAACCTCCTCCCACTCCTCAGTTGCCTGCACAGGATCCACCTTGAGCATTCCGCCCAATCCATTCCAACATTGCAGGGCATGCTCCCACTGCGGATCTCGGACAATCATGGCAAAGCTGTATATCCACTTGTCCACCTGTCTGAAGTAATTCTTGTCGAAATGTTCCTGAAGGTAGTCATCGAAGTCTGATGGATGTTCGAAGTCACGGTAGAGCCTGTATAACTCGCACAATGACTGGAATAGACGAGGAGTTTCCCGTTTGTCTATAAAGTCATTTTCGAGCATGGAAGCAATGAAATGGGCCTTATATACCGGATTGATGATCTCTGATCTGAAAGGAGCGACATCCTTCAATTCGTGAATGAACTCACGAACCAGCGGAATATTCCTCCAAATGTTTCCATCATCATTATTCTTGTTCATTTGACCAATCAGTTCAGCCGCATATTTATCTGACCATTCCAATTCCGTATCACGGTCTATGCTGAAGAAGAATACGTTTCTGGCCTGTTTTGAAAGCCTTTCATTTGAAGTGTCAAATTCAGGTGTGCCGAGTACCTGCCAATGGCGGTTAAGTTTAAATGTGCGGTCTCTATAGTCAAAGACCATCACATCTTCATCAATTGATATAATAGTCAATTCCCGGCCATAGACAATAAAAGTATGTCCCGGCACTAGAACATCAGTATCAACATGCTCCCAAAACTTGACCCTGTTGCCGACTCCAGAATCCATGGATGTCTCTATCTTGATTATATTGAAGTATTGTTTCATTATATTTCCTGTATCCAAGATAAATTATCATTCAGAAAAGTTACGCACCTTTGCAGTCTCTCCCTCAGGAGGAATTTCACCCGGCAACAGTGGGGCAAAGATGGTCCTTTCTGTCGTTACGCGACCATCTATATCGATTGCAGAATTCAACAGAGTTACAAGGTAAGCTTCATTTTCACGTGCGCATCTGTACATATCATTAATAACCTTTCTAAGTTCAAGAAGCATCTTATTGGCCACCTTCATGACTTTACGGAAAGAGATGGCACCTAAGCCCAATTCAACAATGCTTAAGTTAGCTGTCGGGAGTTGTATCAAGAGGTCTGTTACATTTTCCCTCAAAGATTCAAGTTCTTCTAAATCATATTTATATTCATTGAGAGTATATGGAATCCTCCAGCCATCAGAACCGCTTGCCACTTCCTCACCTTTGGTGAACAGCTTCACAGCCTTGCATATCTGACCAGTCTCTGTTTCGAGATAGTAAGTATATACATTATAACCCGGAGCCCTTTTTGTAAGGGCCTTCTGTACCTCACTATATAGATCTGTGAAATCCCAGATGAAGTCATCAATTACCTTAACTCCAGTTTTTCCAGGATGTTCCCACCCTTCAGGAACGGTTAGGGTTGTCCAGACCGGTTCAGTAACCACTGTAAGGGCAGGACGCATATCTTCAGGAACAACCAGTCCGCTTTTTTTCTTTGACAGTTTAATATCATGGAAAACATAGGCAGCAGATGTTCCGTTGGTATTTGAAAGCCAGAACATCAACTGCTCACATCCCTCAATAGGAACTGTGACAGTCTGCGGCTGCATACCTTCAAATACATCAAGTTCAGCCACCACATTCAGGTTCGAACCTATCAGAAGCTTCTCCTTGCGTTCACTGATATCGGGCTGCATAGTATCCGGTCCGAGAAGTTGGGTATCACCTTCCTTTCTCAGACACTCTACAGTAAACGTAACACTATTGTATTGGCCATAAGTATTGAAAGCCGCGCATGAATTCTCTACTGCCTCTCCACCTGCAGCCAACAAAAGAAGTGGCGCTATAGGGGCCAGAGTTGTACCTACCGTAACCCCTCCTACCGCTGCACCAGTCGCAACAAATGAGGCACCTACTGCAGCAGAACCGATGGCACCTGCACCCACAGCATCAGAACCGGAGAGCGCACCGAAATCTAAAGAGAAATGCGAACTGGTCTGAAGTACGAATCCTTTATAAATTCTGCTATTGTCATATCTGGTAAAATAATTCTTCATAGACTTACCATCCACAAAAGCACCCTCCCTCGATGAACTTACATAATGGATATAAGGGGCTCCAAGATCTATAAGATCAATCTCATCAGGACACTCCGGAACAGGATGAACAAACAGGTCGTTCTCCACAGGCTCTCCACGATATACCACAAGATCGGCAACTCCGAATGCTGCGGCATCCATCGTACTCTGTCCGCTGCTTTCGAATTTCAGTTTCCTGCATTTGTTGATCGGGATAATATACTTCTGGTTTGGATAAGTGGAATGGAGAGGGACTTCAAATATCAGTTCTTCATCAGCATAGACTCGCAGAACATCATTGCCCATCACCCAGCTCTTGCTGACATATCCGACAGTGAAACTCACGTAATCGAATTCATTTCCAAGATCGAATAAGGCATGGGAACGTACGTCATCGTCTAAAAAACTGGCTAAATTATAAAGTATGAAGCCCTCGTTGAACTTGGTGCCACCCATCGAAAATGTCACATAATCAGAAACACCTTCATATAACTGGTATTCAACCTGGCTACGAAGAGAATATGGGGGAATATTGCTGATGAGCTTGCACACATCCGGAAGTTCCTTCAGACGAGGGTCTGGTGCATCGGCCGTAACAGCGACACCTGTTCCTGTTTCCACTTCAGGAGCCTCCCCTTTCGGATAAACCCAAGCATCAACAATGGCACCATCAAGACTGCCGCTTGCCTGTTCGCTTGTGAAGGCGAGTTTATGGACTCCTTTGACATCAAGCGTCACCTGCTGGGCAATGCTTTCCTCATTGATTTCATATTCATAAAGAATCTTGCCATCACCCAATACGCTGACCCATCCTCTGGAAGTATCATTGCCATTATCGGTCGCAAGAGGTCCGACAACAAAACGCAAGGTCTCATACTGTCCCCTGATGTTAAAGTCAGTTTCACTTTCCCAGCCACCGATAAGTTGCATCGACATTCCAAGCCACAGTCCGTAGTCATACTCCTTGTTTCCGATCTTTATGGACTTGGTTTTCTTGTCAGGACCTACCAATGTGTGACGGCCACTATCTCCTTTAGTATTACCTGAGGAATAGTTTATACGATAAGGGGCAATATCCCTGAAAAGCATCCTTGACTTTACCTCAGGATCGTGTTTTCCGCGAAGGTCGTGCGGTGTCTGCCCTTTTGTCCAAAGCGCAACCTCACAGAATGCTGGCTCAACCTCCGGCTTCACCAGACTGAACTCAAGTTTATCAACTCCGCTTATATTCAATGTAAAGTGCTGCTCCAGATCTCCATCTCTCAACACATGGTCGAAAATCCTTTTGCCATCTGCATGGATCTGCACTATATTAGGATCATATCCACCGTGATTCTTAACCGCGCCCAATATAAATGATATGGTTTCATACTTGCCTCCAATATTGAATGTTGCATGGCCGTGATATTTATTGATCACTCCTAAAGTGAAACAATTGTTCCAAACATCGCCTCCCTGAATCTCAAGCGAAGAGTATGCTGTATAACGGTCGCTATCCACCGGCTTATAAGCCTTGGTAAGATATACGGGTGTCTGCGCATACGATACAGAACACAACAGAAATGCAATAATAAAAAGAAGACGTTTCATAGTAACAGTAATTGGTGTCTCGCATTATACAAAGATATTAAAAAAATAATTATTTAACTGGCAATTAGGACATCTCTATATACTAAAGTTATATTTGATACGGGAAATGAATTTTAAGAAATGATGCGGAACTACAGCAGCAGGAATATTTTTAAGTTGTCGGGAATAGAATTATCTTTGCACCATTATGCATTTAAAAAGGATTTCCGTCAATAATTTCAAGAATATCCGGGAAGCACAATTGGAGTTTTCCCGAAAGATAAACTGCATATCGGGTAACAATGGGGAGGGAAAGACAAACCTGCTTGACGCAATTTATTATTTGTCTATGACAAAAAGCTTTTTCTCCAGCACCGATGCATATACTTTTGCATTCGGTGAGGACAGTGCTGCCCTGAACGGTTCATATGTGCTTGATGACAACACAGAAGATCTCATATCTGTCGGGATGAAGAGGGATATGGAGAAAATTGTAAAGAAGAACGCCAAAGTATACAAGAGGATTTCCGAGCACATAGGGAGATATCCTATTGTAATGGTATCCCCTGCCGATACCGTTCTTGTAAACGGAGCCGGTGAAGAGAGACGCAAGTTCCTTACCCTCATACTCTCACAGATAGACAAGGAATACCTTAAGAGAATGCAGCAATACAACCAGCTGCTGATGCAGAGGAACAGGCTGCTGAAGATGGACAACATCTGTTGGGAACTGCTTGATACCATTGACTGGCAACTCTCCACAAATGCAGACTACATATACAGGAAAAGGGATGAATTGTGCAGCAACCTTGAAGAGAAGGTTTACGGCTACTATGCCGCACTGAGCGGAAGCCGGGAGAGGGTGAAACTCAAATACATATCACATCTGCAGGAAGACTCTCTGGAGAATCTGCTCAAGAAAGAGCGGCAGAAGGATGCACTGCTCAAATATACTTCGTCGGGAGTACACAAAGATGAGATAGAATTTACCATAAATGATATGCCGCTGAAAAGATGCGGATCCCAGGGGCAGCAGAAGAGTTTCCTCGTTGCACTGAAACTTGCACAGTTTGATATAATGAAAGAGCTTCATGGGGTATCCCCTATCCTGCTGCTTGATGATGTATTTGACAAGCTGGACATGCAGAGGGTAGAGTATCTCCTTAGCCTTGTTGCTGGTGACCACTTCGGGCAGATTTTCATATCAGACAGCAACAAGGTGAGAATGGCATCGATAGTGGAGCGTTTTACAAATGAATGCCGCTCATATGAGGTAGTATCCGGCAATTACACTTCTTTATAGCATATTCCCGATGAAAAGAGAAAATACCAGACTGATAACAGCAATAATTGACGAATTCATAAAGGAGGAGCATCTGGAGGAGGGCTTGAACCGCACACGCCTTTTCAGGGCCTGGGACCTTGTAGTTGGGGAAAACGGAGCAAGGGCAACAACCGGCAAATTCTACAGGGACGGGGTTTTATATTGTTCAATAAACTCCTCAATAATGCGAACCCAGATGTACTATAACAAGGAAAACATAGTTGCGCAACTCAACAGGATGCTCAATGGCACAGTTGTAAACAAACTAATTTTAAAATAAACACAAGCAATACTTTGTCATTTGGCAAATTATTGTAAATTTGCACCCTAATTTTGAAAATAAGAAAAAACTATACATAATGGCAACTAACAAGAACATCCAGGAGCCTGAGGTTAACGTAGGAGAGGCTCTTTCAAAGACAGAGAAATTCTTTGAGACTTACAAAAATCACATCATTTACGGTTCAGCAGCAATTATTGCAGTTGTTGCAGCTGCGTTGCTTTACCACAGTTTTGTAACTGTTCCTGCACAGCAGGAGGCAATGTCACAGACATTCACTGCAGAGCAGTATTTCAGGAACGGAGACTTTGAGAAAGCCCTTAACGGAGACGGCAATGCTTTGGGATTCAACCAGATCATCAGCGAGTACGGTTCAAAATCAGGTGAAGCAGTATATTTCTATGCAGGCGTATGCAACCTTCAGCTGGGCAACTACGATGAGGCTATAAGCAACCTTAAGAAATACAACGGAGAGGATGAGATTATAGCTGCAAGGGCTCTGGCTTGTATTGGTGATGCACAGGCTGCAATGAACAACCTTGAGGCTGCCCTTTCAAGCTACAAATCAGCAGCAGCTGCTGCAGACAATGTCCTTGCTGCCAACTATCTTCTAAAAGCCGGCATCATCTGCGAGGAACTTGGCAAAACTGCAGAGGCATTGAAGATCTATGAGGAGATAAAGACAAAATATGCACAGTCTCCAGAGGGATATGACATCAACAAATATATCTCTCGCATCCAGAACGCACAATAATAAAAAAGAGACTCATTTAATAGTGACAAACATACAGTCGGCAGTTGTCCTTGGAACGGGAAACAGCTGCAGCAGACTGAAAAAACAGATAATATGGGAAGAGCATTTGAGTTCAGAAAAGAAAGAAAATTGAAACGCTGGGGCAACATGGCCCGCGTATTCACCAGATTGGGAAAAGAGATAACAATTGCTGCAAAAGCAGGAGGTCCTGATCCCGACAGCAACCCAAGACTACGTACACTTATACAGACTGCAAAGAGTGAGAACATGCCAAAAGACAATATCGACAGGGCAATCAAACGTGCAGTTGAGAAAGATACAGCAGACTACAAAGAGATTGTATACGAAGGTTACGGTCCACACGGAATTGCAGTTCTAGTTGAAACAGCAACCGACAACAACATGAGAACTGTAGCAAATGTAAGAAGCTACTTCAACAAATTCGGCGGTTCACTTGGCACATCTGGCTCAGTAGACTTCATGTTCGAGCGCAAATGTGTATTCAAAGTAACTGCAAAAGAGGGTTTGGACATGGAAGAGCTTGAGCTTGAGATGATTGATTACGGTGTAGATGAAATTTTCATGGATGAGGAAGAAAATGTAATCATGATCTACGGCGCATTCGAGTCATTTGGAGATATTCAGAAATACCTTGAGAGCAACGGTTTTGAAATTAAATCAGGCCAGTTTGAAAGGATCCCAACCTCAGAGCCTAAAAAACTCTCAGCAGAGGAGAAGGCAGACATGGAGAAACTCCTTGCCAAACTCGAAGACGATGACGACGTTCAGAACGTATACCACACAATGGACATGTCTGAGTAAAACTCGGCAGACAACAGAAAACAGGAAGGCGACTTATTAGTCGCCTTCTTTTATAGCACCCCTACCCTACCTATTCCCCTGATTCCCCTGATTCCCCTGACTTTCCTGACTTTCCAGAATCTCCAGATTTCCGTGACTCACCCGGCACTCCTTAAATTCCACACATTCCCGTGACTCACCCGGCACTCCTTACATTTACGGCACAACAGAATGCCACCTCGGGGAACGGAATCGCAGAGAAATGTTCCACAACTGCACAAAATGACACCCTGGGGAACAGAATCGCAGAGAAATGTTCCCAAACAACGCAAATTTCCACTATCGGGAACAGAATCGCAAAGAAATGTTCCCCAGCAACACAAATTTCCACCTCGGGGAACAAAATCGCAGGGAAATGTTACCCGACACAACAAAATGCCACCTTGGGGAACAGAATCACAGAGAAATGTTCCCAAACAACGCAAATTTCCACTATCGGGAACAGAATCGCAGAGAAATGTTCCCCAACACAACAAAATGCCACCTTGGGGAACAGAATCACAGAGAAATGTTCCCCAACAACACAAATTTCCACTATCGGGAACAGAATCGCAAAGAAATGTTCCCCAGCAACACAAATTGCCACCTCAGGGAACAAAATCGCAGGGAAATGTTCCCCTGACACCACAAAATGACACCCTGGGAAACAGAATAGCGGAGAAATGTTCCCCGACACAACAGAATGCCACCTTGGGGAATAGAATCACAGAGAAATGTTCCCCGACACAACAGAATGCCACCTCGGGGAACGGAATCACAGAGAAATGTTCCCCAACAACGCAAATTTCCACCTTGGGGAACAAAATCGCGGATAAATGTTCCACAACTGCACAAAATGACACCTTGGGGAACAAAATTGCAGGGAAATGTTCCCCAACAAAAAAAGCAAATGCCAAAAAGAGAAAAAGTTACTTGAGGTAACAAAGAAATTTCTAAATCAGATATAATATCGGGAAAAAATGGTGTAATGTTGTGCAAACAATAATTTGGAGAAAATGAAAGTAGCCGGTTATGACAAAAAATTGCATGGTGGAAAAGAATTTTGGCATGTGTGCACTCCTGGGGAAATGCAGTCAATCATTTTCCGCAATAGGGAAGAGTATGTATTTGGGATGAACATAGTTGCTTTATGTGCAGGTATCTTCAGGAAATGTATAAGTATTTATACATTCCAGTTGATGAGCAACCATGTTCATTTTATAATTGAAGGCAATGAAGAAAATACAATTGGATTTTTTAATGAATTCAAGAAAAGGATGAGTAAATACTATGCACTTAAAGGAGATTCCAAATTATTGGAAAATTTCAGTCCAAGTATTTTTAGAATAAACGATGTCAATTATTTACGCAATTCTATAACTTATGTAAACAGAAATGGATATCTAGTAAACAGAGACTATAATCCGTTCTCATATCCTTGGGGTGCCAACAAATATTTCTTCAATTACTCCTCATCAGAAAAAATACGTGTTGGCATAGGAAAAATTCCTATAAGGCTCAAGAGAAAAATTTTTCATACACATTATAATGAATTTCCTGAAAACTTCTATTTTACAGAAGATTATATATCACCGGAATGTTATGTCAAAATTAAAAGTGCCATGCAACTGTTCAGAGATGCACACCAATATTTTAACCTTATTTCCAGAAGAGTGGAAACATTCAGTGAAATTGCAAGAGAATTAGGAGACAAGGTAATTTGCACAGATGACGAAATTTACAGTGCAATATACTCGCTCGGTATCAAAAAATTTGAAATGCCGCCAAAATCTCTCTCTCCGGAACAGAAAATGGAGATAGCAAAAGAATTGCATTTCAATTACAACGCCAGCAACAAACAAATATCGCGAACGCTACATCTGGAAATGGCAATTTTAAATGAATTGTTTCCCGACAGCTAAAAGTAAATGTTCCCCAGCACAACAGAATGCCGCCTCGGGGAACGGAATCACAGAGAAATGTTCCCTGACACCACAAATTGCCACCTCGGGGAACAAAATCGCAGGGAAATGTTCCCCAGCAACACAAATTGCCACCCCGGGGAACGGAATCGCAGAGAAATGTTCCCCAACAACGCAAATTTCCGCAATCGGGAACAAAATCGCAGGGAAATGTTCCCCAGCGACACAAATTGCCACCTCGGGGAACAAAATCGCAGAGAAATGTTCCCCA
The DNA here is from genome assembly GCA_015060225.1 of Bacteroidales bacterium. GTDB lineage: Bacteria > Bacteroidota > Bacteroidia > Bacteroidales > UBA932 > Egerieousia. Next base: position 38,529 of record SUYX01000015.1, on the reverse strand, counting down.
GCAACACAAATTGCCACCATCGGGAACAAAATCGTAATAAATAAAGATAGCTCAGGAATTATTATCCAAAGAAAAATTGAATTACGGAGAAATGGAGGGAAAAAGATTCTTTTTTTGGGAAAAGGTTTTAATATTTACTACATTTGCAAGATAATATGCACATATTCTAACATTTAAAAAACATATTGATATGGAACTAACACATATTGAGCACATTGGTATTGCAGTTAAATCTTTGGAGACTGCTATTCCTTACTATGAGGAAAAACTTGGTCTTAAATGCTACGCTATTGAGGAAGTGGCTGACCAGAAGGTAAAAACCGCATTCTTCAAGATTGGCCAGACCAAACTTGAGCTTCTTGAGAGCACATCTCCAGAGGGTACAATTGCAAAATTCATTGAGAAGAAAGGCGAGGGTGTACACCACATTGCTTTTGCTACAAACGGCGTACAGGCTTCTCTTGACGAGTTGGCATCTAAAGATGTACAGCTTATAGACAAAGCCCCTAGAAAAGGTGCTGAGGGTTTGAATATTGCTTTCCTTCATCCAAAATCAACTTGTGGCGTTCTTACAGAGCTTTGCGAGGATCCATCAAAAATGTAATTCAAATTAAAACCTAACATAGATATTTAAAATGAGCAATCAACTCGAACAAGTAAAGGCGCTTATTTCTCTACGTGAGAAAGCACGCATTGGCGGTGGTCAAAAAAGAATTGACTCACAGCACGAAAAAGGCAAATATACTGCTCGTGAAAGAATCAACATGCTTCTGGATGAGGGAAGCTTTGAGGAGTTTGATATGTTTGTAACACACCGTTGTACAAACTTTGGTATGGAGAAGAACGTATTCCTTGGTGACGGTGTTGTAACCGGTAGAGGTACAATTGACGGCCGTATGGTATATGTATTCGCTCAGGACTTTACAGTATTTGGAGGTTCACTTTCTGAGAGCTTTGCAATGAAAATCTGTAAAGTAATGGATAAAGGTATGAGAATGGGTGCCCCAGTAATAGGTCTTAATGACTCAGGTGGAGCACGTATCCAGGAGGGTGTAAATGCTCTTGCAGGTTATACTGAGATTTTCCAGAGAAATATCCTTGCATCAGGTGTTATCCCTCAGATTTCTGCAATCTTCGGTCCATGCGCAGGTGGTGCTGTATATTCTCCAGCACTTACTGACTTCAACATTATGACAAGAGGTACCAGCTACATGTTCCTTACTGGTCCAAAAGTTGTAAAATCAGTTACAGGTGAGGATGTTACACAAGAGCAGCTTGGTGGTGCCAGCGTTCACGCTTCTAAGAGTGGTGTTGCACACTTTGCAGTTGACAATGAGGAGGAAGGTCTTGAGGTTATCAAAGCCCTTTTGAGCTATATCCCTCAGAACAATTTGGAGGAGGCTCCATATGTTGAGACAAATGACCCTATTGACAGACTTGAGGATTCATTGAATGAGATTATTCCTGACGATCCTAACAAACCATACGATGTTTACGAGGTAATCGGCGCAATCGTTGACGAGGGCAAATTCCTTGAGGTTCACAAAGACTATGCAAAGAATATTGTAGTAGGTTTCGCCCGTTTCAACGGCCAGTCAGTTGGTATCGTGGCTAACCAGCCTAAAGCATTGGCAGGTGTTCTTGACAACAACTCTTCAAGAAAGGCTGCACGTTTCGTACGTTTCTGCGACGCTTTCAACATTCCTTTGGTAACACTTGTTGACGTTCCTGGTTTCTTGCCTGGTACACAGCAGGAGTACGGCGGAATCATTCTTCACGGTGCAAAACTTCTATATGCTTACGGTGAGGCTACTGTTCCAAAAGTTACAGTTGTTCTTAGAAAAGCATACGGTGGTGCATACTGTGTGATGAGTTCTAAACATCTCCGTGGTGACATCAACTATGCATGGCCTACAGGTGAGATTGCAGTAATGGGTCCTTCTGGTGCTATTGAGGTTCTTTACGGCAAGGAGATGAAAGAGGCTGCTGATCCTAAAGCATTCGCAAAAGAGAAAGAGCAGGAGTACAGAGATGCATTTGCAAACCCTTACAACGCTGCAAAATATGGCTACATTGACGATGTAATTGAGCCAAGAAATACCCGTTTCCGCGTTATTAGAGCCCTTCAGGAGCTTCAGACCAAGAAACTTGTAAACCCTGCGAAGAAGCACGACAACCTTCCTCTATAATTAAAACAACAAAAAAAATGAAGAAATTTTACAGTTTTATATTGTTGTTGGGAGTTCTTGTCTGCGCTTCTAATCTGAATGCCCAGAATATGTCCGACATGCGTCTCAATGAGGTACTGGTTACCAATACTGAGGGGTTTGAGGATGATTATGGCTACAGAAGCGGTTGGATTGAACTGTTCAACACATCATATGGTACAGTGGATATTGCGGGCTGTTATCTTTCTACAGATCCCAATAACCTTACAATGTACAGAATCCCTAAAGGGGATGTCCTTACCAAAGTACAGCCTCGCCAGCACATTCTGTTCTGGGCAGACGGCATTGCCAACAGAGGTACTTTCCACCTTGGATTTACATTGGACGGAGCAAATGAAATTATTTTCACTGCAGCAGATGGACGAACCATCATAGACAGAGTTAAATTTCCTGCATTGGAGCCAAACAAGTCCTATGGAAGAAAAATGGATGGTGAAGGTTCTGCCAGCGAACTTGGAACATTCTATACATCCTACAGGAAATCTAAAATTGATGCTGCAGCAAAGGCTGACAAAACAACCAAATTTGGTTGGATAAACATGGACAATCCTACTCCAAGTACAAATAACGCTACATTGGATGGAGAGTCAAAATCTGCAGTAATGTCACAAGTTGACCCTAACGGTATCTTCCTTACTTTGACTGCAATGAGTGTTACATTCCTTGCTTTGGCAATATTGTTCTTTGTATTCAAACAAATTGGCAAATTCCATATCAGGAAAAAATCAGAGAACGCTGTCAAAGCTATGGAGGGAACTTCGCGCAAGGAAAAAGCGGATACATCTGGTCAGGTATCGGCAGAGACTTATGCGGCTATCTCTATGGCTATTCACTTGTTCATGCAGGACAATGAGGCACATGACGTTGAGTATACAATACTTACCATTAATAAAGTATCTAAATCTTACTCACCTTGGAGTTCTAAGATTTACACACTAAGAGAGACTCCACAATTAAAAAAATAAATCATTAAAAGAGATTAAAGATAATGAAAGAATATAAATTGAAAATTAATGGTAACGATTATGCTGTTACCGTTAACGAGGTAGATGGCTCAGTTGCAGATGTGGAGGTAAACGGAACTCCATTTAAAGTTGAGTTTGAGAAACCAATCAAGAAAGTTGCTGCAGCCCCTGTTGCTAAACCGGTAGCAAAATCATCAGGCGCTCCTGAGGTTAAAGTTTCTAAACCTGCTGCCACAGGCGGTGCAGGCCAGGCTGTAACATCTCCACTCCCAGGCGTAATCCTTGAAGTTTGCGTTAAAGAGGGTGATGCAGTGAAGAGAGGCCAGAAAGTAATGGTTCTTGAGGCCATGAAAATGGAGAACGTTATTGAGGCTACTGCAGACGGTACAGTAACTGCAATTAAAGTTGGTAAAGGTGATTCAGTACTTGAGGGTGCTCCACTTGTAATAATCGGTTAATTATGGTTTACGAAGCTAGTATATTAGACAACTTGGGCCAGTTCTTTATGTACACAGGATTTGCCAATGTAACACTTGGCCATATCCTTATGATATTAATAGGATTGGTTTTCATATACCTTGCCATCACAAGGGATTGGGAGCCTATGCTTCTTGTTCCTATCGGGTTTGGTATCCTTATTGGAAACATTCCATTGTTTCCTGGACTACAGGTAGGTGTTTACGAACAGAACTCTGTACTCAACATCCTTTACGGAGGTGTTAGCCAGGGTTGGTATCCACCGTTGATTTTCTTGGGAATAGGTGCAATGACAGACTTTTCTGCATTGATCTCTAACCCTAAACTAATGTTGATTGGTGCTGCTGCACAGTTCGGTATCTTTGGTGCATACATAGTAGCTTTGGCTCTAGGATTCTCTCCTACTGAGGCAGGTGCTATCGGTATCATCGGTGGAGCAGACGGTCCAACTGCTATCTTCCTTTCCGGCAGATTGGCTCCAGATTTGATGGGTGCAATTGCAGTTTCAGCATATTCATACATGGCTCTTGTTCCAGTTATCCAGCCTCCTATAATGAAGTTGCTTACAACTGAGAAAGAGAGACTTATCAAGATGAAACCGCCACGTGCAGTTACCCCTACAGAGAAAAGATTGTTCCCTATCGTTGGTTTCCTTCTAACAGCATTCATCGTACCTTCAGGTATTCCACTATTGGGTATGTTGTTCTTTGGTAACCTTATCAAGGAGTCTGGTGTAACAAAACGTCTTGCTACAACTGCAAGCGGTCCGCTAATTGACGTTGTAACAATCCTTATCGGTATTACTGTAGGTGCTTCAACTCAGGCAGACAAGTTCCTTCAGTGGAGTTCAGTTAAGATCTTCATCCTTGGTGCATTCTCATTTGTAGTTGCTACATTTGCAGGTGTATTGTTCGTGAAGTTCTTCAACCTGTTCCTCAAAGAGGGCAACAAAATCAACCCGCTTATCGGTAACGCAGGTGTTTCTGCAGTACCAGATGCAGCACGTGTATCAAACAACGTGGGTCAGGAGTTTGACAAATCAAACTTCCTGTTGATGCATGCTATGGGTCCTAACGTTGCAGGTGTTATCGGCAGTGCAGTTGCTGCAGGTATCCTTCTTGCATTCCTTGCATAAATTCAATAATGCATGACACATCAGAAACCGGGTCATTTGGCCCGGTTTTTTTATACACGCACAAAAAACAAAATCCACAATCTATCTCACAAACATTCCTCCCGACAAAACCTGCCACAAATACTCCCGATAGAAATCACCAGTACGCAAGGGAACAAAATCAGACGCAAATGTTCCCCAAAATAGATAACAGACAAAAATTAGCAACAACAGAGCCAAAATAAATGAACTCCAAAGGGTATTTTTAGATAAAAATGCGTAACTTTGAATGACTTTTTTCTTAAAAATTTATAGGAGAATATATATATGCAAAACAAGTTGCAAGAATTGACTGACAAACTCTACAATGAGGGGTTGTCAAAAGGAAAACAGGAGGCTGAGCAGCTGAAGGCCAATGCCAAGGAGGAGGCTGCACAGATCATTGCCCAGGCAAAGGAGCAGGCCCAGGAAATTCTGGCAAAAGCACAGGCCGAGGCTGCAGAGCTCAAGTCCAAGACAGAAAATGATGTAAAGATGGCCGCTGCCCAAACTTTTACAGCAGTAAAGCAGCAGATTGAGAATGCCATTGTCACCAAAACTCTTGCCCCAGTTAAAGGTGCTGTTTCAGAAACAGAGTTCCTTAAAGAGATTGTAAAGACAATTGTAGCAGCGTTTAACCCGGCAAATACAGATTCAGTTGCACTTGAAGTAATGCTCCCAATAGAGAAAAAGGCTGAACTTGAGAAGTTTGCAGCAGAAAGCCTAAATAAGATATGCTCTGCGGGAGTTGATGTACAGTTCAGCAAAAATGTTCAGGGCGGATTCAAGATTGCCCCTAAAGGTGAGGGCTATATGCTGAGCTTTACCGACAAGGACTTTGAGAACATAATATCAGAGTATCTTAGACCAAAAACCAAAGCACTTCTTTTCCAATAATTATTGAGCAACAATAATGGGAAACTATCATTACATTATTGCAGGATTGCCTGAACTTGTACTCAATGCAGACAACAAAGGGTTCTCTTATGATACAATAAGGGAATCGGTCTATTACAGCAGCAGCGAGAAGGACCGCCGCTATATAGAATGGTTTGACTTTGGTACAAATGAAGAGAATCTCAATACCCATTTCTACAGGGCAGCCATGAACTGCAAAAACAGGTTCATAAGGCTTTGGTTTGCTCTGGATCTTGAAATAAGGAACCGCAAGGTAGACTTTATAGCCGGAAAGATGGGCAGGGAGAGCAGCCAATACAAGGTTCAGGTAAACAATAATGCAGATCTCGGCTTGGACGAAGAGCAGCTGCAGAGGCTCCAGACAATATTTGCCAACAGGAATATCCTGGAAAAGGAGCAGCAGCTGGACAAGTTCAAATGGGACTACATTACCGGATTGAATAAATACGGCGAGTTCAATATGGATGTCATCCTTGCATTCCTTGCAAAAGGCAAACTAATTGACCGATGGAACAAACTCGACCGGGAGACCGGGGAACAGATGTTCCGCAAGCTGGTAGATGAAGTAAGGGGAACCTTTAAAGGAGTAGAAAAATTTTAAACAGTATTAAATATATATGAGTACCACAGGAAAAGTTACAGGTATCATTGCCAACCTGGTGACAGTAGAGGTAAATGGACCTGTTGCACAAAATGAAATATGCTACATAAAGCTTGGAGATACCAGGCTTATGGCAGAGGTCATTAAGGTGAACGGCAAGAATGCTTCCGTTCAGGTATATGAGAGCACCCGTGGCGTAAAGAAAGGAAATGATGTGGAGTTTATGGGCTTCATGCTTGAGGCTACATTGGGTCCAGGCCTCCTTTCAAGCAACTATGACGGATTGCAGAACAATCTCTCCACAATGACCGGTGTATTCCTGCAGAGAGGAGAATACACTGCCCCAATTGATATGGACAAGGAGTGGGACTTCACCCCTATCGCCAAACCTGGCGACACTGTAATTGCTGCAGACTGGCTTGGTGAGGTTAAAGAGGGATGGCTTCCACACAAAATCATGGTTCCATTCGGATTCAAGGGGGAATACAAGATAAAATCGGTTGTTGCTGCAGGAAGCTACAAAGCTTCAGCAACAATAGCGGTCCTTACAGATGAGAACGGTGAGGAACTCAATGTTACAATGGTTCAAAAATGGCCTGTAAAGGTGGCTATTGGCGGCTACAAGGAGAAACCACGCCCTTACAGAATAATGGAGACAGGTGTACGCTGTATAGATACACTTAACCCTATGGCAGAGGGTGGAACAGGATTTATTCCAGGACCATTCGGTTGCGGTAAAACAGTACTCCAGCATGCAATTGCAAAACAGGGAGAGGCAGATGTAATCATTATGGCGGCATGCGGTGAGCGTGCAAACGAGGTTGTGGAGATTTTTGCAGAGTTCCCGGAACTTATAGATGCCCGCACCGGAAGGAAATTGAGTGAGCGTACCACAATCATCTGCAACACCTCAAACATGCCTGTAGCAGCCCGTGAGGCATCTGTATATACCGCAATGACCATAGGTGAATATTACAGGGCAATGGGATTGAAAGTTCTCCTGCTTGCAGACTCAACTTCCCGATGGGCACAGGCGCTGCGCGAGATGAGTAACCGTATGGAGGAACTTCCGGGAGCAGATGCATTCCCAGTTGACCTTCCTGCCATCATCTCAAACTTCTATGCAAGGGCAGGTATTGTAAAACTCAACAACGGTGAAACAGGATCAGTAACATTCATTGGAACAGTATCTCCAGCTGGCGGTAACCTTAAAGAGCCTGTAACAGAATCTACAAAGAAGGCTGCAAGATGTTTCTACGCACTTAACCAGAACCGTGCAGACCGCAAGAGATACCCTGCAGTTGACCCTATAGACTCATACTCAAAATACCTCGAGTACCCGGAGATTGCAGAATACCTCAATGCTAAAGTTGACCCTCAGTGGGTTGAGAAGGTAAACAGGGCCAAAAACTTCATCATAAGGGGTAAAGAGGCTTACGAGCAGATCAACATCCTTGGAGATGACGGAGTTCCTATGGACTACCACAACAGATACTGGAAGAGTGAGCTCATAGACTTCATCATCCTGCAGCAGGATGCATTTGACAGCATAGACTGTTCAACCCCTATGGACCGTCAGGAGTTCATGCTCAACAAAGTGCTTGAAGTATGTGACGCACCAGTAGAGTTTGAAAACTTTGAGGAGTGTGCAGCACACTACAAAAACATAATAAACATTATGCGTCAGATGAACTATGCTGAGTTCAAAAGCGCAGATTTTGAGAAATATCTTGAGCAACTAAATAAAGCAATCAACCATGACAACTAAAGCATTCCAAAGAATATACACCCAACTGGAGGCCATTACAAAGGCTACAGTTGCACTTAAAGCACAAGGTGTATCCAACGATGAGCTTGCTACCGTAGATGGAAGGTTGGCTCAGGTTGTAAAAATTAAGGGAGACCTGGTAACACTCCAGGTATTCTCGGGAACAGAAGGAATCCCTACCAATTCAGAGGTTATCTTCTTTGGCGAGGCCCCTTCACTCCATGTTAGCGAACAGCTTGCAGGACGCTTCTTCAACGCCTACGGAGAGCCTATTGACAACGGTCCAAAAGTGGATGGCGAGAAGAGGTTCATCGGAGGCCCATCTGTAAACCCATACAGAAGAAAACAGCCTTCACAGCTTATACCTACAGGTATTGCTGGTATTGACCTTAACAACACCCTTGTATCAGGCCAGAAGATTCCGTTCTTTGCCAACGCAGACCAGCCTTACAACCAGGTAATGGCAAATGTGGCACTTAGGGCAGATGTAGACAAGATTATCCTTGGCGGTATGGGTCTTTCAAACGACGATTACCTCTACTTCAAACAGATGTTTGAGAATGCAGGTGCATTGAACAAGATCATAAGCTTTGTAAACACCACAGAGCAGCCACCGGTAGAGCGTCTGCTTATTCCCGATATGGCACTTACGGCAGCAGAATATTTTGCAGTGGACAAAAACGAGAAGGTACTTGTACTCCTTACAGACATGACCCTTTACGCAGATGCACTCTCAATTGTAAGTAACCGTATGGACCAGATCCCTTCAAAGGACTCAATGCCGGGTTCACTCTATTCAGACCTTGCAAAAATCTACGAGAAGGCAGTGCAGCTTCCCGACGGAGGTTCAATCACCATCATTGCAGTAACCACATTGAATGACGGTGACATCACACATGCTATTCCCGACAACACCGGATATATCACTGAAGGACAGCTCTTCCTCAGAACAGACACCGATACAGGAAAGGTTATCATTGACCCGTTCCGTTCACTTTCACGTCTGAAACAATTGGTTATCGGGAAGCAGACAAGGGAAGACCACGGTCAGGTGATGAATACCGGTGTGCGTCTGTATGCTGATGCAGCAAATGCAAAAACCAAACTGGAGAACGGTTTTGATTTGAGTGACTATGATTTGCGTTGTCTTGATTATGCAAAAGACTACTCAAACAAACTGCTCGCAATTGATGTGAACATAAAAATTGACCAGATGCTTGATACCGCATGGGACCTGTTCGGCAAATATTTCAAGCCTGAAGAGCTGAGTATCAAACAGAACCTTGTTGACAAATACTGGAAAGGCAACTAACATATGGCAATCAAATTCCAATATAACAAGACATCTCTCAACGAGCTCAACAAGCAGCTCAAGATAAGGAAGAACGCCCTCCCTACCCTAAAGAACAAGGAGAGCGCCCTGAGGCTTGAGGTGAAGCGTGCCAAAGCTACGAGCGATGAACTTATGGAAAAACTTGATGCCTCGCTAAAAGCCTACGAATATCTGGCTGCATTGTGGAATGAATTCACTCCAGGACTGATAACTGTAGATGATGTGGTTCTTAAGATTGAAAAGGTAGCCGGCGTAAAGACCCCTGCCCTGGTGGAGGTCAAATACACGGTTAATGAGTTTGACATCTTCAAGAGGCCATTGTGGTACTCAGATGGAGTTGACATACTCCAGCAGCTTGCCCAGATAGGAATTGAATCTGAAATTTACAGGGAAAAGATGAGGATACTCGACTTTACCCGTAAAAAGACCACCCAAAAGGTAAACCTTTATGAGAAGGTGCAGATTCCTGGCTATCAGGAGGCAATCAGGAAAATAAAGAGATACATGGAAGATGAGGAAAATCTTTCCAAGGCATCTCAGAAGATAGTAAAAACCCGACACTTAATTGAAGAGGAGGAGGAGAACAATGATTAAGAAAATGACAAAATACTCTTTTGTGGTATTCCACAAGGAGGTGGAAGATTTTCTGAAAAATCTCCAGGAAATAGGTGTTGTAGACGTTACAAGGCAAAAACGTGCAATAGACTCATACTCAATGGAGAAATTTGAGGAGATAGCACAATACAATGCCGCTGTGAACAACCTTGGGAAAATTAGGGAAGAGGCTCTCAAAAACAAGCATACAATCCCTTCCGGCAAACCTGCCGTAGAGGACCTGCTTGGCCATTATAAAGAGATGATTGCCCTAAAGGAGAGTCTCAAGGGTAAAATATATGCACTCAAAGGTGAATATTCAGCTGCTCTTCCTTGGGGAACATTCACAAAGAAGAACTTTGAGGAGCTGTATGCATTGGGATTCAAGCCATTCTTCTATTGTGTATCTGCACAAAGATATGAGAAGGAATGGGAAGAACTTTACCCTATCCATATTTTCAACAAGTATGAAGGGAAGATCTATTTTGCAATCCTTATGGAGGGTGAGAACAAGCCTGAGATAAAGCTTCAGGAAGCCGCCTTCCCTGATATTCCTGCAGATTTGCTTGGTGCTGAGCTTAAGGCCTGTGAGGAAAAAGCTGAATGGGCAGCAGATGAGCTTCTTGCACTTACCAACTGCATAGATGAACTCAAGCAGCAGAAAGAGGAGCTGTTCTGCAATCTCGACCTTTACCTTGCAAATGAGGGGTCACAGAAAAAGGCAGATGAGACAATTGTAATATTTGAGGCATTTGCCCCAACAGATATAGACAACAAGGTTGTTGAATTCCTTGAGAGCAACAATGTCTATTACCTGATGGAGGCTGCAAAAGTGGAGGACAACCCTCCTATCAAGCTCAAGAACAATTTCTTTGCAAAACTCTATGAGCCTATTGGAGACCTGTACATGTTACCAAAATACGGTGAGCTGGACCTTACTGTATTTTTTGCTCCGTTCTATATGCTTTTCTTCGGACTCTGTCTTGGAGATATGGGATACGGACTTGTACTGATAATAACCGGACTTATTGTAAACTTTAAGGTAAAAGCATTTGCCAATTATGGAAAACTTATTGCATGGCTTGGTCTTGGAGCAGTAATAATGCCCGCCCTTAACGGTACGGTGTTCGGAGCAAAAATATACGAGCTGGTACCTATGCCACAGAATATTACAGATTTGCTGTTCAACGATATGCAGATGTTCTGGTTTGCAATACTGTTTGGTATATTCCAAATTATATTTGCAAGAGGCATCCAGGCTGTATATTGCCTTGTAAAGAAAAACTACAATGCAGCACTCAGCGGCTTTGGCTGGATGATAGGAATTGCCTGGGCAACACTGGCATACGCATCTATGGAAGCAGGTTTCACATATCCTGCCTGGATCAATTATATTGCCATGGCAGGTCTTGTATTGATACTGTTCTTCAGTTCAAATGCAAGGAATCCTTTCGTAAGGTTATTCAAAGGTGTTACATCACTTTATGATTCTACAGGTGTCTTTGGAGATGTACTCTCATATATCCGTCTTTTCGGTTTGGGAACGTCGGGAGGAATCCTTGGATTTGTGGTGAATTCCATTGCAATGAACCTTGCTGAAATTCCTTATGCAGGATGGCTGCTAATGGGAATCATGCTTGTAGTGGGACATATTTTTGTACTGCTGCTCTCGTGCCTCGGTGCATTTGTACATCCGCTGCGTCTTACATTCATTGAGTTCTATAAGAATGCAGGATTTGAGGGTGGCGGTAGGGCTTATAACCCGTTAAGAAAAGAAAACAACAATTAATTACTAACTGAATTATAACAATTTAAAAATTTTAATACTATGGAACAATTACCTTTCTTTTTGGCCTATGCAGGTATGGGCATTATGTTGGCTGCTGCATGTATCGGCAGTGCATTTGGTGTAACAATTGGCGGTAACGCAACTATTGGCGCCCTCAAGAAAAATCCAGACCTTTTCGGTTCTGCAATGATCCTTTGTGCATTGCCTTCAACCCAGGGCCTTTATGGTTTTGCAGCATTCTTCCTTACCCTAAACAAAGTTAAAGTCTTGGAGACCCTTTCACTTAACGCTTCTTTGGCAATCCTTGCTGCCGGTATAGCACTTGGTATTGTAGGTTTCTACTCAGCAATCAAACAGGCTTCATTGGTAGCAAACGGTATCAATGAAATGGCCAACGGTAACGACGTATTCGGTAAAACACTTATCCTTGGTGTATTCCCTGAGTTGTACGCTATCTTGGCATTTGCTGCTGCATTCTTGGCTTTGTAATTTTACGTTGTCTTTTTGTACAATAGACTGAATATTAATAACTTATAAAACAAGAGTGATGGGTTACCATCACTCTTGTTTTTTTAACTCACTTATAATGAGACTATTGTACAAAAAGACAACGTAAAAAAATAAGCAAATACCTTCTGGCAAAAGAAAAAATACCCCACAAATGTGAACAAAACCGCCACCAGAAGGAATCCACAGAGAAGGGTTGAGCTCCATTCCGGGAAATATGGGTAACTACCCCAACAATATCCTCCTTAAGGCAGCACTCACGGGAAGCATAGATGCCATCACCCTGAATATAGTAAAGATTCCCCTCAATTTTAATGATCCTATGGAGCACATGGCGTCCCTTATAGTTAAATAAGACAACGTCTTTATGTGCAAGTTGCTTATTTACAGGGGCAACTGAAACAGTATCCTTACCATTGCGCAAGAACGGGAACATTGAGTTGCCTTTAACTTTAAAGGAGACGCTCCTGCCTGCAGCCAGTTCAGATTCTATCTGTGCAAAAAATATTTCGTTGGGGATAATCTTCATTTTACCAGTCAAATATTGTATTATAAGACATTAGAGCTGCATCTGCATCTGGGAGACATTCAAGATGCCAGCAAGGGACAACTTTTAGTAAAGCCCCAAGTGTAGTGCTGATATGGGAGTAAATCCTCTCATCATAGGCAAATTCGGGAGGGCAAGAGGGGTGCAATGCGGCATAGCCTTTGAGCAGATGCAGTTTGTGCATTTTATTATATGGGGCCTGGCTCAAGCGTACGCAAGCAGCCAACGGATATTTTTCCTGTTTGTAACAAGGGGTCTTTCCACTCCATGGGCTTCCATATACCCAAACGGTGCCATCATCAAAAACTCTCACAACCGGGCTGTCATCATTCAGAAGTACAGCTCCAGAAATATTCTCCCTCCACAAACGGGTATGGGTACTCTTTCCTGTACCGCTCTCTCCAAGGAAAATTACTGCAGAGCCATCAGCAACAATACAGCTGCTGTGAACAGCAATTATCCCTTTATCATAAGTCATAAGTCCATAACCAACCCAAAGGGCAAATCTGAAAAGGCGCAAAGAGAGGTTCCCGTAAAGAAAAACCTCTTTACCTCCATACTCACACCATAGGAAGAGAGGCTCTTGAAAAGAGGGTTTCAATTTAAGGATGAATCCATTGCTCCAAGCACCAAATTCACCCACAACATCTTCATACTCAAAGCTGTATTGAATATCAAACTCGCCAGGGACACTATTTGAGAAACTGAAAGAAAACTCACTGTCTTCTTCATCCCCTGCAAGAAAAGGGGTGAAACCTCCTATTTTCAAAATTTCATTACACAATTGGTTGCCGCAAACAGAAAAAACAATACCGGCAACATTAAACTTACATTCCATTGCACTCCTCCAGATTTATAACCCTTGAACAATAAGCCAATGTACTCTCCCTATGGGCTATGGAGAGAATTGTCAGGTCATTGTTCAAACTTTTCAACTCTCCCAACATATTGTTTATCTCCCTCTCTGTAGCAACATCTACAGAAGAGGTTGCCTCATCCAATAACAGAATTGTTGCCCCTTTATACAACGCCCTTGCTATGGAAATCCTCTGCTTCTGTCCTCCCGACAAACTGCTTCCCCCCTCTCCCAGTCTGGTATTGATACCATCGGGAAGAGAAACTGCCCAATCCCACAATTTGACTTTCCTGAGCATCTGTTCCACCTTTTGAGATGAAACCGGTTCATTGCCCAATGCAATATTCTGGGCAACTGTCCCCTCAAAGATATAAGGATCCTGAGGTACATAACCCACATTCTTGAGCCATGAATCCCTGTTTGCTGAGGTAAGCCGGATACCGTCTATCCGTATCTCCCCTTTGGTTGGAACAAGAAAACCCAATATAAGATTGAAAAGCGTTGTTTTACCAATTCCGCTATACCCTTTAAACCCCACATACTCACCCTTTCTGATAGTAAAACTGCCAAGATCAATTGGAGAAGAACCATAATTGAAAACAAGGTTGGAAACTTCAATTTCCCGGGTAAAAAATAACGGCTCAGATCTCCTTTCCAAAACCTTTCCACTTCCAAGCCCCTCCTCCAGCACATCAAGACATGGCAGTGAATTGTGCATTGAATTATAACCGGACATGATTCCCCTCAAAGCAGGGATAAGCCTGAAAGCTGCTATTGCAAAAACTCCCAAGATAATGGATGTATTGCCCCCTCCAATCAAAAGCATAATAAGGAAGCCAAGAATAATGGCAAACTCAGAGATGAAAAGCGGTACTCTCTGCAAAGTATCCATCTTAAGCCTGTTACAGGAGATAGTGTCAAGCCCCTCATTAAAGGAGTTGAGAAGAAAACCAAACGAGTTATTGATTTCCACATCCTGATACCCACGGAAAGCATCGGAAACAATCCTCGCCTGCATCTTCTTGGCATTGAAATCCTCTTTTGCATATAATTTGAGCTTATCCCTCACAAAAAACAGATAAGCAATCATAAGAGGCATAAAAGACAAATAAAGCACCAGAACGGTCTTCCACTCATAAACGAGCAATGCAACAGTAACCAGCAATATAAGGAGCATGTCCGCCAGAATTCTCATGAACGGAAAAATTATCCCTTGACTGAAAGTATAGCACATATAATTTACAGAATGTCCCAAACTGCTGTACCCGTGCACTTTAATAAAAAGGAAACCGTTATTGTAATAATTGGAGAACAAACTTGAACTCAAGCGCTTGTACAAAGACATTGTATATGCAGCCTGGTATTTACCCAACTTAATGGAAACCAAACTCTTGAGAGAAACCAACACAAAAGCTATCATAGAGAAACCAAGTATGGCCTTAACCTCATCAACTCCCTCAAGAAGAAAATAAAGCAACGGCATAAGTGAAGCCAGACTCGCAAAATCCAGCAATGCTGTAAAGAAAATGGAAACCACAACCTTTACAAATGTCCGCTTTTCACCAATATGCAATATATTCCAAACCCTCTTGATCATACAATTACTTTCCCCTGCTGAAAATTAAAGAAGGATCCTTCAAATGAATTACTACAGACTCCCATAATTGTCCAATTACAGATGCATCAAAAATATCATTGTAGAATTTTGATCTTTTGAACACTTTTCTGATCTTGTACAGGAAAATCCTTACCTTATTGGTATAAGGAATCTTTTTTGTATAGATAGAATAAAACATTTCCTTCAACATTTCTCCCGACATATCCTCATATCCCTCCGGAAAAGAACCCAAATCAACCTTGGTTCCAAGATAAGTATTGCTTAAATGGGTAAAAGCAGCAATAGCTCTAAGGAACTTTTCATTCTTCACCTCCGATGGAATTTCCAAACCATAATTATTAAGCAGAACTGCCCAATCATAAAGATGGTGCAGAGCAATGCCGCTACCGTAATGCTGAAAAGCATGACAGCTTATAAACAATGTATTGAACTCGGCAGAAGGGACAAGAATTCTGTACTCACCGTTATAAAGCTCCACCTCTATCGGACTAATCAACTTACGGAGCAGATTGTCCAGCATAGGCATAAACTTTCTGTTGAGTTGCACATTCAGGAAAAACTTGTGGTTCTCGACAGGAATCCCTTTATAATAAAAATTACTGTGCTTATAACCATGCATTTGAACATCAATTCCCTGTTGGCGCATAAGTTCATCGGCCAGAGAATTGGCTTGGTTATGGCTCAATTTGGAAGTATCTGCAGAAAAAGTAAATATATCAATATCTCCCCCCTCCCTATGATGAGGTCTGCTGTAATTGGATGAAAAACCAACCCCTTTCAACTGGACTGCAACAATACCATGAGCAGCATAAAACTGCTGAAGCTGCTGCACAGTACTGCAATACCTTCTGTGCTTCTCCTCATATCTGTCAACTGACATGGCCCACCTGATCTTAAGCTGCTTTGGAGGATGTATCTGAGAAGGAAGAAGCTCCACCCCATCCCACGCAAAAGCAAGTACCCCCTGCCTTGCGGCTTTATCATAACACTCTATCCAATCTGCATCAGTAACCCCTTCAAAAATAGTGGTTTGCACCTTTGTACCATGAAGTGCACTCCTCAAAAGGGCAAAAAGCATCAACTCACTTCTCTTCAGAACCATAAATACAAAATTAGCAATACAAATATAATCAAATAATGACTCCCATCACCCCACAACTTACATAAATTTCCTTTTCACACATTTTTGCTTTTTCCAAAAAAAATTATCCCGATAAATTATACGCAAAAACTTTTATTTAACGTTCTCTATCAATAGGTTTGCACATACAACTGATAAAATCACGTGCTATGGAAATTGTGAAAAAGAATGAAAGAAAAGTAATGAAGCCGTTGCTGGATTGGGCTTTCAAGTATCTGTTTGCTACCGAAGAGAGCAAACCTAATCTTATTGGATTCCTAAATATATTGCTCAACCCTGAGGCTCCTATTGTAGATGTACAATTCATGAACAATGAATCACTGCCAGCCGCTCAAAATCTTAAAGGATGTCTGTTTGATATCATTTGTAAAGATGCAAACGAAGACAGATTCCTAATTGAAGTACAGACTACCCAAACTGTAAATATTGTAGACAGAATAATTTACTATACCTGCAGACTGATGGACAGAATGGGAAAAAGCGGATCTGAATGGGACTATAAGGATATCAAAAGAGTATATTCTATCTGCCTGATGAACTTCACATTCGAGCAGGATCCCAAACTTAGAAAGGATATACAGCTATATGACATTGAAGAACATAAAGCATTCTCTGACAAATTGAATATCATTCTGTTGCAACTGCCGTGCCTCAAAGCTGAAAGCATTGATGAGTGCAATGCAAACTACGAATTTTTACTATATTTGCTCAGAGAAATGCAAAACGGTATGAAAACAACAGAACAATTGAAAAACGAGGTAGCCCAAACAAATCTCCCTCAAGCCACAAAAGAACTGTTCTACAAGGTTCTGGACACAGCAGATGTAGCCTCTTTATCTGAAATGGACAGAATCCGCTACGAAAGCGACCTGAAAAACTATATGGACACAATGAGCTGCATTGAATTTGCAACTGTAAAAGGAGAAGAAAAAGGAAGAGCCGAAGGACGAGAAGAAGGAATAAAAGAAGGACGAAAAGAAGGAAAAGCCGAAGAAAAAACCTCAATTGCCAAATCACTCAAAACAAAAGGAATAGACCTTACAACAATTGCAGAATGCACCGGACTTACAATACCAGAAATTGAAAAATTGTAAACTCACAACACACAACAATAACACACAACACCCTACTGGCAAAATCCGGTGGGGTGTTATTTATTTGAGTTAAACGACAACACAACTCCCATCACCCCACAACTAACATAAATTTCCTTTTCATACATTTTTGCTTTTTCCAAAAAAAATTATCCCGATAAATTACACGCAAAAGCTTTCATTTATACTCATCAATAAATAGGTTTGCACATACAACTAATAAAAATCATGTGCTATGGAAATTGTGAAAAAGAATGAAAGAAAAGTAATGAAGCCGTTGCTGGACTGGGCTTTCAAGTATCTGTTTGCTACCGAAGAGAGCAAACCTAATCTTATTGGATTCCTAAATATATTGCTAAACCCTGAGGCTCCTATTGTGGATGTGCAATTTATGAACAATGAATCCCTGCCGGCTGCACAGAATCTTAAAGGGTGTGTGTTTGATATTATATGTAAAGACACAAACGAAGACAGATTCCTAATTGAGGTACAGACAACACAAACTGTATATATTGTAGACAGAATAATTTACTATACCTGCAGACTGATGGACAGAATGGGAAAAAGCGGATCTGAATGGGACTATAAGGACATTAAGAGAGTATATTCTATCTGCCTGATGAACTTCACATTTGAGCAGGATCCCAAACTGAGAAAGGATATACAGCTATATGACATTGAAGAGCATAAAGCTTTCTCTGACAAATTGAATATCATACTGTTGCAACTGCCGTGCCTTAAAGCTGAAAGCATTGATGAGTGCAATGCAAACTATGAATTTTTACTATATTTGCTCAAAGAAATGCAAAACGGTATGAAAACAACAGAACAATTGAAAAACGAGGTAGCCAAAACAAATCTCCCTCAAGCCACAAAAGAACTGTTCTACAAGGTTCTGGACACAGCAGATGTAGCCTCTTTATCTGAAATGGACAGAATCCGCTACGAAAGCGACCTGAAAAACTATATGGACACAATGAGCTGCATTGAATTTGCAACCGTCAAAGGAGAAGAAAAAGGAAGAGAAGAAGGAATAAAAGAAGGAATAAAAGAAGGAATAAAAGAAGGACGAAAAGAAGGAAGAGCCGAAGAAAAAACCTCAATTGCAAAAACACTCAAAACAAAAGGAATAGACCTTACAACAATTGCAGAATGCACCGGACTTACAATACCAGAAATTGAAAAATTATAAACACACAACAATAACACACAACACCCTACTGGCAAAATCCGGTGGGGTGTTATTTATTTGAGTTAAACGGCAACACAACTCCCATCACCCCACAACTTACATAAATTTCCATTTCACACATTTTTGCTTTTTCCCAAAAAAATTATCCCGATAAATTATACGCAAAAACTTTCATTTAACGTTCTCTATCAATAGGTTTGCACTTGTAACTGTTAAATTCATGTGCTATGGAAATTGTGAAAAAGAATGAAAGAAAAGTAATGAAGCCGCTGCTGGACTGGGCTTTCAAGTATCTGTTTGCTACCGAAGAGAGCAAACCTAATCTCATTGGATTCCTAAATATATTGCTAAACCCTGAGGCTCCTATTGTGGATGTGCAATTTATGAACAATGAATCCCTGCCGGCTGCACAGAATCTTAAAGGGTGTGTGTTTGATATTATATGTAAAGACACAAACGAAGACAGATTCCTAATTGAGGTACAGACTACCCAAACTGTAAATATTGTAGACAGAATAATTTACTATACCTGCAGACTGATGGACAGAATGGGAAAAAGCGGCTCTCAATGGGACTATAAGGATATCAAAAGAGTATATTCTATCTGCCTGATGAACTTCACATTCGAGCAGGATCCAAAACTGAGAAAGGATATACAGCTATATGACATTGAAGAACATAAAGCATTCTCTGACAAATTGAATATCATACTGTTGCAACTGCCGTGCCTTAAAGCTGAAAGCATTGATGAGTGCAATGCAAACTACGAATTTTTACTATATTTGCTCAGAGAAATGCAAAACGGTATGAAAACAACAGAACAATTGAAAAACGAGGTAGCCCAAACAAATCTCCCTCAAGCCACAAAAGAACTGTTCTACAAGGTTCTGGACACAGCAGATGTAGCTTCATTATCTGAAATGGACAGAATCCGCTACGAAAGCGACCTGAAAAACTATATGGACACCATGAGCTGTATTGAATTTGCAACTGTAAAAGGAGAAGAAAAAGGAAGAGCAGAAGGAAGAGAAGAAGGCAAAGCCGAAGAAAAAAACTCAATTGCCAAATCACTCAAAGCAAAAGGAATAGACCTTACAACAATTGCAGAATGCACCGGACTTGCAACACAAGAAATTGAAAAATTGTAACCATTCCCTCCTCCAAACAATAACAAATAACTCCCCACTGGCAAAAAAGCCGGTGGGGAATTTTTGTTACAATTAAACTGTCAAAAAAAGAAGAAAACGAAAATTTGAAAAAAAAAAAATAGAAAAATATATCTGTTTTTAATAATTCAAATATAGAGTCCAAAAACAAAAAAATAAGCCCTAATACACCTAATAAAAGGATTTTAAATGCAAAAATCAAGGCAAAAAATTTGTATCCTTACGAAAAAAAATATACTTTTGTCTTCGCAAGTAAAATTAACCGAAAACACAACAACAATATAAACACCACTGGTGTTAAAAAGTTCAAATGAATTTAAAAAAATTCATAATTGTATTTTTATTAATGTTGGTTAACACTGTCTGCTTTGGCTACGAAACAGACGGTTCTTTTTGTGCCCCCCAAAACCGTGACACAATAAAAACAAGACAGACAAGATTCCTTAACTTGCTGAAAAAAGAGGGAAAAGAGAAAAAAGAGAAAAAAGAGGAGAAAAAAAACCAAAAACCCCAAAAAACAACTCCAACGCACACACCACAAGAAAGAACTGACATAGGCAAACAACTCCCAAGCGAATTCCCAAAAAACTACCGCCAGGAAGTAGAAGCCTACTATGAACGACAAGAATTCCACGAGAAGGTACTCAGGAAACTCATAAACACCAGAAACTATGTATCATTCTCCACAAACATGATGTTTGACGCAGTACTCATCCCAAACATCACTGCAGAATTCACAATACTACCAAAAGTAAGCCTTTCAGCCACTTGGATGCACTCTTGGTGGGCCCTTAAAACATCAGACATCTTCTGGAGAGTACAGGGAGGAGACATAACCGCAAGATACTGGTTTGGCAAAAAATCAGAAAAAAGAAGACTCACAGGCCACCACATAGGAGTATACGGCCAAATACTCTCATACGACATAGACCTTGGTGGCCAGGCCCAGCTTACAGACGGCTGGAACTACGCCGCCGGCATAGAATACGGACACTCCTTTGTCATAGCAAAGAACTTGAACATAGATGTCTACGCCGGAGTAGGACTCCTTGCCGGCAAATACAAAGACTACTCCAACATAGACGGCCACTACGTATGGCAAGTATCGGTAAACCGAAACACAATATTCCCAACAAAACTGGGAGCATCCCTCGTATGGGTACTTCCACTAAAGAAAAAATCAATACTATATGAAGAATAACCGCAAACATATAGTATTTGAACTGATTGTAGCAATGGCAATCTTTGTGCTGGCAACCTCATGCCAACACAAAGACTTGTGCTACTATCACCCTCATGTTGCCCCTGTAAAAGTAACGGTAGACTGGGAAAAGGCCAACGGCAACGCGGCAGCCATAACCGGTATGACAGCACACCTCTTTACAAAAGAGGAGAAGAACCAGACAATCAACACAACAGTAACTACCCACAATGTAAAAGAGGTAGTATTTGATGCACTGGAAGGAAACTACACCGTAGCTGTATTCAATGATACTCCCGAGGAATACTCATCACTCAAATTCTTTGACCTTGGAGACTACGACAACGCCTCTGTACAGGCATCAGAAACCAGCGTGCCATGGTACAGCAAATACAAAGTAAAATCCAACGACAAATTTGTAGCCCACCAGCCGGAATGGATTGCCAGTGGAGTGTTAACTGACATAATTGTAGACAAAGACATGGTTGACAAAGCAGAAAAGGAATACATAGACGGAGGATTCAAAATGGCAGCCAGAAGTGTAACGGTAGCCGGTAATGTTATTCCCGACAGTTTGATCTGCAACCTTAAAATTAGAGTTATCCTTAACGGAATTGACAACTACTACCAGGCACGCGCCGTAGTAAGCGGAATGGCCTTGGGAAGACACATAATATCTAAAGAACCGCTTTCTGAATCTGTATCCCATTATGCAGGTATGGAATCATGGAAATTTGTAAACGGCACCATGACAGCTGATGGTAAAGGGGAAATACAAGGTACAATAACCTGTTTTGGATTACCAGCCGGCTTCCGTGGCAATAAGGACGATGTAAAACTCACATTGGAAATAATGCTTGTAGATAAAAAGACAATCATTACCCATGAAACAGCCCTTTCAATCGGTCACCTTATAAAACAGGAAGAAAGCGGAATTAACTTATATATGGTAGAGGCAATAGTATTTCCAGAACCGCTTCCTTATGTAAAACCGGAAGATGGTACAGAGGGTGGATTTGATGTAGGAATAGATGATTGGGAAAAAGAGGAGATAGACATACTTGACCATTAGAATACAAGAAAACAATTAAAAACAATTTTAATACTAATTAACACTATTTATTAACTCTAAAAATTAATGTTATGAGAAAACATTTTATTTTAGGCATTATGGCTTTGGCAGCTTTAGCAAGCTGTACAAAGAGTGAGGTTCTTAACCAGGAATCTCAACAAGAAAAAGGTATTACTTTTTCAGCTTATGTAGGTAAAGCTACACAAACAAAATCAACTCCACTAGCTTCTGCTAATATTTCAGATGCTGGTATAGGTCTATTGGCATGGCGTACAGCAGATGCACAGGTAACACCAGCAGATGATGCTACACTAACAAATAATGCTCCATCTTTCATGCCAAATCTAAAATTAAAGAATGAAGCAGGTGCATGGGTATACAGTCCAACAAGATATTGGCCATCTACCGGTGCTTATGTAAGTTTCTATGCATATGCTCCATATTTTGATGTAACTGCAGATTACGGCACAAACCCTAGTGATTTCCATCCTGAAAATATTTCAATTGGTAATATTGCTAATATCACAAGTGCAGGTGGTCAGCATAAAATCACATTGACAGTTCCAAGTAATGAAACTGGTACTGATTATAACAAACATACAGACTTTATGGTAGCTAGAGTAGGAAATGGTGTTGCTAATGCAGATGGTACTTGGTCAGGAACAGATGCTAATAACAAAACTGTAGGTATCAATCAGAATCTTAATAAAGATTACCCAGATGCGGTTAAACTTCAGATGAAACACGCATTATCAAAAATTTCGTTTGTAGGAAAATCTGGTAGCACAACTTCTTCATACGAGTTCACAAAAGTCATTATAGATGATATAACAATTAATGGTAAATTTGCCTCAAAAGGTACTTATAATCTATTGAAAGAAGAATGGTCAGATCTAACAAGCCAGCCTGCATACAAATATGTAAATACTGATGGTTCTCTTGCAGATCAAGCTAGATATACTAGCCTAACTACTGAAAATGATCCATTTACTATAATGGCTGATGAGTTCATCAGTGGTAAATCAGATCCAATTGCAACTGGAAGTGATTGGTACAGATTGACTAAATCAACTCATGATATAATGGTTATTCCATTCTCAACTACAGATGGTACTGACGTTATTCCTGCAACAATCGAAAATGTAACTGGTTATTATACAGTAGTTACATATTCAGACGAAGCATGCTCAACAGTATTGGATGTAGACCGAGTAGAATTTAATGCCCCAATAAACATTACTCTTGAGGAGGGTAAAGCATATCAGTTCCAGTTGGATATTGAGCTTAAAAAGATTACTTTCAATGTTAATGTTGAGGATTGGCAAGAAGATGATGCAAATAAATATGATGTTGTAAATACAAATATTACAAATAAATACTCTGTAACAGATGAAAGTTCATTTAACGCTAATCTTCCTGATTGGTATATAGCAGCACATCCTTGGGATGCCAATACAGCAGCTACTCTTCCTTGGTTGGTAGTAGAGTTGACTCCTACTCCAGCTAATAAATTAGATGTATCAGTTACAACTCCTGCAGGGGAGACAATAGAAATTCCTAATGCTACAATTAACCCTAACAATAGCACAAAAACCGTTACTCTTCTTACATTGTGTGCTGAAGAAATTTTTGGACAGGGAACAAGTGAGACAATAGGTACAGGTAAATGGATTGTTACTGTAAATAATAAATCTACTGTAATCACAATGTAATAATCTTAAATAAAGATAGAATAAAGTTTTTTGATTACATTTTTAGGCCGGGCGGGCTTGACCGCCCTCCCGGTTACAAATACAAACTTGTTTTGAATATTAACCTATAATGACTCTTCAAAGGTACATAAAGATTGTTGGTGCAATTCTTCTGTTTTGCATCCTCCCCTATTGTGCTTCTGCCCAGAATGCGGAGAAAACCCGTAAGCTGTTCTTCTGGCAGAAGAAGGAGCGGGTAGAGAAGGTGGAAGATAAAGTTGTGGAGAAACCGGAGAAAGTACAGGAGAAGAAGTTGTTGAATATCTTTAAGTTTGGCAAGAATAAAGAAGCAAAAAGATATCGGGAAGACAATACCGGAACAGTTGAAGTTGCACCGGAGCAGGCGGTTAAGACCAAAGTGGCTGATGTGATGGAGAGCAAACAAGAAGACAAAAAGTTCTGGGACAAGCTTAAAGTTTGGGAAAAGATTAACTTTAATATATTCAAAAAAGGTAAGAACGAGGGGATGATTGGGGGGCAGATGGTAGTGGATTCTACCAAAACTAAAGAGTACAGGGCGGCAATGAAGCAGATTAAGAAGGAGAACTCACACAAACACCAGTATTCTGTGGGAACAAACCTTCTCAACTGGGCCTATTTTGGAACCGCCAACCTTGAGTTCAACGCAAGCTTGAACAACCACTTCTCTGTTTTTGCAGGTGGAAAATACAACGGATTCAAGTTTGAGACCAAGGCATATAAGGAGATTTTCAATAACCAGATTACTGGCTATGCCGGCATAAAATGGTGGCCATGGTTTGTAAATACCGGTTGGTGGGTTGGAGCAAAAGCGCAGTACAGCGATTTCTCCACTGCCGGTATCATGTCCTCTTATTTGAAGGAGGGAGTGGCAGTTGGTGGAGGATTGTCGGGAGGATACACATTTATGATGGGACGCCGTTTCAACCTGGATCTTGGAATAGGCGTGTGGGGTGGAACATATCTGGATTATTCAGATTATGAGAAGCCGGAGAGCAGCAAACCCGGAATGTTTGTGAAATTGGATAACATAATAGTATCATTTACATACTTTTTTTAGTTTGGAGAGGATATGAAGAAATATTTGAGCAGTGACATATCTTGTTTTGTAAATGCAATGTTGGTTGTACTGATATTGCTGGCCTCATCATGCTCTTCTAACTGGAAGTATGAGTATTTGAAGAATGAAGCACCAAGAAACATAGATGCTAAAGGTCTGAATACACAAGCAGATAATTCTGAAATTAAAGAAATAGAAATTAAAGATGAGGAAGAAGATACTACAAAATTTGTAGATAAAGATTATAAGGGATACAATAAAAATGCAAGACTTGAGTTGACACGA
The DNA here is from genome assembly GCA_015060225.1 of Bacteroidales bacterium. GTDB lineage: Bacteria > Bacteroidota > Bacteroidia > Bacteroidales > UBA932 > Egerieousia. The sequence continues at coordinate 13,234 of SUYX01000015.1, read as the reverse complement.
GATTCTGAGGGAAATATTAGCGAGGCAAGTGACTCTCTTGATGAAATTAGAGTTTTTGCTTCCAAGCTTGTGTATACACCTGTTGATACAAGCGGAAGGCTTATTATGACACTGCTTGCAGAAATTCCAAAGGACATTATATCATCTGACTGGCAAATTAGAATTCACCCTAAATTGTATGTAAGACAAAATAAAATTATATCAGATCCTATAGATATTGATGATTTCTTCATTACAGGGAGTGGATATAGGGATAAGCAACTTCGCGGATATGAAAAATACTCAAATTATTTGAGTAAAATAATGACAGATGGTAGTTCTTACAATAACTCTATAAATGTAGATAGAGTACTAAATGAGAATATTCCTAATTATGTCAATAAATATCAATTGGAGTATTTTATTATGAGGAATTTTCCGGAAATATACTCTTTAAAAAACGATACATCATATATAAGTGATGAGAAATTTTCTGCTATATTAGGAGTTGATAAAGATGAAGTAATTAGACATTATTATAACAATTCTGAAAGCGAAAGAATTGCAAAATTATCAAAGAATAAGAGAAAAAATTACAAAGAATGGGTATATAATCCTATAGTTGAAGATAAAATAGAAGGTGATCATTTGGTTTTGAGAGATACTCTTGATGAATTTGATAAAGATTATCATAATATCCTTAAAAAGATAAAAGACGATGACACTCTAAGAAATAGATATTTTTCTTATATAGAAAAAGTTAAGAAAGATTCAACTGCTGATTACCCTAATAACCTATCAAGTGATTATGTACTGTATTTAGACACATTAGAAACACCAACTGATGATGCATCAAATGTGGAAAATACCAATAAAAAAGATAAAAGAAAAGAAGAGCAAAAAAACAACTTATTTGGTAAGTTTAAAACAAATATAAAGGTTCCAAGTATTGGTAGTACTTATTTTAAGTTAGACAAGCAAACTTTGATTTATGGTAAGGACACTACCAAAATATACATGCAATTCAGTTATAGCACTACAATTAATGCATATCAATTCCCCAATATAGATAAAGCATTCATCGGATTGTCTGGCGATGTTTATGTTGACACAACTCTCATACACAGTTTTGTAATGCCAGATAAACTAGAATATCCTGTAGTATCTGTTGCTACTTTAGCTGATACCACAGAGATTGTTTATGATTCTATACCAATACCGAGAAAAGCTAATCATGGTGCAAACTACAGTATTGAGTTTGCTAAAAATAATGCTGTACTTAATCCAAAATTCGGTAATAATGAACAAATTATTGCTGATATTAAGGCAAGTTTGGATGCTTTAATGAAGAACGCAGAATTTGACTTGGATTCCATTTTTGTTAGTGCTACGGCATCTCCAGAAGGAGCAATAACTGTAAATCAAAGGTTCTCAGGTCAGAGGTCTGATGCTGTTTCAAAATATTTCAAAAACTACATAGACGCAAATAAATGGAAATATCAATCAGGTGTAGATAGCTCGAGAAGAGAGATATTAGAATCAATTGAATCAATTCAATCATCCGACTTATTGACTGATAAAGAAAAAGAAGAATTTATTAGTGATGAAAAGAAAAAACTTGAATTAATTAAAATTCCTGAGATAGAATTCAAAGTCCACCCTATTGCCGAGAACTGGGATGATTTGTGGAAGTTGGTAACTGATGATTCAGTTATGACTCCTAAAGAAAAAAATCAATACTATAATACTGTTAAACACAACCATAACCTTGATGTAAGAGAGAATACAATGAAAAAACACTCATATTATGATTATATGAGTAAAGAATTATATCCAAAAATAAGGGTTGTTAAATTTGAATTCTATATGCATAGAAAAGGTCAGGAACTTGATACTATATGGAAACTTGTGCCAAGTGAAAAGTATTTGGAAGGTGTAAAAGCATTAAGGAATTTTGATTTTATAACAGCAGAAAATATACTAAAACAATATCCTTCGTATAATACTGCAATACTTTATATTGTAAGGAAAAAGCCATTACAGGCTATAAATATGTTGGAAGACCCTAAATTAAGAATTGATTTTGAATTCTTTAAAACAAAAAGGGATTCTCTGACCCAGATGTATATATCATTGGACTCATCAATGACTCAAATGAAAGATACATTGCTTTCAAGAATTAATGTAGTAAAAGAGAAAATGGACAGGGCTGCAAAAATTGAGTTCTTGAAAGCTAAAGCATATTTCATGAGAAATAAGAGGGATGAAAAAGCATTGCAATCATATCTTTTCCTTCTTAGAGTTGATAAATTGAATGGTTTATACAGCAAAGCAATGACAGGAGAAGAATTAAAAGGTGGTGCGATATTTGGTTCAAATGAATATTTTGAGTTCTCTGCAAAGACTGATGAATTTCTATCGGCATTACCTTTAGTAAAAGACTTTATAAACCCGATTAAAGACTACAAGGAAAAACTAATATCTGAACTTTGGAATGAAAAGAAAAAATACTTTACAGCTAAAGAGAAAGAAGAGTATAACAACATGAGGGAAGCATATATGTATGATGAGGTGACACAGGAGTTAAGAACTGAGGAAGAATTGGAAAGAGTGATAATGAACGAATGGCAGTAAACAAATTTAAACTATATAGTTATGAGAAACATAGTAGTCAAAATTTCTGTAATAATAATATCACTAATAGTGTTTGGTACTTCATGTTCATCAAGCAGGAAACTTGCCAAATTGAGCAATAAGTATGCTATGATGGGTATTGAGAATAAAATTGAGCTGTTTGCTGGTAAATATAAATTTAAAGAGCCTGAAAAACTTGAAGAGCCTAAAGAGCATGATATAGCATATATTAACAGTGAAAACGGAGAAAAGGAAGAATTAATCCCTTGGAATTACAAAGATGGTATAAGACTTGATGCGATAGTTATTAATGAAACTAAATATAAGCTTAGCCATCCTAAAACAATTGGGAATTTGGATATTCTTTTTACCATTGTTGTGCCTGAAAGGCTAATTTCAGAAAAAATGACAATGAAACTGCACCCAAGAGTATATATAAGGCAGGATAAGAAAGAAACAGTAAACTTCCCAATTGATGACATTATCTTATTGGGCGTAGACAATAACAAAGGAGAAAATACTTTAATAACAGACAGCGTAGAATTAAAAGCATCTCTATATCCAGGACTAGATAGAGTTTATATAGGGGTATCTGGCGATATCTATGAAGATACTGCCCATATATATAGTTTTACAATGCCTGAAAGATTGGAATTTTCTGTAGTATCTACATCTAATCTTGCAGATACTACAGAAAAGGTGTATGACATTCAATTAGAATTGCGCAAGGCAAACCACGGAGCAAACTATAGCATTGAATTTGAGAAAAATAATACAATTCTAAAAGAGAAACTTGGGGATAATGCTAAGGTAATTGCAGACATAAAAGCCAATCTTGATGATTTGATGAAGAACGTAGATTTTTATATGGATTCTATTGTTATAAGTGCTACATCATCTCCAGAAGGGGCAATTGCTGTTAATACAAAATTTTCCGAGAAAAGAACAATTGCAATATCTGATTACTTTAAAACATACATTGACAGCCGTGCTAAACATTTTAAGCAGAGAGCTGATAGCTTAAGAAAATGTTTAAATGAAGATATTTCTTCTTTAAATGAAGCTTTTGGTGAGGGAATTATTTCTAAAGAAGATTTGGACTATCTTTTAGACAGTCTAAAAAAGGTTTTAGCTAAAACAGAACTTCCAACTATAAACTTTAAAATTACCCCTATTGCTGAAAACTGGGATGATTTGTATTCTCTTATAGCTGAGGATTCTGTTATGAACAAACAGGAAAAGGAACTATTCTATGCTACATATGAGAAATTCAACAACCTTGATGATAGGGAGAATGAAATGAAGAAACACTCATATTATAACTATATGAGAGAGACTCTTTATCCAAAATTAAGGGTAGTTAAATTCAATTTCCATATGCATAGAAAAGGTATGGAGCATGATACTATATGGAGACTAGTACCCTCTGAAAAATACAAAGAGGGAGTTAAGGCTCTAAAAGAGTTTGAGTTTGAGAAAGCGGAACAGATTCTTAAGAATTACCCTTCTTACAATACTGCAGTATGTTTTATTGTCAGACATAAACCTTATCAGGCTTTGCAAATTTTGGAAGATTCCAAAATGCAGATTGATTTTGAATATTATAAAGCAAAAAGAGATTCTCTAACATTACTTTATATATCAGAAGATTCAACTGTTGCTACACAGAAAGAGAGCATAAAGGAGAAGATTCTTACTGTAAAAGAACAAATGGATAAAGCAGCCAAAATAGAATTTCTTAAAGCTAAAGCATACATGATGAGAGGTGGCGAAGATAATATAGCTAAAGCTCTTGAATCTTATAAGTTCCTTCTTAAGATGGATAAACTTAATGGTTTATACAGCAAAGCAATAGACGGAAATGAATTGATGGGTGGTGCAATTTTTGGTTCCAACACATACTTTCAATATTCAGCTCATACAGATGAGTTTTTATCAAATCTCTTTAAAATGAAAAGCTGTGCAGATGAGATTAAGGGATATGAAGAAAAATTGATGGTTGAATTATGGGATCTGCAAAAGAAATTATTTACAGAAAAAGATAAGGAAGAATATAATGCCATAAAGGAAGCTTACAGTATGGATTATACAAATGAAGCGGAATTGGAAAAAGCCTTAATGCTTGAATTTAATTAAGAAACTGATATAAATGAACCTTAAACTATACATATTATCAATTGTTGTTCTGCTTTGCAGTTCCTGCTCAAAGGATTCTACAGGGCAGCAGGAGAGTGTGCAGGTAAACTTCGCAACCAGAATAGAGATGCCTACCAAGGTTGGTGAGTATTTTGAGGCTGGCGAGAAGCTTGGTCTGTTTGGGTATAACTATATCCAGGGTGAGGATATTATGGCACCGGATTTTATGTATAATGTGGCTTTGGAGCATACAGGAGAGAGGAAATGGAATACTGAAAAGAGATATTATTGGTCTCCAAACACCTTCAAATGGAAGAGGTTCTATGCATATTATCCTTATGAAGAGAGTGGTACAGGAGAAAACATAGCGGGCCTCTCCCCTGCCGCCCATACAGGAGCCCCTTATGTAGATTTTACTTTTACTGATTCAAAGACAGATTTCATAGTTTGTGCTGCAGCTGACGGCAATGTTGAGAATCCTGTTGTACAGTTTACAGCTAAACATGCCCTTGCAAAGCTTACCATTGGGTTTGCAACAGATATTCAGGAGGGATATGCTTACGCAAAAGCCCTTAAGGTTAACGGTGTTACCAAAGCCGGAAGGTATGAGTTCTCAACCGGTGCATTCACTTTTGATGCCAATCCTGAGAGGGTAGATTTTGAGCTATCACAGCCTAAGAATGAAAACGGCACAGATAAAGATATAATTATAGACTCCAACAATGCAGTTTATATAGATGAATATACAATGTATTTGTTGCCAAATGCCGTTACCTCAATTGAAACTGTAATAAATGGGGTACAAAAGAGTTTTGATCTCTCCCATGTTCCACTGGAAAGCGGCAAGAATACAAGTATAAGAATTGTAATAAACCAGAAAGGGGTATCGTTTACAGCCTCAATTGGAGATTGGGAAACCGGCGGCTCTGTTGATGGTACAATTGATTAAGGAAAGGTTATGAAGTACAGATTAATCATATGTTTGTTTGCAGCGGCATTGTTCACCTCCTCTTGTGAGAAGGAGAACGGTCCTGTTGCAGGACCAAAATATATCAGCTTCAATGCCTCAATAAATGCGGCATTGGAATATGATGTAAAGTCAACCAAAGCAGATGAGGGGAAATTTGCAGAGGGTACCCATAACATGGGGTTATGGATTTGCAATCCCGACAACTCTCCTATCCACAATGAGTTCAAAAACTGCAAAATAGAATATACAGTTAATCCCGACAATTCTGAAAACTGGAAATTCTACAGCGGAAACAAAATATGGGAGGATGCAATACCTGTAGATGATGTCCGTGCATTAAATATTTATTCTTATTACCCGTACAATGAGCAGGTTACTGATATTACTGCCATCCCTTTTACATTGGGGACACAGAATTATTTCTACAGTGAGCCGGTACAGTTTACAGAGGAGTATACCGGTGCAGATGAGGTTGAAGTGGCATTGGTGTACAAACCTGTTCTTACCTGCATAGAGATTGCCGTAAAAGCAAATGTAGAGAATGCAATTGCAATGGATGAGCTGGTGCTTACAGATACTCAGGGAGAGAAAATTGCCACTAAAGGAACCTACAATGCAATAACCGGCGAACTTGCTGCCGGCACTGAAGAGATGGTGGGGAGCATAAGTTTTCAGCCTCAGGAGCTGTTTATGCTTACTCCAGATGATAACACCCCAAAAGTTACCTTCATAATTCCAAAATACGGGAATTATAACGGAAATTTCAAGCTCTCATTCAAATTCAACGGTCAGGCAGGCCTCTCTGAATACACAATTCCTGCAGAGATTGCCGCAGGAACAGACGGAGACCTTAAAGAAGGGAAAAAATACATCATAACACTTCAGCTGAATGAGGCAATGAAATTTGAATCTGTTGAATTCAAAACTGTTGACGATTGGAATGATGTAGCAATTGAAAATGATATTGAAATTAAGTAATGGCTGAACTGAGAAATACATATTCAATTTTTGCAGCTGCTGTGCTGTTGCTCCTTTGCTCTTGTACAAAGGAGTCTGATGCAGTTGTGCCGCAGGGGGAAAGTACAGGATTTCTACTTGCCACCAAAGCCCAGGCAGCCCCTGGAACAACATTCAGGATACTGGCCTACGGAAGCACAGAGGCAGATCATTTTAATGTAATATCCGAAGGGACATACAGCCTGCAGCAGGATAAAAAATTTGGAGAGTTCCCATATCTTACAGCATCTGCACTGGATGATAACGGCCTGTTGCTTGCAGAAGACCCTACAAAAGCCCTTGCTGTACCATATGAGCAAGCAGGCAACAGTTTCTACATCTCATATGTGAGTCCGGGTAAAATACATTCAGGCGGAAGTTATGAGACAGATCTTGCAGAGCCGTTCTACAGTTCTGATGTTCAGAAAACGGTAATAAACAACTACGGCCTTGTAGAGATGACAAAAGAGCTGTATGACCGCCGTGCAAAAATAGGATTCAGGTTCTTCAAAACCCAGGAAGCTGCAGAGAAGACTATGGAGATAAGAGACCTGGCCATTGTTGGAGCAGGAAACATTTATTGGCCCGCTTCAAAACAGATTACAAGTGCAACTGAGGATAACTTGCCTGCAACACTTCAACCTGTAGCTGCAGATGGCTCCCTGCAGATTTATGAATGCAAGGAGTTTGATGACATGCCGTTTGTATTGTCGGGAATATATGCCCCTAAAGATACTGTAGCAGCACATTTGCTCAAAGATGAAAGTTATGCACTTGAATTTGCCCCTACCAATTTGCAGGAGAGCAATTATCTGCTGGTACAGTTCAATCTGGTTGTAGACGGAGGCGGTCCCCTACTGGTAACCGCTCCCCTCACCTACAATGCAGCAGCAGACAAAACAATGGTACTGGAACCTCTTACAACCTATATGTACAACATATATGTTTCCGGTACCTATATAAAAACCATTCTGGAAGTAACCCCTCTACAGGGTTGGGAAGATATAGAGTTCGGATGGGAGATTAAGGACAATACAGAAAAGGTTTACTTTGGTGAATTTGAGTTCTCACAATGGGAAGAAAACCCTTGGGAAGACAATAAAGATATTAACTCGAGCAATAATTAGATATTATGAGATACTTGTATAACATATTGGCAGTTTCGCTGTTGGCATTGTTGGTTTCCTGCGAGAAACATGAGCAGATTGGCGGATATGGAAATGACGGTAAAGTAAAGATTACTTTAAAATGTGCCCAAATGGAGAGTGTGGGAGGTACAAAATCCCTCAATCCTGGAAATCTTCCCGACGAAGGGACAGGTACAGACTATAAAGTAAAGGATTACTGGGTGCTCCAATATACATCGGGAGGAGTATATATTGACAAATCTGCCAAATATGTAGAGGTTTCTGCAGAAGAGGAGACCAAAACTCCTGCAATTATGCCTCTGGAGGGTGAATACTACTATTGTCTGTTTATTGCAAATACCCATAATCCAGAACTGGACAAGGATTTTGAGGATTTCAAGGGTTCATTGTCTGAAATGACCGGATTCTACAAAAGTATCTCATCTTTGGAAGAGACATACAATGTTACTGATAATGATCTTATAATGAGCGGTGTTGCCAAATTGGAATACGGTGCTACAGAACTCAAATGCTTCCTCTACAGGAATATTGCAAAAGTTACTGTAACATTAAAGAACAACCAGTATTCAGACCTTACAATAAAATCTATAAACATTAAGAATGTACCTGGAGGTTCATTATATGCAGATGCTCTTGTAAAAGTGACTTCACTGCCTGGAATAAACCCTGCAACTACCCCATTCCCGGACAGCTATACCCTTCCATATTTTGATTATGAACTGGATGACATATCTGTTGCAGCCGGTGAGACCAAGGATTTTGTCTGGTATTTGCCAAGAAATATGAAAGGTACTGTAGATGGCATTACCTCTGCAGACCAGAAGAACAGCAAGGCGCCGGAGCTGGCCACATACATAGAGGTATTTGCAACTACATCATCAGGCGAGCTGTTCAGATACAGGTTCTATATGGGTGCAAATGCAACTACAGACTTTAATGTTGAGCCAAACAAGCACTACAAGCTTCCTATCACATTTGTTGATAAGGGAACAGTTGTAGACAGCCGTGTAAACGATTTCAGCGGCATAACTTTGAGCGGAAAATCAAACTCATACATCATTAACCCCCTTCCTGTAGATGCACAATCTATATACCAGCTCCCTATTACCAAAGTAAACCAGTTCTGGAGCAGCCCTGATGCCCCTGCAGGAGTTGACAATACAATTGGAGAATCAACCCAATGGGTTGCCGAAGTTATCTGGCAGGACCAGCCTCAGAGAATAATCAACTTTAAAGGTGCAGACGCAAACAGTTTTACAGCAACAGGCATTAACCCTATACAGTTTGAGGTGCTTAAAGGTGCCCAGGGTAATGTAATTGTTGGTATAAAGAAAGCTGGAGAAACCAATTATTTGTGGAGTTGGCACCTGTGGATTACAGACTATAATCCCGATGATTGCAAAACACCATGGGTAGCAGATAAATATGTATATTTTGTACCTGGAGGACAGGTACACAGATATGCCGGTGAATTCTGGGAAACAAACTACCAGAACAGGTACATCATGGACAGGAACCTGGGAGCGTTGAGTGCAGACAGAAGTGACAATATAGAGAAGACCGGAGGGTTTCTATACCAGTTTGGCAGAAAAGACCCGCTTCCGTTCACAAATGTGGCAGACGATGGTTCTACTACAGATTACGAAAATGTAAAATTGTATGATATTGCCGGTAATCCTGTAAAATTCTCTGACAACGTAGATAATCCTATACTTGTTGTCAACAGGCAGGTAGAGATATACGAGTCTGTGTACCAACCTTACTGTTTTTATTATTCAGGTGTGGATTGGGCTAAAAACAACAGATACTCATCATACAGCTATGTATGGAATGGCCTTGTACCTAATGAAAAGAGTATGTTTGATCCATGTCCTGAAGGGTGGATGGTACCCAAAACAGGTGTATGGGACATTTTTGGAGAAAGGGGAAGTTCCTCTGTAAACAAGAACGAAAATACAACCCGTTATAACCAGAAGGATGCAGGTGTTGAGTTCTACATTGATGCCCCTAAAGACAGTGAACACAAAAAGTACAACTTTGCATATTTCCCTGCTATGGGTATCAGACATGCAACTGGCGGCTATTCCAACAACTATAAGACAAGAGGTTATCTGCATACAACACAGGCTGCAACATCCAACTCAAGAATTGACAGATGGGGTTTTGCATTGTTTGAATCCGGTAATGCAGTATCTATAGTAAGAGTTGAAGAGAGTGTAAGTAAATATGCCACAAGAACCCACGCGCTTAATGTAAGATGCGTAAGGGAGAAGGATATAACAGCGGGCAATGAGGAGGAGAACAACAATAATAATGAGGAATATAATCAGGTTCCATGGTAAATAATAGAGTGAGAGTTATGAAAAAGATATTGTTATCGGCTATAGCACTTCTTGCATTGGCATTTGCAAGTTGCAGCAAAAGTGAGCTTGATCCTGTTAAGGAGAATAAGTATACCTACACCATAAAAGCCTCTATCAACAGTTTTGGCACCAAAACTACAATGATGGGAAATACTGTCAATTGGGAAGAGGGTGACCAGATTGCACTCTTTGCAAATGACGGCTCAAAAAGTTTATTCACACTGTCTGAGGGAGCAGGAAGTTCAGAAGGTGTGTTTGGTACATCAGAAAACATTGATGGCAAAACTTTTGTTGCTGCATTGTATCCTTACAATGCAGAAGCATCATATGCAGACGGTACTATATCTACCACCTCAGCAAAGGAGTACAACTGGGCAGAGGGTAAGAACAACAAGGCAATTATGGCAGCAAAAGTATCCGGCACAGGCAATGTTGTATTCAAGAATGCCGGTGCGGTAATTGTCCTCACTGTAAACAATATCCCTGCAGGATACAATAAAATTGTACTCTCGTCGGGAGTAGCGGTAAATGGTGCAACAACCATCTCATTTACAGATGACATACCAACTGCAACAATGAATGCCGATTCAGATGAGAACAAATCTGTTACAATAAATTTTGACAAATCTGTTGCTGTAACTGACAAAACATTCTACTTCCCAGTTGCAATAACATCTGAGGCAGCTCCCTTTAATGTGAATCTGTATGACGGTACTACATCCAAAAACCTTGTGAGCGACAAATACACTTTGGTGGAGAGAAACAACAGGTACTACAAAACCATCAATTTTGATTCCAACGGCAATCCTCCAACACAGGCTGGAACATCTGATGAGATTAATGAACTTATAAGAAATGGAGTAACCAATTTTATCCTCGACCAGAATGCCACAGCCATTGAGATTACAGAAGAAACTGTTGAACAGCTGCAGATTGCCATTGGCTCAACAGGAGACAATTTCTCTATAAGTGGCGAGGGTGCCAAAGGTGGCATAATTTTATGTACTCCCGACAACATAAAGAATCTGGATGTTGACACCCCCAATGCTACAGTAGAGGTAAGACCAGATGCAGGTGTAGCATCATTTACCACTATAACCGCCAAAACATCTGAGAACACATTTGTGGTTCCTGCCGGTACCACCGTTGGCCAGATGATAGTAAAAGGGGGAAATGTAAGGGTAATGGGAACAGTGAACATTTTCACAAACTCCAAAGGAAGCATTGTAAAGATTTACAAGGAAGAGGGAGCTGTAATACCTCAGGAACTGGATGCAAATGAATTTGAAGTGGTAGACTACGCTTCAGAGAGTTTCATAAAGAGCAAGGAGGAGCTTATTGCTGCTCTTGCCGCTGCTTCTGATGGAGATGTTATCTCCTTGGGCAAGGATATTGAGGATCTTACAGATATTCTTGTAATAGGCAAGGCCATTACTTTGGATGGCCAGGGGCATACCATTACATCTTCTGCAACAAGGGCCATAAATGTAAGCGGAGTTGCAGGTGCAGTTACAATAAAGAACCTTAGCATTATTGCCTCAGGCGAGAGGGCTATAAATGTTATCCAGAACTCAAAGAATATTACAATAGAGAATGTAAAGGCTGCCGCATCCAGTTACTGCGTAAATGTTGCCGCCTCTGCACCGGATGCAACAATTGCAATAAACGGTTCAGACCTTACAGGCCTGAGTACCGTAAATGTAAGTGCTTCCAATACAATTGTAAACATTAAAGATTCCAGAATTTTCTGCAATGATAAAAACTCTGCAGAGAACTACGGTGCAATTACAATAACCCTTGATGCACCAGGCTCAAAAGTTACCGTAGAGGGTGGTATAATTGTAGTAAATGATGATTCTAAAGGTGGCTCAACTACAGGTGGAACCATAGAGTTCAGCAATACAACAAAAGGAAATACAGATATATTGGAGAATTGCTTTGCAATCAGATACAACAATACCCATTACAGCTTTGAGACCTTGGAAGAAGCATTGGAAATACATAAAAACGGTGAAACCATCATTATGGTAGGTAATTACACTCTGCCATCCACTGTTACCATTGCAGCAGACAAGGAAGTGGTTCTGGATTTGAACGGATGTACATTAAGCCAGGAAAAAGAGTGTACTGCACATTATGAGATGATTAAAAATAATGGAAAACTCACCATAACCGGTAAAGGCACCATATCATTCAAAGATTTGGGACCGGGTTCATACACTCATTCTAATTGGGGCACATATACAATCCGCAATAATGGAGAATTGATTATATCCATTGATGATAAAGATGGCAAAATCGAGCACTTGGGCCCTAAAGAAATACTGGATTCCGGAGATCCTATCTGTTATGTGATAGATAACCATACAGCAGGTAAAGTTCAGATAAATAGCGGTACAATTTCTTCACCAGCATCACGTACATTACGTAATTTCTATACAGATGCAATTATAGAAATCAACGGTGGTACCTTCATTGGACAGATATGGATGCAGCAAGGTAATGCAATGGGCTCAGGCGACTATACAACCAAGATAGGTTCACTTACAATCAATGGAGGGAACTTCTCCCCTGCCGGAGCTGACGGTTCTTCTGTATTTATTACCAACCATAGCGCAGACAATGTGAAACTTTCTGTAACAGGAGGTACATTCAACACAAAAATTGGTTGCAATGTTGCAACTCATTCAGGTGTAAAAGGTAAAATTACTGGGGGAAAATTCTCAGAATCTGCAAAAGCTAATACCAATGCCAATCTTTTTGCAACAGGGGGTACATGGTCAGAACTGGTTGACGGATTCTACACATTTACAGTCAATTAAGGAAACCTAATAAAAAACAACTATGAAACGCTTCATTACTGACCTTGCAGTTGTAACCCTTGTGTCCCCTTCCCTATAAATCGGACGGATTATAATTAGACAAAAATCCTTAGATTTGTGTCTATGAAGAAGTCAGTACACAGCGAAAGTGAGATGGTCAAGGCCGTCCAGGAATTAGAAAACGGA
>SUYX01000014.1 GCA_015060225.1 Bacteroidales bacterium | reverse complement strand
TCATAGCCACAAGAGTCATCACTGCTAGACGCAATGAACGACCAAGACTTTTGTGAATGAACATAAAATAAATTTTAGGTTAATAAATAGTGTTTACTGTAAGTTTTGTTTTAGTCTTTGTTCACTTGTGTGCATAGAAAAAACGGTGGTTTTTTCCACACAACAAGCAAAGGTATATAAATTTTTCTATTAACACAAAAATTACAATGCATAGTGCAATTTATTGGTTCTATTTCTTACACTTTCTTACCAAACACTTTGCAAATTTTAACAAATGAAAAAGGAGCGGCGAATTCCTTTTCACCGCTCCCCCAATCTATGGCGCAATTATTTTATAGCATTTAGGGCTCCTGTCTATACATTGAACAGGAAGTGCATAATATCTCCATCCTGCACCACATACTCCTTACCCTCCACACCAAGTTTGCCGGCAGCACGGCAGGCAGCCTCTGATCCATAATGGATGTAATCCTCATATTTGATTACCTCTGCACGGATGAATCCCCTCTCAAAATCAGAATGGATTACACCTGCACAAGCAGGAGCCTTGTCTCCTTTATTATATGTCCACGCCCTCACCTCGGGAGCTCCTGCGGTAAAATATGTCTCCAGGTTAAGGAGCGCATATGCACTTCTTATAAGCCTTACAACACCAGATTTCTCAAGTCCTATCTCCTCCAGGAACATCTGGCGCTCCTCATAACTCTCAAGTTCAGCAATTTCAGACTCAATCTTGGCAGCAATCACCAGAATCTGGGCATTTTCCTCCTTTACAGCTTCCCTCACCTTCTCCACATACTCATTTCCATCCTTGGCACTGTTCTCGTCAACATTGCATACATACATCACAGGCTTGTTGGTAAGAAGGAACAGTTCGCGGGCCAGCTTCTCATCCTCAGCATTGTCAAAAGTAACTGTACGGGCAGATTTACCCTGCTCAAGAACCTCCTTGTATCTTACAAGAATATCATACAATTTCTTTGCATTCTTGTCTCCTCCTGTCTGAGCCTGTTTCTGCACCTTGCCTATACGGTTCTCAACGGTTTCAAGGTCTTTCAACTGTAGCTCAGTATCAATAATCTCCTTGTCCCTTACCGGATCTACAGAACCGTCAACATGAACTATATTTGGATCATCAAAACACCTCAGTACATGCAGGATTGCATCAGTCTCCCTGATATTTGCAAGAAACTGGTTGCCCAATCCCTCACCTTTGCTGGCACCCTTTACCAGACCGGCTATATCAACAATCTCCACAGTCGCAGGTACTACCCTCTGCGGTTTTACCAGTTTTTCAAGAACTTCCAGTCTGTCATCGGGAACAATGGTAGATCCGATATTGGGTTCTATAGTGCAAAACGGAAAGTTCGCTGACTGCGCTTTTCCAGAACTTATACAATTGAAAAGTGTCGATTTTCCTACATTAGGTAGGCCAACAATGCCGCATCTGAGTGCCATATATCTAATATTTAAATTTTTAGGCTGCAAAAATAGGGTAAATTTTACCTTGGTGCAAGGTTGTAACGGCAAAAAGAGGTAAATTGCAAAAAATTGCGCCATGAAAGAGATGCTCCTTCTGTTTGTAATGTTCTGGAATGTTGAGAACTACTTTGACACATATGACAACCCTTCCACCTCTGATGAAACCTTTACACCGGCCGGTGAAAACCACTGGAACTGGAAAAGATTTGAAAAGAAGAGAAACGACATAGCAAAAACAATTCTCCTTGCATCGGATGAATGCGGGGAATACCCTGCGCTCATAGGATTATGTGAAGTAGAGAATTCATTTGTACTTGAAGAACTTACCGGAAACACCCCTCTTGCCAGGGCAGGATACTCCTTTCTCCACAAGGATTCTCCCGACAGCAGGGGAATTGATGTTGCACTGCTATACAGGAATGAAATTTTTTCCCCATTGGAGGAGCACTATATTGCAAGCAGTTTCCCCACCAGAGACATACTCTATACAAAAGGGGTAGTGAATGGACTTGATACAATTCATATATTTGTCAACCACTGGCCATCCAAAAGAGGTGGTGAAAAAAGCTCTTCCACAAAAAGAAAAATTGTATCCCACAGGGCCAGACAAGTTACAGACTCCATACTGCGCAGGAATCCGGCAGCAAACATCATAATGATGGGAGATTTCAACGACACCTGGGATAGCGAATCACTTGGAAACCTGGACCACCTTATAAATTTGTCCCGATGGAGTGAAGGAAATGAAGGGAGCTACAAGTACAAGGAGAGCTGGAGCACCATAGACCAGTTCCTTGTATCGGAAAACCTGATAAAAAGAGAGGGTACCGCAAATGGCAAATTCAATCAGCAGTGGATATGGTGCAGAAAAAGAATGGAAATTTTTGCTCCGGAACATCTGCTTTGTGAAGATGAAAAATATCTTGGAATCAAACTCAGAAGAACCTACTCAGGCCCCCGCTATCTTGGAGGTATAAGCGATCATCTTCCAATATTGCTGCAGCTCCATATTGAAGAATAAAAAAGGGGGCAACCCACCGGTTGCCCCCAAACAAATCCTATAATATTATTCTAGAAGAATTTATATCTCTGGTCTTTCACGCCTGCATTCTCAAGAAGGATAACAGGAACAACATTCTCAACAGCTGTGAAAATCTGCCTGTTTCTCTCTTTAGCGTCATCCTCTGTATAGAATGCACCGGTCTCCTTGCCTTTGATTGTGAAATAGTAAACTCCAATCTCACCTACAACAGGACCTGTAAGAGTATTCTCCTCAGCTCCGGCAATTGCACCTATAAATTTAGGATCCAACTGCTGGGATGTAAGTGAAGAGAAAGCAATACCGCTCTGGGAACTTACTGTAGTACCCAATTTCTCTGCAACACCCTCTATTGTTGTTGCACCCTCAATCTGAGCCTTTGTCTCCGCAGCAACTTTCTCGCCCTTCTTCTGCATCATAAGATATGACTTGATTGTAGGGGCAATCTCTGCATATGGAGCATATCCCTCAGGGTGGACAGCTTTAAGACCCACTACAAAGAAATACTTGTTGTCTACAGTGATGATAGGGGAAACAGTGCCTACCTCATTCTCATTGGCCCATCTTGAAATCTCTCTTGTATGCTCATAATTTGCCAAAGTCCTTGCACCAGGGAGAACTCTCAAAGCAGGGTAAACAGAAACACCCATCTCTTTTGCAGCAGCATTCATCTTCTCAAGACTACCCTCGCTTCTGGTTGCAATGTCATTTGCCTTAGCATAGTAATCAGAATAAGTGGTCTTGCTTGCAACGGCCTCTTTAACAAGAATGGCAACCTGCATTTTCTTCACAGGTTTGGTAGAATCGGTTACTTTAACGATATGGGTACCGTAAGTAGTCTTGAGGGTAAATACATCACCCTTCTTGGCGTCAAGCACAGACTCCATGCCAGGAATCATATACTGCTGTGTCATCCAGCCCAAATCTCCAGCCTCTGCAACATTAGGGTTCTTGTCTGCAGAATACTGCTCAGCCAACTGTGCAAAATTACCTTTTTTGGCTACAGCAAGAAGGCTGTCAGCTTTAGCCTCGTTCTCACCTTGCAAAAGAATATGTTTTACGAACACTGAGTCAGGCATCTGTTTGATATCAACAACCTTAGCAGCAATAAAGGTATTCTCCTGCTGGAATGGAGGAAGAACGTCACCAACTTTAGCCTTGGCTGCAAAATCCTCAAGCTCAACAGCAATAGTCTTAAGGTCACCCTCTTTGTAGAAATATGGGTTGAACGGCTTGTCTGAATTTCTTGCAAGGAAGTTCTTTACATTTGATTCAGTTACAAACTCATTGTAAAGTTTCTCCATATCCTGCTGTGCAAGCTCAATATCCTCAGCTGAAGGAACTACCTCAAACACAACATACTCAAGATCCCTGCTCTCAACCTGTTTGAAAGAGTTTCTGTTCTTCTCATAATACTCCTTAACCTCACTGTCAGAAACAACAATTGAAGAATCAACCGAGAAACCGTAAGGCTTAACAACAAAATCAACATTATATGAAGTATTGTTCTCTGCAATTGCCCTATTAAGTTCAACTGGACTCATGAACATACTCTGCTCCAACAAAGAAAGATATTTTGAAACCTTCTGGCTCTTTACAATATTGTCCTCAATGAAATTCCAGTACATTGCCAACTGGCCAGACTGGTCCTGACCTATAGCCTGAACAAGCTGGGCAACCCTCTCTCTGCTGAACTGACCGTTTTCATCTGCGAAAGAAGGGTCCTGCAAAAGGACAGGTGAAATGTTTGCACCCTGGGTAAGGTCATAAAGCTCTTCTTCTCCCAAAGTTACACCTGCAGCCTCTACAGCAGGGATAAGTACCCTCTCAGTTATCTCATTCTGCCAAGCAGTATTGTTGATAAGATCTTGAGTACGCTCATCTGATGATGAACCGTTGGTCATCTGGTAAACCTGTGAAAAATAATCAACTTTCTGTTGATAATCCTGATAAGAAATGCCCTCTCCTGCAATCTCTCCTACATCATATTTAGAAGAGAACATTGACATTGCACTCTGAAGAGTGGAAGGGTCAATAACGAACGATAACAACGCAACTGCAATGAGGACAGTAATGAACGCCCCCATCTTAACGCGTATTTTTTCTAGTAATGCCATTTGTATATAATTTTAAGTTTTTTCCAGCAAAGCGCGAAGATAGTAATTTTCTGCTGAATACAACAAAAAAACTACTTCCGCATAACTCTCACATTCACTGTTTCTATCTTGTTGCGGGTTGTAGTGAGAATCGTAAAGGTAAAATTATCCACCTCAACAACCTCCTTCTCTCCCGGAATAGCCTCGTTGAAATACATTATAAGACCCGCGAGGGTTTCATAGGCATCCGACTCCGGCAGCTCAAGTTCATATTTTCTGTTGATCTCCTCAACTTCAAGACGTGCTGAGAAGATATATTCGTCCTCAGAAACCTGTTTCTCTATAAACTCCTCCTTGTCAAGCTCATCATCAATCTCTCCAAAAATCTCCTCTATAAGGTCTTCAAGGGTAACTATACCGCTGGTTCCACCCCACTCATCCCTCACCACGGCAATTGAAACTCTGTTTTTGGTAAAATAAGCCAAAAGAGTCTGTGCACTCATCTCTTCAGATACATAAGTTACAGTACGCAACACCTCCGCTATGGTTTTTGGGTGCTCATTTTCCTGTGCCACCAGCAAATCCTTAGAATGGACATATCCAATAATATCATCAATGTTCTCCCTGTAAACCAATATCCTGGAATAACCCTGCTCCACAAAAAGCTGCGACAGCTCCTCTATTGAATCCTGTATATCCAAAGCGGCAATTTCTGTTCTTGGAATCATGCACTCCCTCACCTTTACTGAAGAGAAGTTTAGCGCATTCTGGAAAATCACCATTTCACTCGGCTGCTCTTCCTCTTCATCATCATCCGGAGCAACCTCCGATGAGAGATACATAAGGTCACTCTTGTCAAAAATTGCACCCCTGTTCTCTTGGATATCATAAACACCGAACACCCTCATGAATCTTCCCGATATCTTTGTCACCAGGATGGAAATGGGATAGAAAAGATGGTAAAAGAGGATGAAAAGCCAATACAAGGAAGAGAACATCCCGTTGGGATTGAGTCTGCTCAATGCTTTGGGCAGATACTCTGCAGTAATGAGCACAATTAGGGTGGCCACAATGGTATCAATGGCCAGAATTCCCCCCACAGAATCTGTTATATAATGTTCAATAAGCGGATCAAGAATCTTTGACGCCGCAATTCCATAAATAACCAGTGCAATGTTGTTTCCTATAAGAAGGCAAGAAATTACTGACTCCGGATTCTTTATGAACCTGTCCATAACACGGGCATACCTTTTACCCTGCTTGCGGTCAAGCTCTACCTTCAGTTTGTTGCCTGAAAGAAAAGCAATCTCATAACCGGAAAAGAAAGCAGAAAAAAGAAGTGATATCAAAACAAGAAAAACATTACCTTCCATAGCTGCTACTTTCTTTGCGGTCCAATAAAATTGACTGTATCAATATAAATGTCTGTAGAATCATTGCTTATTATCCCGTAACTGTCAAACGGTCTTAGGATATTTGCATTACGGGCCCTCTCATCACTCTCCAGCTCATAACCCTGCATAAATCCCTGGGGGGTGAACATCTTTACAAAACAATGGGTGTAAATGCGCCCTTTCTCCCTATCCCAATAAAGGGTATCGGTCTCAAGTCTCTCCCCCTTTATAAAATTGGAAATCACTACATTTCCAAAAGCCTCCCACTTTTCTACCTTCTTGTTCCCTTCTCCGGTAGTGGTATGTTTGGCCATATCAGACTTGATATGTGTCTCAAGTGCCCCCTCCTCATTATAGGCATACACATCAAAACCGTCGGGAAAAAGTTCGTATGACTGATCATCGTTCTTGAACCTCTGCAGAAGTTTTGCCTCCATCCTCATTTGAAGAAGGCCATCCTTTGTCTGCACAGCATTCATGTTTTCAACACTCTGCACCGGAACCTTTGAAAGGTCTATAGGATCTGTCCTCTCTTCCCCCTTACAAGATATAACAAAGGTAGTAACCGCCAATGCGATTACTACCATATATACGAATCTTATATTGGGAAAACCCCTCAACATTGTATCAATAACTATTTGATTGTCCTTACAGTTGTAGTTGCATTCAGGCCACCACAAGAGATTGAGTAAGGTTTGCCGTCAGTAAGGTCATACATGAAAGCATCCTCTGTCTTAGGGAAATAGTTACGGTAAGTAGCAATAAGTTTGTTTGCCTCTTCAGCCAAAGAGTCGTCAGCTGCCTTTGCCTTGTTAAGGTAATCTACAGCTACCCAATATTTTGCCCTGTTGTCCATATCATTTGCAGTACATCTCTGGCCAGCCCAGATATTTGCAATAAGAAGATTTGCCTTACCTCCGAAAGCAGCATCTTTCTCTACAGCAGATCTTGCAGCTGATACAGCTTTCGCATGATTTCCATTCTTGAAATTGTAGGCAGCAAGCTCAAACAAAAGCTCAGCATCCTTCATATTGTCAGACTCCTCGCTTGCAATTGCCTCCTCCATAAATTTCAAAGCCTCATCAACATTACCCTTGCTAGCATGCAATTTGTACAGGAAGTACGAAGAAGTATGGGATGGCTCCAACTGATGCAATGAAGTTACAGCTTTTAGGAACAGCTCAGAGTTTACACAAACAGAATCTCCACCCAAAAGGCTTACAATAGGTTTTACAACCTCTACATTTGTAGGCTCAGCCTCATATCTTGGAGTAAATACTGCAATCAGGTTGTCACAAGTTGCAACACCACTGGTAATGAAAGCATTCTCAAATGCAGCCCTTGCCTCTTTGTTTGCATCAGAAGGGTTAACTTTCAACTGTCCGTCAATGATTGCCGAGTACTCTGTATAAGCTTTAAGCACTTTCTCTCCTTCTAAATTGTTTTTCTTGAACATCTCGGCAGCATTGTCCATATAAGAAACCAACAAGGCAACCTTAGTTTTAGGACCTGTAAAGGCAACTACATCCTCAATGGCTGCCAAAACCTTCTCTGGAGCGCTTGCACTGTAATATGCAATCATATCATATGCAATGTTCTCTAAAGAATTTTTCTTGCTCTTAGGGAAGCTTGCCATTCTCTTTTTGTGGATAAGCATAACTGTATCAACAAGAGATTGTTTCAACTGTGCATTGCCCGCATTTTTTGAAATAAGGCTCTTGTAAATTTTCCTACCGTCTATGTAGAAGTTCTGACTTGCTGTAGGAGGACAATATTTCAAAGCACCTCTCCACTGTGTGGCAGCCTCATTGATATTACCCTGTTTAAGGTAATCTTTGTAGAAGTTCAAATGACTTACGCATTCTGCGCTGTCTTTACCATACTTACCCTGAGCATTGGCAGAAACAGAAATTCCAAACATCAATGCAACAACCAGAGTAAAGCAAACGTGCATTTTTTTCATGATTCTTTTTTTAAGTTTTATGTTTATTAATTATATTTTCTCTTTATGAACCACATGTCATGCAAGTTCATGTTTATATTCAACTGCACATATCTCTCCCTTACCATACCATTCTTCAAAGAACCTCTCTGCCCCAAATCCACAGACCAGCTGAATGCATTGTTCCACCTGAATACCGGAAGGGACATTCCAAATGTCACACCGGTGGCATTAACCTTATTGCCACCTATATTGATATATGATTCATCATAATATGCACCCACCCTATATGTAGCTCTTTTCAGATAATATCTGATATCGTATCTGTTGGGGATAAACTCAACACCCACCTTGAACGATGAGGCTGTTCCGGGTTTGAAGTCCACTCCTGGGGTCTCTCCGAAATAGGAACCTTTCCAATCCTGTCTGGTATAATCAAAACCTACAAGCCACTTGTCCTTCTTTCTCAATGAAAAACCGAAAGCTATCTCCGAAGGGATCTCCACCTTATAGTTGTCATAAGACTCCATCATTACTGTATCAACCGGAGTGCCGTTCACCTCTACAGATGCGAAACGTGAGTAGTTACCGTCAAGTTCCGTAGAAAACCTGTATGTCGCACCAATTGTAAGGGTAGTGTTGGCCGCAACCTCATTGAAATACTGCACCCCTATTCTGCCTCCCATTGCACTCATGTCATAATCCCATCCGGTAGTAATGTCCCTGATTGAATAATCAGTTCCAAAAATGACATTGCTGTTTCTGTTGAGAGCTCCAAAATAGTAGATCATCTCGGCTCCTAAAGAGAGATAAGGGGCAAGATTCACTGCACCTCCAAAGAAAAGCTGGCTTATGCTTCCTGTTCCAAACTTCTCATATGTTATATCTCCATATTTTGCAAGGAGTTTTGTATCCGTCTCCTTCTCCCTGAACTTATAACCTATATTGCTAAATGGTGTTATGCCTACAATAAGGGCCGATTTCTTGTAGATTGGAGCAGTAAAGACAAGATTGTGCATATTGGCAGTATTGTACGCCCCGTCCGCTTTTCCGTTAGTGCTGTAGAAATTTTTCTGGCTCAAACCAAAATCAAGCATGAACGACAGTGTATCCCTGTCTGTTATTGAAGCGGGATTAACAAAGTTGATAACCCTGTTGTCCCTTACTCCTACACCTATTCCACCCATACCCTTGTTTACGGCTGTGCCCTGTTTCTCCAACTCTCCCAGACCAAAAAGGGAGTATGGGGTATAAGTACCCAGAGCATCCGTAGTCTGGGCATAGGAACTGTATCCGAACACAGAACAAAGGATGGCAAAAATTGTCACTCTCACTATTAAATTAATTCTGTACATAATAATCCGCTATTAGAGCTAACCCCACCAGTACCAAATTTGGAACTACAAAGATGGGACTTTTGAGTTTTTCTGCAAAATAAAAAGAGTCTCCACCCGTAAAAATTATCGTATGGCCCGGATATTTGTTTATATATCCTTCTACTTCAAATTTCATACCTAAAACTACACCGGCCTCCAGAGCCTGCGCAGTATTTGTCCCGAAACTGCACACTTCCTCCCCCGGTACAACCATTGGCAACCTCTTTGTAAACACATTTAGAGCCCTGAATCTGCTTGTCATTCCCAATGATATGTTACCACCTTTGAAAACACCGTCCCCATCTATAAAATCCACTGTAAGGGCTGTACCAAAATCAAACTTTATACAATCCTTTCCGGGAAAAAGCATAGCCACTGCCAGAGCCCCGGCCAGTCTGTCTGAACCCAGGGTAGATGCCGGGAAACCAAACTGGAAATCTACAGGAAGCTTTGTTGAAGGTTTCAGGACTACAAGTTTCCTGCATCTGGCCTCCAATCTCTTCTCCATCTGAGGATCCTCTTCCCTTACCGTTGAAAGTACAATCACATCTATCTCCCTGTCACCTGCCACAGAAAGGATGAATCCTGTAACATCAGTATCAGAACTCCTTAAAATATCCCCCAATTCACCTCCGGTGCCAAATGCCGCCTTACAGTTTGAATTGCCTATATCAATAAGTAAATTTGTCACTGGCATAACACTTTACGAGGTGGCAAAGATAGACATTTTCATTTTATACACAATATTATATCCTTTTTCTATAGTGCTGATACCTCTAATTTTAAGCAATAATTTACCATTTTGCTCACTTACCGCCATATTGCCGTGTGAAGCATTTATATAGTTGAGTATTGATGCAAAAAGAGGAGAACTGTAATATTGGGACTGCTGGTTGGTTACAAAATATACCAGCATCATATTATTTTTAAGCACTATTCTCTCAAATCCCATCTGTATAGCCACCCTTCTCAACCTCACCACATAGGTTAGCTGGACAAGCTGTGAA
Source organism: Bacteroidales bacterium (assembly GCA_015060225.1). Classification (GTDB taxonomy): domain Bacteria; phylum Bacteroidota; class Bacteroidia; order Bacteroidales; family UBA932; genus Egerieousia. The sequence goes on along the minus strand of SUYX01000014.1, from coordinate 39,882 downwards.
GGAAGTTCTCCAAATCTGTCCCTCAGATCATCAACGAACTTGTCCAAAGCTTCTTCAGAGGCAATAGCATCCAGTTCCTTGTACAGACGTATTTTCTCTGATGTTATAGAGATGTAACTGTCGGGAATAAGAAGTTCCATGTCTGTATCTATTGTGCAGTCTGTGATGTATTTTTCTTCCCCTCTTCCCGATAAAAGAGCCTCTTTATACATCATCTCATTCTTCTCCCCTTTCTTTGCCTCCTTGATGGCTTCCCTGCTGTTCCCCTCCTCCTGTTTTATCTCCATGAATGCCTCTGCAAGTATCCTTTGGTATGTTTCAAATCCCATATCGGCAATAAATCCGCTCTGCTCTCCCCCAAGAAGGTTACCTGCCCCCCTTATATCAAGATCCTGCATTGCAATGTTGAATCCGCTTCCAAGATCTGAGAAAGCCTCTATTGCCCTCAATCTGCGGCGGGCATCATCTGTAATGGAGGCCATTGACGGCACTATGAGATAACAGAAAGCCTTCTGGTTGGAGCGCCCTACCCTACCCCTCAACTGGTGAAGGTCACTCAAACCGAAATTCTGTGCCTGATTTATTATTATTGTATTTGCATTTGGTATATCTATACCATTTTCTACTATAGTTGTAGCTATGAGGATGTCATAATCTCCTGCCATAAAATCAAGTACCTTCCCTTCCAGCTCCTTTGGATCCATCTGCCCGTGCCCTGTACATGTCTTTATGCCCGGGCATATCCTCTTTATTATATCCTCTACTGCCATTATATCCTCAACTCTGTTGTGGACAAAATATACCTGACCTCCCCTCTCCAACTCATAATTTATGGCATCCCTTATAATATCTTCATTAAAATCTATAATCTCTGTCTGCACAGGAAGCCTGTTTGGTGGAGGTGTATTTATTATGGAAAGGTCACGTGCACCCAACAGCGAAAACTGCAAAGTGCGCGGTATAGGTGTTGCTGTAAGGGTAAGTGTATCTACAGAAAGCTTCAGCTGCCTCAACTTCTCTTTGGCAGCCACTCCAAACTTCTGCTCCTCATCTATTATGAGCAGACCAAGATCTTTGAACTGTATCTCTTTATTAAGAAGCCTGTGCGTACCAATCACTATATCTGTTTTTCCGCTTTTAAGGTTTTCAGCTATCTGCTTTATCTCCTTTGGTGTCTTGAGACGGCTCAGATATTCTATATTACAGGGAAAATCCTTGAGCCTGCGGCAGAATGTCTTGTAATGCTGCAGTGCAAGGATGGTTGTAGGAACCAGGAGAGCTACCTGTTTGCCGTCAACTGCTGCTTTAAAGGCAGCCCTAACCGCTATCTCTGTCTTGCCGAACCCCACATCTCCGCACACCAGACGGTCCATTGGATAATCCCTCTCCATATCCTCCTTCACGGCCTGGGTAGTCTTAAGCTGGTCGGGAGTATCCTCATACATGAAAGATGCCTCAAGTTCATGCTGGAGATAACTGTCGGGAGAAAAAGAAAAACCTTTTGCCTGCCTCCTCTCCGCATATAACTTTATGAGGTCCTTGGCAATATCCTTTACCTTGTTCTTGGTCTGTGTCTTGAGTTTTTCCCATGCCCCAGTCCCCAACTTGTATATTTTTGGAGGAGCACTCTCCTTGCTTTTATATCTGGAAATCCTGTGTATTCCATGAATAGATACGAATATTACATCATTATCCTTATATATGAGCTTTATGGCTTCCTGAACCTTTCCATTGATATTAGTCTTTACAAGACCTCCAAAAATACCTACCCCGTGGTCTATATGCACTATGTAGTCTCCAATCTGAAAAGCACTTAATTCATTGAGGGTAAGACGCTCACTTCTTGGAACCTCCCTTTTTATCTTAACTCTGTGGTAACGGTCAAAAATCTGATGGTCGGTATACAGGCATATTTTTGTAATGGTATCAACAAAACCTGTATGCAAGGAGCAGTGCATTTCTGTAAATTTTGGTACAGAAGAGATATTGTCACCATTATTATGGGCAAAAATATTCCTCAACCTCTCAAACTGCCTTTCATTCTCACTGCTTATATATATGGTATATCCGTCTGCTATCTTCTTGTTTATATCTGAAAGCAGCAAACCGAAATTCTTGTTGAACGATGGTTGTGGGGATACCCTGAACTCCACCTCACTTACATTTCCCTCCAAATGATTGAAAGAAATTACCCTATTTCTGAAAATGCTTTCCCTCACTTTATCATATTGTTCTCCCTGAAGCACCGTAATGTCATTTACCCATACGGTACTGTTCCCCTTCCCGACAAATTCAAAAACATCTGTACCCTCTCCTGTATCGATACCTCCCTCATCATATATATTGGGGAATATCTCAATCTTCTCAAGTTCCTGTTGTGACCTTTGTGTATTTGTATCAAATTCCCTTATACTTTCAACCTCATTTCCAAAAAAATCTATTCTGTAAGGTTTATCTGAAGAGTATGAAAAAAGATCTATTATACTTCCCCTTAAAGCAAATTGTCCTGGCTCACCTACAAAATCAACCTTTTCAAACTTATATTCCTGAAGCGCTTCTTTTATGAATTCGTGGGAAACCATCTCCCCTTTTTTAATGGAGAGTATATTTTTTTTCAACACCTTACTGTTGGGAATATTCTCATAAATTGAAGCCGGATAAGCCACAACCACTATACTCTTTTCCTTATTTTTGCCATTGACAAAAGAATTGAGGGCACTGATGGCGGCACTCCTCTGCACTTTTTGTGATGAATCCTTTATTGTATTGATTTTATTGGATATAAAATTGGAAGAGGTAGGAAAAAAGAAGACACTCTCCTCATCCAAAAGATTATAAAGGTCATTGGTAAAGAATTGTGCCTCTTCTTTATTGTCCATAATGACAAAATTCACCCCTTTACCCAAAGAAGATGAAAAAAGGAGAGATTTGGAAGAACCATAAAGCCCCTTTACCTGTATCCTTGATACTTCACTATCTCCTATCTCCTTTACAAGCTCTTCAAAAGCCTCCTGTCTGGCAAATTCACCGGAAAGAATATTGTTTTTCATACAGGATGCAAAATTAAATCAAGTTTTTAACAATCTCTACAAAAGGTGTTGAAAACTCAAAAATATATGAAGATAACTCTGTTGATAACTTTAAAATAAATAAACTTTGAAATAACCCCTTTTTGGATAAATAAAAATTTTTTCTTCCATACAATGCACAAAATAAAAAATCATATTATAATTTTTTAAAACGGTTATCAACATTTTTTACTTGTTGATATATCATGACAAAGTTTTCAACAATTGTTGATATTTATAATCAAATATTTAAAAATCAATTTTTTATAATAATTTTAATTTTTGATAACTTTGTAAATTATCAACACAGGTGTTTAAAAGAAAATTTATCAACATATCAACACAATATAAATAAACAACATATTATTTCTTTTATAAAAAGATTATATTTGTGTTATGAACGGATTGGAAAAAAATTTTGATCCCAGAAAAGCAGTAATGCAATCTGAGGGAGATATAGAAGGTGTCATAAGACCAAAGGAATTTGAGGATTTCTCCGGTCAGGAAAAAATACTCAAAAATCTTAAGGTTTTTGTAAAAGCTGCCAAACAGAGGGGTGAATCATTGGATCATGTACTTTTCCATGGTCCTCCAGGATTGGGAAAAACTACACTTGCCAATATAATAGCCAATGAACTGGGGGTTTCAATGAAAATTACTTCCGGTCCTATTTTGGACAAGCCGGGAGATTTGGCCGGTCTGCTTACAAGTCTGGAAGAGGGTGATGTGCTGTTTATAGATGAGATACACCGTCTTTCACCTGTAGTGGAAGAGTATCTTTATTCTGCAATGGAAGATTACAGAATAGATATAATGATTGATAAGGGTCCAGGTGCCCGTTCAGTACAGATTTCGTTGAATCCTTTTACTTTGGTAGGGGCAACAACCAGGAGCGGACTCCTTACATCTCCTTTAAGGGCCAGATTTGGCATCCAATGTCATCTGGAATATTATGATTCCAATGTATTGCAGAAGATAGTTGAAAGGAGCGCAAAAATACTTAATATAGGTATAGACAGCCAGGCTGCACTTGAAATAGCGTGCAGGAGCAGGGGAACGCCCCGTATAGCAAACTCCCTGTTGAGGAGGGTAAGGGATTTCGCCCAAGTAGAAGGGACAGGAAGAATTGATCTTCCTATAACAAGATATGCATTGGATGCCCTCAATATAGACAAAAGGGGGCTTGACCTTATGGACAACAAGATTTTGACCACAATAATAAACAAATTCAAGGGAGGTCCTGTAGGTGTGAATACAATAGCAACTGCTGTAGGGGAAGATCCGGGAACTTTGGAGGAGGTTTATGAACCTTTTCTCATAAAAGAGGGATTTATACACAGGACACCAAGGGGAAGGGAAGTTACAGAGCTGGCATACAAGCATCTGGGTATAGAGAGATATTCTCCTGACACATTATTTTGATTACTATAAACTTATATAACTATGAAAAGAATTTTAACAGCAGTTTTTGCAATATGTTTATTGCTATCTTCAGATGTATTTGCATGTACATCTGCAATATTTACCGGTAAGGCTACTCCCGACGGGAGACCTTTGATGTGGAAACACAGGGATACAGGTGAGCCAAATAACAGAATACAATATTTTAAAGGGGAGAAATATACTTTCTATGCACTTATAAACTCACCGGACTTCTTCAATAATGAAGCTTGGACAGGAACAAATGAGGTAGGTTTCTCAATTATGAATACAGCATCATACAACCTTAAAGATGATGATGTACCTTCAAAAATGATGGATAAGGAGGGTGTAGTAATGTTCAAGGCCCTTGCTACTTGCAGGACATTGGCAGATTTTGAGAAGATGTTGGACAAATATAAAAGACCTATGGGTGTAGAGGCCAATTTTGGTGTTATAGATGCTGAAGGAGGTGCAGCTTATTATGAGGTAAACAATGATTCATGGAGCAAAGTGGATGTAAATGATCCAAAAATTGCCCCTCAGGGATATCTTGTATATACTAACCATTCAAATACAGGAAGATTGAATGATGGTATGGGTTATGTAAGATATACCAATGCAGACAAGATTGTAAAGGAGCAGATTAACAGGAATGGTGCAATTACACCGCAGTGGATTATGCAGAACCTTTCCCGTACATTCTACCACTCCGTATTGGGAATAGATTTGAATAAGGATAAGGAATTGGTTGACAAATGTAACGGATGGTTCTTTGACCAGGATTTCATCCCTAGAAAATCTTCTACATGTTCTATTGTGGTTGAGGGTGTAAAGAAAGGTGAAAAACCTTCAAATACAGTAATGTGGACAATCTTAGGTTATCCACCTGTAGGAGTGGCAGTTCCTCTTATGGTATCAAATGGTGACAATGTTCCTGCGTTCATGACAGCAAAAGAGACAGCCAATGCAAAAATGTGTGACTGGGTACTGGAGAAGAAAAAAGAGATTTTCCCTATAAAGAGAGGTAACGGAAACAAATATCTCAATTATTATGCTATAGAGAAGTATATGAAACCTGCTGTAGAGATAGAGAACAAGGTGTTTGAGATGGCAAATCCTATAGTAGAAAAAATAAGGAAAGGAGAGGCAACATCTGCTGATTTGGAGGCTGTATACAAAGAGGTGGAAAAAATATTCTAAGAAAGAGAAAACCCTGCAAATCTGCAGGGTTTTTCTTTAGCATTTCTCTTTGCAGGAATTCATTATTTTAAAGCACTCTTCTGCGTTGTATCCCATTATTGATGCATATTCTTCTGCCATCCATCTTGTCATCCTGTCCGTTCCAGGGAGACGTTCAAAATTCCTGCAACCCTCTTCCATACCAATCTTGTGGAACCTTATACGGTTAAGATCTATAATTTCCAGTTCAACACCATCGGGAGTATCATTGAAAAGTATATTTCCTCTCGACCAGTCTTTATGCAACATGTTATTTTTATGCATGTATGCTGTAAGGGCAGCAATTGATTTTACTATTTTTTCAGTATTTGGAAAATTGCCGTCTATAAGGTCTTTATATGTATTGGGGCATTCTGATTTTGCGCAAACATACCAGCTTTTATAAAAAAGGAACCATTTCCTGCTGGTATAGTACCCTATAGGAGTTGGAGTTCCAATATTCTTTTCCATTAAAATACGGGCATATTCATAAGAACGTCTGGCTTTGGAAGAACGGAATATTCCATATGCAATCCTATTGATGAAGTTGGGAATTCTGAAACTCTTTATAACCATCTGTACTCCTTCATATTCAATCTCCCTCAACTCATTTCTTCCCTTATAGATGATTTTGCCCAATTTTTCATAATTATCGGGCAAATCCCTCATAAAAGCATTGAGATTGCTGTAAGAGGGATTTACATGATAATTTGTTTTATGTGCAATTTTTTTTAAAAACATCATTTATTTCTCTATTCTTAAATTCTGGAAAGAGGTGATAAGGGCATCTGACATTCCATCAAATACAATCTTTACAGCTTTAACCTTATCTTCAGGTCTGACAGTTGCAGTTCCATAAACAAATTCATCACCTTTGATAAAATCTGTTCCATTATATGAATACTCTACATGACCCTCTGTACAACTGTAGAATGTAATATTTGGAACACCTGTTTCAACTGTTATTTTACCGCATTCAACAGGCTCTGCAAATGTGTACAGTACAAAATCACCGGGATACGACCTCCTGTTCACCCTCCAGTATTTTTTCATGTCATAAGTGGTGATGTTCTTCATAGGGAAACTCTTGTTTGACTCATTCTCTTTGTATGAACTGCTTATTGAAACTTCAGGGGTGAGGTAATGATAAAGTTCTATATTGGAAGCTCCAACAGTTATACTTTGGTTGCAATCTTTGTAGAATGTGGCAAATCTGTATTTTTCAGGTTCTGCAGTCTTTATTTCCCCTTTGTACTGTTGAGAAGAGGTATCAGGGTCAGAAGCATCAGTTGTGTATCTTACAACTGCCCCTTCATAAGGTGGGGTAACTTTGAGTATTCCATCTTCGTATACAACTTCAGGGAAAGGAAGACGGAACTTTATTCCCATATTGTGCAGCCTGTCATAGTGTGCAGAAGTGAGTCTTCCATAAAAATCATCAAAATTCTTGAGTTCTGCACTGGTCCATGCAGCCTCAGAAATTGCACACAGTCTTGGGAAGAACTGGTACTCCATAAATCTCTCCGGACGGTCAAGCAGCTCGCACCAAAGGTTTCCCTGTATTCCAAGGACGAGCTTTTCCTCCTCAGGGGTAAAATCATTCATTTTTATAGGATCTACTTTATAGCAGCTGTCCAGTGTAACGATGGCTGCCCAATTGTGTCCTCTCTCATAAGGGCTCTGTTTCATATCAAGATAACAGTATTGTCCAGGAAGGAATACGGTTGGCTGTCCCTGACGGACGGCATTTGCACCCCTCTTCATTGAGCCCCATCCGTAAACTGTAGTTGAAGGCTCAAGATCACCCCCTTTGATTATCTCATCCCATCCTACAAGCACTCTTCCGTGTTTGTTTACAATCTTTTCCATTCTGCGTACAAAATAGTTGAGAAGCTCTATCTCCTCCTTCATTCCCATTTTCCTCATGAAAGCCTGGCAATGGGGACAGTTTTTCCAATTGTCCATATTAACTTCATCTCCCCCAAGGTGTATGAGTCTTGAAGGGAAAAGTTCAACAAGTTCTGCAACTATATCTTCAATCATTGCATAGTTGGATTCCTTGCCAATGCACCATACGTTGTTGACCTCTCCGTTTACACTCATGGTCTTGTTCTTGTTGGTACATCCTACCTGAGGGTATGTCTCTATTACTGCCTTGCTGTGTCCCGGCATGTCTATTTCAGGTATGATTGTGATGTTTCTGTCTGCAGCATATTTTACAACCTCCTTAATCTCTTCCTGTGTATAGAAACCGCCGTACCTTTTGTTGCCGGAGCCATATGCTGGAGGAAGAACCTCGTCGGGACCTCTCCATGCACCTTTTTCTGTAAGGAGGGGATATTTCTTTATTTCAACCCTCCATCCGTTGTCATCTGTAATATGCCAATGGAATGTGTTTATCTTGTGGTACGAAATCCAGTCAATGAAATCATAGATTGTCTCAAGAGGGAAGAATGTCCTTGAAACATCGAGACCGGCACCGCGGTAACCGAATCTTGGATAATCTTCAATTTCAACACATGGAACCTTTATTTTTCCAAGGTTCCCCCCTTCAGAGTAGATTTCTGCAGGCATAAGCTGGAGCAAAGTTTGTACACCGTAGAAAGCTCCCCCCTTTCCGGATGCCAGAATGGTAATTTTGTCGGGAAGAACAGAGAGTCTGTACCCTTCATTTTCAATAGAAGATTCAGGATCTATTTTTATTTCAATCACTCTTTTGCCTCCGTTTCCTTCCTGTAGGGAAACAGATGCCCCTTTGGACAGTTTATCTTTCAGATATTCTATTTCAAAATCTGCATTTCCCAATATGGAAACATTGTTGTCAATGGTGAATGTACCGGTGTTCAAGGTAACATTTTGAGGTTGAGGAACCAAATAAGGTTCATTTTGCCGGCAACATGAGGCAAGCAAAGTACCCAAAATTGCCAATGCCATAATTTTTACAAAGATTTTCATATTTTCAAGTTATTGTTTTCCCGATATATCCCGTAAAGATAAAAAAAATGTGATTTAATGAGGCTGCTGTCAATAAATATTTGAGAATAATTGCTTATTTGATAAAAAGTGACTAAAATTGTAGAAAATTATCATTGGATAACTATACACTTAAAAAACATAAAATGGCCGAAAAATTAATATCACAGATTCCTGAAGGGCCTTTGGCTGAAAAATGGACAAAGCATAAGGCTCAAATTCGCGTTGTAAGCCCGGCTAACAAGCGCAAACTGGAAATTATTGTAATTGGTACAGGCTTGGGTGGTGCAGCTGCAGCTGCTTCACTTGGCGAGTTGGGATACAATGTAAAAGTATTCTGTATCAGTGATTCACCAAGACGTGCGCACTCTATTGCCGCACAGGGTGGTATCAATGCTGCAAAAAACTACACCAATGACAATGACTCTATTTACCGTCTTTTCTATGACACAATTAAAGGTGGTGACTATAGAGCTCGTGAGGCAAACGTATACCGTCTTGCAGAGGTAAGTAACAACATTATTGACCAGTGTGTGGCTCAGGGTGTACCTTTTGCCCGTGATTATGGCGGATTGTTGGACAACCGTTCATTTGGAGGTGCACAGGTAAGCCGTACATTTTATGCAAGAGGCCAAACCGGTCAGCAGCTTCTTTTGGGTGCTTATGCTGCACTTAACAGGGCAGTATCAAAAGGTTCAGTAAAATCTTACCCAAGATATGAGATGCTTGATCTTGTAGTTATTGACGGTCAGGCAAAAGGTATCATTGCAAGAAATCTGCAGAACGGTCAGATTGAGAGATTTGGTGCGCATGCTGTGGTTATTGCTTCCGGTGGATACGGTAATGTATTCTTCCTTTCTACCAATGCAATGAACAGTAACGGTTCTGCTGCATGGCAGTGTTACAAAAAAGGTGCTTTCTTCGGAAACCCATGCTTTGCACAGATTCACCCTACATGTATTCCAGTTCACGGAACCCAGCAGAGCAAACTTACCCTTATGAGTGAGTCGTTGAGAAATGACGGTAGAATCTGGGTACCTAAGAAGATGGAGGATGTTGAGAAACTTAGAAAGAAACAGATCAAACCTTCTCAGATTGCTGAAGAGGACAGAGATTACTACTTGGAGAGAAGATATCCTGCATTCGGTAACCTTGTACCTCGTGATGTGGCTTCACGTGCTGCCAAAGAGCGTTGTGATGCCGGTTATGGTGTTAACGAGACAGGTCTTGCTGTATTCCTCGATTTCAAGACTGCAATTGAGAGACTTGGCAAGGATGTAATCACCCAGCGTTACGGTAACCTGTTCCAGATGTACGAGAAGATTACAGATACAGATCCATATAAGGAGCCAATGATGATTTATCCTGCTATCCACTACACAATGGGTGGAATCTGGGTAGATTACAACTTGCAGACAACAATCCCTGGTTTGTACGCAATTGGTGAGGCAAACTTCAGTGACCATGGTGGAAACCGTCTTGGTGCTTCCGCTTTGATGCAGGGTCTGGCTGACGGTTACTTTATCCTTCCTTATACCATCGGTGATTACTTGTCACACAAAATCCAGGAGCCTAAGACAGACATCAACCACCCTGCATTTGAGGAGGCTGAGAAAGCTGTTAAGGAGAAAATCAACAAACTTCTTTCAATCAAAGGTAAGAAGACCGTTGATGAGATCCACAAACAGCTTGGTCTTATTATGTGGGATTATGTTGGTATGGCCAGAAATGAGGAAGGTCTTAAAAAAGCCCTTGTGCTTATCAAGGACCTTAAGAAAGAGTTCTGGAGCAATGTATATGTTGCAGGTGATAACGGAGAGTTCAACCAGGAGCTTGAGAAAGCATTGCGTTTGGCAGACTTCCTTGAGATGGGTGAGCTGATGGCTTTGGATGCCCTTAACAGAAAAGAGTCTTGCGGTGGACACTTCCGTGAGGAGATGCAGACCGAGGACGGTGAGACAAAACGTGACGATGAGAACTTCATGTATGTATCCGCATGGGAGTACAAAGGTGAGGGTGTTGAGCCTGAGCTTCACAAGGAGCCTCTGAACTACGAGTTTGTAAAACCATCAACAAGAAACTATAAAGACTAAGAAAAAGTACAAGATATGGATTTGACATTAAAAGTTTGGCGTCAGAAAAACGCAAAGGAAAAGGGACATTTTGAGACCTATCAGGTTAAAAATATCTCTCCTGACAGTTCATTCCTTGAGATGATGGATATCCTTAACGAGCAGTTGATTAAGGAGAACATTGATCCTGTAGCAGTGAACAAGGGCTGTAAAGCCAGTGGCCCTGTTAGTTTTGACCATGATTGTAGAGAGGGTATTTGCGGTGCCTGCTCACTATATATCAACGGTAGGGCTCATGGTCCGGACAATGAGATCACCACTTGCCAGTTGCACATGCGCAAATTCAAAGATGGAGATACCATTACAATTGAGCCATGGAGAAGTGCTGGTTTCCCAATTATCAAAGACTTGGTAGTTGACAGAACAGCATTTGACAAGATTCTTCAGGCAGGCGGTTTCGTTTCAGTTAACACAGGTGGTGTTCCTGACGGTAATGCTATTCCTATTCCTAAGAAAGATGCAGATGAGAGTATGGATGCTGCTTCTTGCGTAGGTTGCGGAGCTTGTGTTGCAACTTGTAAGAACGGTTCTGCAATGTTGTTCGTTTCAGCAAGAGTAAGTTCATTGGCATTGCTTCCTCAGGGTAGAATTGAGGGTGCAAGACGTGCCAAGGCAATGGTTGCAAAAATGGATGAGTTGGGCTTTGGTGCTTGTACCAACACCCGCGCTTGCGAAATGGAGTGTCCTAAACACGTTTCAGTTGCCCACATTGCAAGATTGAACAGAGAGTTCTTGTGTGCAAAACTAAAAGACTAAGAAAAAGGGGACTCCCCTATCCAATAAAAACCGGGCCAGATGGTCCGGTTTTTTTGTTGCCCACAATCACCCTCCGTCGTTTGTCACGGGGAGTGGGTTTTCCGTGACAAGCTGGGTGCTTGGAGGGGTATTTGTCACGCGGAGATAGGTTTCCGTGACAACTGGGGGTGCGCAGAGGTTGATTTGTCACGGATTGCGGTGATTCCATGACAACTTAGGTGTGCTGAGGGGTATTTGTCATGCGGAGGGAGGTTTCTGTGACGCCAAATTGCTTTTTTAAGATAGGGTGTGGAAACATTTTCTTTTTTTGGCAAGGAAATTTCTTTTTTTGACGACTGTTGTGCAATAATGTTGGTAGTATTGCGCAATAAAAATGTCATTTATGAGAGATTTAATTTCAAGGGAGGGCTGTTTCTGGCATTTGTGTACACCTGGAGAGTTGTCGGGAGTACTATTCAGAAAAAGATCAGATTATGTGTTTGGAATGAATATGGTTGGATTGCTTGCTGCAATTTTTTGGGATAGGTTGAAGATTTACACATTTCAGATTATGAGCAATCATTTTCATTTTATTATTTATGGGGATAAGGATGAGGTTCTGCTTTTTTATTCAGAGTTGTACAGGCGTCTGAAAAAGTTCCTTGTATTTGAGGGGCGGTTTTCCGACATGAAAGGATTTTCATATAAGTTGATTAAAATAACTGATTTGGTATACTTGAGGAATGTCATTGCGTATGTAAACAGGAACGGGTATCTGATAGATAGCAATTATACCCCATTTTCATATCCATGGGGATCCAACAGATATTTCTTTTCTATGCTGCAGGAATATGAAAGCCAGTTGCAGTTCAGTCTGCAGCAGGTACCGGTAAATGAGAAAAGGAGGATGTTCCATTCACATTTTAACACATTTCCTCCATGCTTCTTTCTGATAGGCCAATATGTTTCTCCACTCTCATATATAGCCATATCAGATGTTGAGAGTTTGTTCAATAATGCACACCATTATTACTCTCTGGTTTCCAGACTGGTGGAAAGTTTTTCCGATATAGCAAAAGAACAGGCCGATAAGATTGTATATACAGATGAGGAGTTATCTTCGGTAATGTATTCCATTTCAATGGAAAAATTCAAGCAGAAACCCCTGCAGCTTGATAAGGATGGAAAACTGGTGGTGGCAAAAATCCTGCATTTTAAATATAACGCCAATAATCAGCAGATCAGGCGGCTTTTAAGATTGGATACAGATATCCTTAATTCATTATTTCCCCCTTCCCGACGATAAAGTCCAAGGAGGCAGGCGCAATTGTCACGGGGAGTTTGATTTTTGTGACAACTGCGGTGCGGGGAGGGTGATTTGTCATGGGGAGTTGGATTTTTGTGACAACCTGGGTGCTTGATGGGGTATTTGTCACGGGGAGATGGATTTCTGTGACAACCGAGGAGTGTGGGGAGGCATTTGTCACAGATTGTGTGGTTATCATGACATGTAGGTGCCGGAGGGGTGACCAGATGAGGTGACCAGAGGGTAGTTGGGAAAGAAATATCCCCGCTAGAGGGGTGTCTGGCGGGGAATTTGTGTCAGTAGCGCTATGTTATCTGTCTGAGCAGAGTTTATTTGTTCCTGTCTTTAAGCATTTCAAGAACCTTCTCAACAGGAAGGGCCTCTACAACTTTTCCTTTGTAACCTTTGGTGGTTGTTGCCATGAACATTGAGTTCCAGAGTGCCTCTGCTGTAGCCTCTATGGTTGCTGCAAAGATTGATGACATCTCTCCGTTATCAAGAACAGTTTGGGTGTGCATTTCCTTGCCGTCCTTAATAAGGTTTTCAGGGGCAACGGAAAGTGCAATTACATAGTCACCACTTCCATTTGAGGCAATACCGCCTGTTTTGGCCAGGCCCATCATGGCTCTTTTTGCAACTCTCTCAAGGTTACGGGCATCTATAGGGGCATCTGTGATTACTACCATCATGCATGACCCGTCTGCTGTTTTTGCCTGTGGGATTACATGGTTCTTGAAAGAGTATTCATTAAGTTTTTGACCTACCTGTACTCCGTCAATTTCCAAGATACCACCATAGTTTGACTGCACTATAACACCTATAGTATATCCTCCGAGTGATTTTGGCAGAACGCGTGATGAAGTGCCAATTCCACCTTTGAAGTTGAAAGCAACTGTACCTGTACCTGCACCTACACACCCCTGCTCAACTTTTCCACCTTTTGCATTTGCCAGGGCCTGGAGCACTATTTCTGGAGTAACATAGCGCTGCTGTATCTTGTTCAATCCGCCGTCATTGGTCTCTCCTACTACAGCGTTTACAGACCTTACATTTTCATTGCCAGGCTGTTGAAGGGTGTATGTGATAAGTCCGTCTATACCTGCTGCAACATTAAGGGTATTTGTAAGTACTATTGGAGTCTCTATGTTTCCAAGTTCCTGAACCTGGGTTACACCGGCAAGTTTTCCAAATCCGTTGCCCGCATAGATTGCTGCAGGAATCTTGTTTCTGAAGATATTTCCCTGGTGAGGAACAATGGCTGTTACACCTGTGCGGATGCTGTCTCCCTCAATGCAGGTTACCTGCCCTACTGTTACACCTGGAACATCGGTGATTGCATTGTTTTTACCAGTTTCAAATATACCAATTGGGAATCCGTGTTCCCTAAGGGTTTTTTGTTGTGCGTCTGCCTTTTGGCAATTTGCTGCAAATGCCAATGTCAAGGCAATTAAGGTTAATTTTCTTAGATTCATCGGGATTATGATTTATGTTTTACAAATATAGTTTTTACTTTTGTAGTTTGTAAGCAAATAGTCATTTATTTTATGGAGAGAGCTATTTTTGTAAGTGTCATTACCCCCAGTAATACAGAGGAACAGGTAACTGAATATTTGGATGAACTGCAGTTTCTTGCTGAAACTGCCGGTGCTGTTGGGGAGAGGAGATTTGTGCAGAAGGTTGACAGGCCAAATTCAAAAACATATGTGGGGACAGGAAAATTGGAGGAGATAAAGGCATATATTGTGGAGAATGAGATAAAGCTTGTAATTTTTGATGATGAGCTTTCCCCTTCACAGCTCAGGAACCTTGAGAGGGAACTTGAGTGCAGAATTTTGGACAGGACCAATCTCATTTTGGATATTTTTGCCCAAAGGGCCAAGACAGCATATGCCAAAACACAGGTAGAGCTTGCCCAGTATCAGTATCTGTTGCCAAGGCTTACCAGAATGTGGACCCACCTTGAGAGGCAGCGTGGTGGTATTGGTATGAGAGGACCCGGTGAGAGCCAGATTGAGACAGACCGCCGTATTATCCTTGACAAGATAAGCAGACTTAAGGACCAGTTGAAGAAGATAGACAAACAGATGGCTTCCCAACGTGGAAACAGGGGCAATATGGTTAGAATTTCCCTGGTGGGATACACGAATGTAGGCAAGAGTACATTGATGAACCTTTTGGCCAAAAGTGAGGTCTTTGCTGAGAACAAGCTCTTTGCAACCCTTGATACAACAGTTCGTAAAGTTGTTATTGAAAATGTACCGTTCCTTTTGAGTGATACAGTAGGATTCATTAGAAAATTGCCACACCAACTTGTTGAGTCTTTTAAGAGTACCCTTGATGAGGTAAGGGAAGCGGATATTCTTATGCATGTTGTGGATATCTCCCATCCTAATTTTGAGGAGCAGATAAAAGTTGTAAAGAATACATTGCAGGAAATAGGTGCTGGTGAAAAGCCCACTTTTATGGTCTTCAATAAGATAGATGCCTATAAATATGTTCAACAGGATGAGTTTGACCTTGGTCCCAAGAAGAGGGAGAATTACTCTCTTGAGGAGTTGAAGAACTCATGGATGTATAAAGAGAATACACCTGCAATATTTATTTCGGCCAGGGAGAAATTGCATATAGACAAGCTCCGCAATGACCTTTACAAGATGGTTGCTGAGATTCATGCAGGCCGTTATCCTTTTGATAATTTCCTTTGGTAAAGGGATAGAAGACGGTATAATGAATTACGGAAATTAAATAGGGTTGAAAACCGTGGTCGCCCGTGACCTCGTGAACGGGAGGGGCCCGAACCGCAGGTTTGGGAGGGATTCAGTTTTCAACCCTATTTAATTTCCGTAATTTGTACTACTGCTTTATTCTATGAATTTTTCTATTGCTTCAATTACCTTTTCGGGTTCTTCTATAAAAGAGTTATGACCTGTACCCGGTATCACAACGGCCTTTACTTTAGGGAACTCCCCTATCAGCTTTTCGCGTACCTCTTCAGTTATAAATTTGTCCTCTGTCCCAAAAATGAACATAGCTTTTTCCGCATTTGCAAGTACCTCTTTAGTATCATTTCTCTCCATCATTCCCTTTATACAAGCAATAATGCCGTTAGGGTCGTGAGTCTCTGAAATCTCAACAGTCTCCTCAATCTTCTCATCAAATTTTCTCAGATTTGCCGGTGCATACATATTTGGAATACTTATGGCTGCCAGGCTACCTAATTTTGATTTGCGGATAAGTTCCATTTCCCGCTCTCTTGCACTTTTTTTCTCAGGTGTGTCAGCAAACGGGGTTGAATTGAGGAGTATCAGACCCTTGAAGAGCTCAGGGAAACACTTTATGCAATTTTGTGCAATATAACCACCCATTGAGTGCCCTGCAACCCAGGCATCTGCAATATTGTTCTTCTTGAGGATATCTGCTACTACATTTGCACAGAACTCCATGGAGTTAATCTCTTTATTTGATCCCGACAATCCATGTCCTGGAAGGTCTATTGCCATCACCCTATATTTCTTTTCCAGCATTTCTATCAGCTCATTGAAGATATACAGTGTTTCAAGGTATCCGTGAAGAAGTACTATTGTGGTTTCGCCTTTTTTAGTGTCAAGGATATGAACCGGTATTCCGTTAGAAATTGCAAAATATTCCATATGTATACTATTACTTTACAAAGGTATGATATTTTGATATAAAAAAAAAGCTGTCATCTCTGACAGCTCTTTATATGATTTATAAGTTATTATCTCAACTGGAATACAACAGGGAAAGTATATTTTACCCTTACAGGTTTGTTTCTCTGCATACCAGGTTTCCATTTTGGTGAACTTGATACAACGCGGATAGCCTCTTTATCCAATGAAGAGTCAACACCCCTAAGAACTTTAACATTCTTAACACTACCGTCAGTCTCAATTGTGAACTGAAGAGTTACACGACCCTGTACACCGTTCTCTTTTGCAATCTCAGGATAAATGATTTTGCTGAACACCCATTTTGTAAATGTATTTGCATCTCCACCCTGGAATGTAGGTTTCTGCTCCACTATTGCGAAAGGTACCACCTCTTCAACAACTTCCTCTTCCTCCTGCTCTACTACATAATCTTTAATCTCAACACCTAGAGAAGCATCATCCTCTGTTGAAATAAGAAAATCATCATCAACTTTGATGTCATCATCAACAATGTCAATTACATCCGACATAACTGGCTCTTTTGGCACTTCTGGTGGAGGCAACTGCTCTTCCTGTGTAATTGGAACCTGCTCTTCCTCAACAACTACTGCTGTGTCTTCTCCAAGAGCATCAAGAGTTTTGGATTCAGTCGATTTCATTTCAAATGCACATAGCACAGCAACCAATGCTACTACAAGTCCTATCTCAGTGAACAAGAACTTTTTGTCCTCAAGATTGGCTTTAGGTGATTTCTTTATTTCCATATTAATTAAGTATTATTCGTATGTAAAGCGGTTGTAAAAATAGTAAATTATTTTCAAATCCGTATAAAAATTGTTAATAAATTACCACTATTTCGCAGAACTATCAGAATGTCAATGCTTTAAAATTGCAGTGCCTAATCTTTAAAATGTTAATAAAATAGGGTTTCTACAGTTTTACCTGCAAAAACCCTACCAAATTTCTCTAGAATAGGAATATCCTTTTATTATTTCTGAAGAATATTCATTTCATATAGAATATTGTTTGTTTTTCTGGTTGCGTCAGCGCTCTTCTGGAACAACTCCATCTCCTCTGCGTTAAGTTTGTATTTAACAACTTTCTCACAACCTTTTTTACCAATAAGTGCAGGAACACCTATACAGATATCTTCCTGGCCGTACTCGCCGTCCAATGCTACGCAGCAAGGGTAAACTTTTTTCTCATCCATAACAATTGCTTTAACAAGAACTGCTGCAGATGCACCTGGAGCATACCATGCAGATGTTCCCAAAAGTTTTGTAAGAGTAGCACCGCCAACCATAGTGTCAGCAACAACCTGCTCAGCTGCTTTCTTTGAAAGAAGTTCTTTAACAGGAATACCTCTGTAGTTTGCGAATCTGATTAGAGGAATCATAGTTGTATCGCCGTGGCCACCGATAACCATACCCTCTATATCGCTTGCAGGAGCTTTAAGAGCTTTGCTCAAGAAATACTGGAAGCGGCTGCTGTCAAGGATACCGCCCATACCTATAACTCTGTTCTTAGGAAGGCCTGTTTTCTTTAGAGTAAGATATGTCATTGGGTCCATTGGGTTTGAAACAATTACAAGGATTGCTTTTGGAGAGTATTTGAGAATATTCTCAACAACGCTGCTTACGATACCTGCGTTAACACCAATAAGTTCCTCTCTGGTCATACCAGGTTTTCTTGGGAGACCTGAAGTTACAACAACTACATCTGAATTTGCTGTTGCTTTGTAGTCATTGGTTACACCAGTTACTTTAGTATCAAATTTGTAAAGGTTTGCAGTCTGCATCATATCCATTGCCTTACCCTCTGATACACCCTCTTTAATATCCAATAGAACTATCTCAGAGCAGAATTTCATGTGCAGCATTGCATTTGCACAAGTGGCACCAACATTACCGGCGCCAATAACACTTACTTTAGCCATAATAATTATTTTAAAGGTTTTATATTTGATTTCTAAGTTCTAACTTTGCCGCTAAAACATAGCAAAGTTATTAAACTTTGTTAACATAAGCATATTTTATGATCAGATTTTTCAATAAGGACATCAAATTTACTTTAAAGGACAAACTTCTTCTTAAAAAGTGGATTAAAGAGATTGTGATTTCACATAATTACAAGTTGGGAGATATCAATATCATACTTTGTGATGATCCGTCCATTCTTGAAATCAACACCCAATTTTTGGGACACGACTACTATACGGACATCATTACATTCGATTATACTGAGAACGGATATATTAATGGTGAATTATATATCAGCATTGATACTGTCCGAGCAAACGCAGAAGAATACAATCAGAGTTTTCCCGATGAACTTCATAGAGTAATCATACATGGCATTCTTCATCTTTGCGGGTTGGATGATCATTGTGATTCCGATATTGAGCAGATGCGTAATGCCGAGAATGATGCACTCATCAGATTGAATTCAATGTCACTTAAATGAATCTTTTATGAATAGGGATTTTGATATTATAGTAGTAGGAGCAGGACATGCGGGATGTGAAGCTGCGGCAGCAGCAGCGAAAATGGGAAATAAGACACTTCTTGTAACTATGGATATGAACAAGATTGCACAGATGTCCTGCAACCCGGCTATAGGTGGAATTGCAAAAGGTCAGATTGTCAGGGAGATTGATGCTCTTGGAGGATGTTCAGGTCTTGTTACAGATGCAAGTACTATCCAGTTCAGGATGTTGAACAGATCCAAAGGTCCGGCAATGTGGAGCCCCCGTGCCCAATGCGACAGGATCTATTACTCCTTCAATTGGCGATATATTTTGGAAAACACGCGGAATCTCTCTATTTGGCAAGATGTTGTAAATTCATTAGTGGTTGAAAATGAGATTGTTAAAGGTGTTTCAACCGTTTTGGGTGCAGTATTTACAGCCTCCAAAGTAATCATTACTGCCGGGACCTTTCTAAACGGCAAATTATTCATTGGAAAAGAGACTACAGAAGGGGGGAGGGTAGGAGAACTCTCTTCTTATGGAGTAACAGAACAGCTTGTCTCTTTAGGAATGGAGAGCGGAAGAATGAAAACCGGAACACCTCCCAGAATTGATGCCCGCTCCATTGATTTTAACAAACTTGAGAGACAACCGGGTGATTCAGTTCCTGCCAGGTTTACTTTCTTGAATGTTCCTTCACCAATTCAAAATGGAGTAGAACAGATGAGTTGTTACATGGTTCACACCAATCCCACTGTTCATGAAATTTTGAAAGGAGGGTTCAAGGACTCACCGCTATTCTCAGGCAAGATTCATGGAATAGGCCCAAGATATTGTCCCAGCATAGAAGATAAACTAAGGACATTTGAAGGCAAAGACAGCCATCAGCTTTTTCTTGAACCTGAAGGATGGAACACCTACGAATATTATCTCCAGGGATTCTCGTCCTCTCTTCCGTTCAAGGTTCAAATGGAGGCATTGAGAAATATTAAAGGTATGGAAGGTGTAGAGATTTACCGGCCTGCATACGCAGTAGAATATGATTACTTTCCACCTACACAACTCAAACATACTTTAGAATGCAAGCATTTGTCTGGTTTATATATGGCCGGCCAAGTGAATGGAACAACAGGTTACGAAGAGGCTGCTGCCCAAGGTTTGATGGCAGGAATAAATGCTGCACTCTCCTGCGAAGGAAAGGAGCCTTTCATTCTCAAAAGAGATCAGGCCTATATCGGAGTGCTTATTGATGATTTGGTTACAAAAGGTGTGGATGAGCCTTACAGAATGTTCACATCGAGGGCTGAGTATCGGATCCTTCTCAGACAGGATAATGCAGACTTGCGTCTGACACATCTTGGTTATAAGATTGGTCTGGTTTCAGAAGACAGAATGAGGCTTGTCGAAAACAAATATTCTGCTGTAACATCTCTTACAGAATTTTTTGATAACACATCGGCGGAGCCTTCTAAAATTAACTCCTTCCTTCAGGAAAACAATTCATCACCGCTTCCACAAAAGAGGAGATTAAGTGAGCTTTTATCGCGTCCTCAGATTTCAATTAAACCACTTGTGGAAAACATAGATCAGAAAAATGACATTTATTCTACCATTGATAGTGTTTCACTCGCTTCACCTTTAAGGAAGTCATTCAATAATTCATCGTCAATAGGAGAAGAGGACCGCCTTTTGGAGTTGCCTTACCAGACTCCTGTTGCCGGTTTCACCTGTCAGGCTCAACAGATTCTTCCCGACGAGATATTGGAGAGTGTGGAGATAGCTGTAAAATATAGGGGATATATTCAGAGAGAGCAAAGGATTGCAGACAAGATATTGAAACTGGAGAATGTTGTTATACCCGAGAATTTTGACTTCTTAAAGGTAACATCACTTTCAATTGAGAGTAGACAGAAGCTTATGAAGCACCGTCCAACCACAATTGCACAAGCTTCAAGAATACCTGGTGTATCTCCAGCTGATGTTTCAGTTCTATTGATTTACTTTGGAAGATAAAAATGTTCCACGTGGAACATCGTGTGCATAAATAATATTGAATAGGGTATTTTAATTATTGTAAATAAGATAATTAGAATACTCTATTTTATTTTTTACTGCACTATTCCATAGGAAAACAGAAAAATGCATTGTTGAATATTTCTGGGGCTATACCATTCAGTGGATTTATTGCAATAAATGTAGCTTCTTTGGTATTTGAAGTGAGGGTTGAGTTATGATATTCTACTTCTCCAATTTCTATCAATCCCTCCAGAATATCAGGAGTTTTCCAGACGAATCTCTTCTTAAAATGCTCTTCTATTTGCTCCAGGATGCATTGTGCTGTGTATTTGGTTTTATTTATACCTTGTTTGTTCCCCGAGGAACCTGTAATGGAATCGGTTTTGAATGTAAAGGGGATTCTTTTAAGGGGTTTTGAGAATCCTAACTTTAAATAATAACTGTTTAAATCTTGATTTGCAGGTCTTTCAAATATGAAATGATAACCTTTGGTGGAGATTTTGTCAATTGCGTAAAGAATTGTCTTTGCGGCAAGTCTGTTTCCTGATGCGTTTTCCAGGGTGGCTACTCCAAACATATACCACCCTTCAAGAGACTTCTGTTTTGATGTATCTATGAATTCCATAGGCATAAATGAGGCGGCAGAGAGTATTTTCCCCGCCTCATTCTTGTATACATAGCTGGTGCAAAAAGGCATTATGCGGTTGAACATTATTTCAAGATACTCTTTATCTGTAGTAAACCGCTCTTCCCAAATGTCCCTGATCCCTTTCAGGTCTGTGTATGATGCCTGAGAAATTCCCATTGTTTCCTATTTATGCTGGGCAATTATGCTTTTAAGATCCCCGATAAATTCATCTATATCCTCTTTTCTTGTGTTGAATGAGCACATCCAGCGTACCTCATTTGTCTCCTCGTCCCATACATAGAAATAGTGCTTCTTGTTGAGTTCTTCGCTAAGCCATGTTGGTATTATTGCAAATACGGCGTTGCTTTCAACGGCTTTTGAGATAGTGACCTCATTTATCCCCTCCAGACTCTTAGCAAGATATTTGGCCATTTTGTTCGATTGCCCTGCAAGTTGGAGGTACAGGTCATTTTTTAAATATTCATCAAACTGGGCGGCAATAAAGCGGCTTTTTGAGTATAATTGTGTGGTCTGCTTTCTGAGGTATTGCAGATTGCGTGCCGCCTCCATGTTCAGGGCATTCATAGGGACGCCGTTATTGTCGGGAAGAGTATTTTCCGGACGGTGGTAGATTACCACTGCTTCTCCCATAAGAAGTCCGTTTTTGGTCCCTCCGAATGAGAGGGCATCAACTCCGCAATCTGAGATGAATTCTTTGATTGGCATGCCCAGGCTTTCGGCAGCGTTGGAGATTCTGGAGCCGTCTACATGCAGGTAGCAACCGTGGCTGTGCATAAGGTTTGCAAGTTCTTTTATTTCTGCAGGGGTGTAAAGTGTGCCAAGTTCTGTAGGTTGTGATATGGAGAGTATCTTGGGCTGTGCATGGTGCTGGAATCCGAATCCTGTGAGACCTTTTTTCACTTCGGCTGGAGACACTTTTCCGTCCTGCGATTTTAGAGGGACGATCCTGGCGGCAGAGATTTTCTCTACAGCTCCGCACTCATCTACATTTATGTGGGCTGAGTCGGGTGTCAGTACAGAGTTGTAGCTCCTGAGGAAGCCTTGTAGAGCCACTATGTTTGCGCCTGTTCCGTTGAACACGAAGTAAGCGGTACAATCCCCTCCAAGGAGAGATTCCAGTTTTGCCAGAACCTCTTTGGTGTATTTGTCTTCTCCGTATGCTGTTGCAAAATTTTCATTGGCATCCTGTATTGCTGCCATTATCTTCGGGTGTACTCCCGAATGATTGTCACTTCCAAAACTATGTTTCATGGTACCTGTTTTTTTACAAAAATAAACACTTTGTTAGATAATTGACAAATTTTATATAATTTTGGAGTCACACACACTTATAGACAGAAACCGCCATCCTTTGGGACTTAGCCCGGATGGCGGTTGCTTTCTTTCAGATATGTACTTTTCTAGTAAAGCCTCTTGCTTGAGAGGTTGAGCCTTTTCTTTATTGAGCTTTTGCCCTTGAAATAGTACAGAGCAAGAATATTTCCTTTTTCTCCATAGAATGTATTGAGCTCCAGCTCTTTATCATTTTGTGGCATTGGCTGGCACATAGCAATGGAGTATTGTCCGTTCTCATGGTTGCGTACAACTACAATTGTATTGTTGCATACATTCTGCAACATTGTAACTGTGTAGTTTCCAACCCTTTCCTTGTCTTTGCCTTTGTTTGCCATCTCTATGAGCGGTGAATTCTCAGGAACAATGCCAAAAGCTATGTTTTTGGCTCCCTGAGGGTTGTTGTCATACCACCATTTTATGAGCTCCTGGGTATGGAATCGCTCTTTCTCAAATGGTTTCAAGTTCTCTTTGGCAGCCATGGCTTTTATGAGGTATGTCTGTTGTGGTGTTGCCATCATTCCCCCCTGGGCAGAATCCATTGAGCTTCCATAAATTATTCCATCCTCAATTTTGCCGCTGAACAGGACATTATATACAGAATTGTCGGCGAGGGAGTACAGGTTGAATGCCATCTCGCAATCATTGTTGGCAATCCGGCTTCTGGAATCAACATCGGACGAGCTGTTTACATAACTGAAGTACAGATGCTGTACTCCGGCAATGGTTACTGCCTTAACGTCATCTCCAATCCTGAACTCCTTTAGAGCGTAGTCGTTGGTATACACTTGCTCCAGCAGTGAGGAAACCTCTTCCCAATTGCCGTTGTTCTGAGTAAGGAGAGTTATCCTGTATTCAGATGTATTGGCCTTAGGTGCAACTATAACTGCAACATACTCCTTGTTGAGATTCTTCACCCCTTTGGCTGCAGCTATCTCCTCTTTGGAGAGACCTGTACCCATTGCAATTTCCATGGCCTGGGCATCTGAAATAGAACTGGTATTGAGCTCCTCAATCCGGCTGTTGGCAGCCTGTACAAAATATGATTTTGGATTTTTCTCTACAAATGAGATGTAGCCTATGATGTCGTCTTTCTGTATCTGATAAAAAATTATCGAGTCCCTCAGTCTTGTAATTTTTGGTGCATAGCCCGAATTGGGGAATTTTGTGAGGAATTTGTTTGCACTTTTGAGGTCCTTTTTTGCAACGGCAGTATTGTAGAGTTTGGTTTCTGCCTTGCTTTGTGCAGAAACTGCTACCGCTGACAGCAGCATGCCAGACAATGTTATTGCTGAAACGATAATTGCAAAATTAAATCTTTTCATATAGTCTGATATTAGTATAGTTTCTTGGTTGCCAGATTAAGTTTGCGTTTGGTTATCTCTCCGTTATTTTCAAAATTCAGGATTATGGTGTTCCCCTCATGCAGGGATATTCCCGACAATTTTAAACCTGAGGTTCCATTGGGAACTGTCTGGCAGTATGCAATGGAGTACTTCTTTGTAGATCTGTTCAATACCACTATCACTGTATTGTTGTGGCTGTTGTCAAATATTGCAGCAGAGAAGAGCTGTGCCCTTACTTTTTGCCCTGCGGCATCAAACATCTCTATAAACTTTGCACTTTTGGGCAAAAGTACAAAATTTATATCCCCTTTTACCTCAGGGTTGTAGTCGTACCACCATTGTATTACCTCCTGATTCCTGAAGCGGGCAGCATCATACGGCTCAAGATTCCTGGTATTGGATATTATCTCTGTGAGGAACCTCTGCTGTTCTGTAGCCAAGGAGATATCGCCCAACATTGCATCCAATGACTTTCCATAAAGCGTGCCATTCTCAACTTTTCCGCTGTACATCATGTTGTAGATGTTATTGTTCCGTATGGAGTACAAATTGAATACAAGCTCGCAATTGACATTTGGAATCCTGCTCCTTGCATCAATGGAGTCAGAGGTGTTGGTATATTTGAACAGAATCTGCTGCCTTCCGTTCACAATTACCGGTTCAAGATGGGTAATGGTAAATGTATTCAGTTGTGAATCATTTATGTATAGAGGTTCTACAAGTTTCTTTACCCTTTTCCATGATCCGTCATCTTCCCCTTTCAGGAGTGCAATTGTAAGGAATGCACTATCGGGAGAAGGAGAGAGAATGATGAAAACATGTTCCTTGCCAAGATCCTTTACCCCGATTGCAGCTGATATTCTTCCTTTGGAGTAACCGGCATCCAAGGCAACTTTCATGGCCTGCTCCGGTGTAACTGTACTTGTGTTCAGTTTTTTAAGGATGGCATTTGCCTGTTCCTGATACCTTGAAGAGGGGTACATCCTTATGAAAGAGGAATATCCCTGTGCGTCATCAGGTGCAATTGAATGGAATAGAACAGAATCCTTGTCCCTTGATATCTCCAGTTCCTGGGAACGGGAGCTGAAAGGAATGCATACAAGGATTGCCAAAAGTGAAAAGAGGGTGGATGTAATGTTTTTCATATTATAACTTCTCTTAATATGGATTGCAAAGATACAACACAAACGGAGCCAGACAAAAGAAGCCGGCAACAATGCCAGCTTCCCGATGATTTATGGAGTGATTATTATTTGCACTCAGCCTCGTATGCAGCAGCATCAAGAAGGTCATCGTACTCTGCAGGATTGCTCATCTCAACTTTGATCATCCAGCCTGCGCCGTATGGATCTGTGTTTACAGACTCAGGAGCACCCTCAAGCTCAGCGTTAACCTCAATAACTTTACCTGAAACAGGCATAAGACCGTCAGCAACGGTTTTAACAGCCTCAATTGCACCAAAAACCTCACCTGCCTCAAGCTCCTCGCCCTCTGTCTGGATGTCAACGAAAACGATGTCACCAAGCTGGCTCTGAGCAAAGTCAGTAATACCTATTGTAGCAATATTGCCATCCACTTTAACCCACTCGTGGTCTTTAGAGTACTTTAGATTTGTAGGAGTATTCATAGTATATTTAAATTTTTAAAAATGATTTTGCACAAATGTATTAAAAAAAATGATATTACAGCCTTTTTAGGGAGAATTTTATAAGCTCTTCCAATGTACAGTCGGGATTTTCCTTACAAACACCTTTAACTGCCTTTTCTGCAGCTGATTTGGCAAAGCCCAACAGGACAAGGGCAGTTGTTGCCTCTTCCATGTTTGCAGATTTTGTCTCCTGGGCAAAAATGGCAGCAGAATTGTCTTCACCGCCTTTGGCAATCTTGTCCTTGAGGTCTATGATAACCCTCTGGGCAGTTTTGAGCCCTATTCCCTTTATGCTCTTTATTCTGTTCACATCTCCGGTAATGATGGCATTGCGGATTTCTGTGCAGTTCATAGATGAGAGCATCATGCGGGCTGTATTGGGACCTATACCGTTCACTTCTATAAGCATTCGGAAAATGTTCCTCTCCTCTTTTGTGGCAAAGCCGTACCAGAGCTCAACATCCTCCCTCAGATGGTGATGGATGTATAGCATAACATCATGCAGTGATTGTATCTCGGTGAATGTCTGCAGTGAAATCTGCAACTCATAGCCAATTCCGTTGTTCTCTATTACAGCCTGGGTTGGGGTAATTTCTACCAGTTCTCCCTTTATATAAGTGTGCATACCTAAATTTTTATACAAAAATAGTGATAAGTTTTGTAATTTTGCATGTTTAATATGTATAGTATGACTTCAATAGAGAATATAAGGAGCCAATTTCCGGCATTGGGGCAGAGTGTATGGGGCAAGCCGTTGGTATATTTGGACAACGGAGCCACTTCGCAGAAGCCGCAGTGTGTGATTGACCTGGTTGACAGGATGCATTGTGGGGCCAATGCCAACGTGCACCGTGCTATGCATAAATTGAGTGATGATGCAACCGCACTGTATGAGGGGGCGAGGGAGAAGGTAAGGGAATTCATAAATGCACCGGCCAGGGAGAACATCATCTTTACCAGCGGAACAACCGCTTCAATAAATTTGGTTGCAAGCAGTTTTTGCAGGAAGTTTTTGGGAGAGGGGGATGAGATTATAATATCGGGAGACTCACACCATTCAAATATTGTCCCTTGGCAGATGGCCTGCCAGGCGGCAGGGGCCTCAATTAAGGTGATTCCGGTGCTGGAAAACGGCATGTGGGATATGGAGGCTTTCAGGAGTCTGCTGGGCAGCAGGGTGAAGATAATTGCTGTGGAACATATCTCCAATGTGTTGGGAATAGTGAATCCAATAAGGGAGATTATTGGCCTCGCCCATGCGCAGGGGATACCGGTGCTGGTTGACGGAGCCCAGGGAATTGTCCACTGCAAGGTGGATGTTCAGGAGCTGGATTGTGATTTTTATGCTTTCTCGGGGCACAAGATATATGCCGCTACAGGTTCAGGAGTGCTTTATGGCAAGCAGGAGTTGTTGGAGCAGATGCCGCCGTATATGGGAGGAGGCGATATGGTGGATACAGTTACTTTTGAAAAGACAACATATGCACCGCTGCCGCTCAAGTTTGAGGCAGGTACTCCAAATTTCATTGCCCAGGCTTCGCTGGCTCCGGCGCTGGAGTTTGCGCAGAGCTTGATGGAAGGGGAGATTGCAAGGGTAATTGAGGAGCAGGAGCGTGAGATAGTGGAATATTTGAGGAGTGCCCTGCAGGAGATTGAAGGATGCACAATTTACGGATTGCCGCCTGTGGAGGGGACAGCAGCAGGTTTGGACGCAGGTTTGGCCGGGACGGCTGAATTGGGCGCATCAGGGGAATTAGGCGAACCAGCAAGATTTGGCGAGCCGGGGAGCAAAATTCCGCTCTTCTCGTTCAATATCCAGGGGTGTTTCCCTTCAGATCTGGCGCAATTGCTCGACAAGATGGGTGTTGCAGTGCGTACCGGACTTATGTGCTGTGAGCCGCTGATGACCCGTTTCGGGGTAACCAGCATGGTAAGGGTATCATTCCTGCCGTACAACACTTTGGAGGAGGCAAAATACTTCATTGAAAGTTTGAAGAGGGCAGTGAGGATGTTGTTGTAGTCTTCCCGACGGGTGGCATCCCGAAAGGTGGCATCCCGAAAGGTCAGATGTCATGGGATGGCCCGAATTTGTGACAAATGGCGGGCTGAGGGGTCAGATGTCATGGGGTAGCCCGGAAATGTGACAAATGACGGCGCAGAAGGGGTATTTGTCATGGGATGGCCCGAATTTGTGACAAACGGTGGCGCTGAGGGGGTATTTGTCATGGGATGGCCCGGAAATGTGACAAATGGCGGGCTGAGGGGTCAGATGTCATGGGATGGCCCGAATTTGTGACAAATGGCAGTGCTGAGGGGTCAGATGTCATGGGATGACCCGGAAATGTGACAAATGGCAGAGCTGAGGGGGCATTTGTCATAGGATGGCCCGAATTTGTGACAAATGATTGTCGGGAAGGGGGGGGATGTCATGGAAACAAGGGAATTTGTGACATCCGGAACGGAATAAAATTTTGAAGAATTATGACTATAAAGGAGATTGAAAACGAAATTGTAGATGAGTTTGCAATTTTTACCGACTGGATGGACAAGTATGAGTATATCATTGAGTTGGGAAAAGGGGTTCCTGCCATTGAGGAGAAGGACAAGACCGAGGAGAACCTCATTAGGGGGTGTCAGAGCAGGGTGTGGCTCAGTTGCAGGATTGAGGACGGGAAGCTTTATTTTGCGGCAGATTCGGATGCAATCATTACCAAAGGAATCATTTCGCTGCTCATCAGGGTTTACAACGGGCAGGCTCCGGCAGATATTCTGGCCAATGAGCCTGAGTTTATTGGGCAGATAGGTTTGCAGGAGAATCTTTCACCTACCAGGGCAAACGGATTGGTTTCCATGATTAAACAGATTAAAATCTACGCTATGGCGTACAACAACAAATAGAGTGAGTATGAAGAGCAAGGAGAGTGTTTTGAGGGATGTTGTAAGGGCTCTGAGGATGGTTTATGATCCGGAGATTCCTGTAAACATCTATGATTTGGGCCTTATTTATGACCTTAAGATAGATGATGACCACAAGGTGTTCATTGAGATGACCCTTACCGCTCCAAACTGCCCAATGGCGGACCAGCTGGTGGAGGATGTGCATGATGCGGTTAAGGATACGCCGGGGGTTACGGATGTGGCTGTGAAACTGGTGTTTGAGCCGGAGTGGGACAAGAGCCGGATGAGCGAGGAGGCAATGCTTGAACTTGGACTTTTATAAACTGTACAGATGAATAGAGTATATCTTCTTTTGGGGAGCAATATGGGCGACAGGCAGGCCATGCTGGATTCTGCCAACCTGGAACTTATTGATGCCCTTCTTCCCGACTATCTTGAGGTGGCTTCGCTGGGGGATGCCGTAAATACCTCGCAGGTGCTGGAGACAGAGCCTTGGGGATTTGATGCACCACAGAAGTTCCTCAACCAGAGTTTCTGCTGTCTTACAGAGATGGAGTCACGCCAGGTACTGGAGGTTTGCCAGAGAATTGAGACAGAGTTGGGGAGGGTGCGTACTGCACCGCGCTTCAATGAGGCAGGGGAGAGGATATATGAGAGCAGGGTGATTGATATAGACATTCTGGCCTTTGAAAGAGAGAACGGAGGGGTTTGGGAGGCTGTTGAGGTTAATGAGGAGGATCTTGTGATACCGCATCTGCAGCTGGAGAGCAGGGATTTTGCCCGTAAGCTTTATGATGAGGTGAAGGGGGCCATGGCGCCAAAAACTATCGGGAAGAAAAAAGTTAACAAGAAATAATAATAGAGTTATGACACAGGAAGACCTATTTAAAAATTTGATTGCCCATACCAAAGAGTACGGGTACATTTTCCCTTCGAGTGAAATTTATGACGGATTGGGAGCGGTTTATGATTACGGACAGTTGGGAAGCGAGTTGAAGAACAACATCAAAAAATATTGGTGGGAGTCTATGGTAAGGCTCAACGAGAATATTGTGGGTATTGATTCGGCTATCTTCATGCACCCAAGAATCTGGGAGGCATCGGGCCACGTTGGTGCTTTCAACGATCCTCTGATTGACAATAAGGATTCAAAGAAGAGATACCGTGCAGATGTGCTTCTTGAGGATTATATTGCAAAACTTGAGGAGAAAATAAACAAGGATGTTGAGAAGGGGCGCAAGAAATTTGGTGAGGCTTTTGATGAGGCACAGTTCAGGGCTACCAACCCTAATGTGTTGAGAAATGCCAAGAAGATTGAGGAGTGCAAGGAGAGGATGGTTGCAGCATTGAATGCAAATGATCTTGATGCCTTGAAACAGCTTATCCTTGACTGTGAGATTGTGTGTCCTATTTCAGGCACCAAAAACTGGACAGATGTAAGGCAGTTCAACCTTATGTTCAGCACCCAGTTGGGAAGCGTATCTGGTGAGAGCGGTACAATTTACCTGAGGCCTGAGACTGCACAGGGTATTTTTGTAAATTACCTTAATGTTCAGAAGACAGGCCGTATGAAACTTCCTTTCGGTATTGCACAGATTGGTAAGGCCTTCAGAAACGAAATTGTGGCAAGGCAGTTCATTTTCCGTATGAGGGAGTTTGAGCAGATGGAGATGCAGTTCTTCGTTCAGCCGGGCCAGGAGTTGGAATGGTTTGCAAAATGGAAGGAGACCCGTCTGAAATGGCATCTTGCTCTTGGAATGGGTGAGGAGAATTACCGTTACCACGACCACGACAAACTTGCCCACTATGCAAATGCCGCTACCGATATTGAGTTCAACTTCCCATTCGGATTCAAGGAACTTGAGGGTATCCACTCCCGTACAGACTTTGACCTTGGCCGCCATCAGGAGTATTCAGGCAAGAAATTGCAGTACTTCGATCCTGAGAAGGGTGAGAGTTATGTTCCTTACGTAATTGAGACCTCAATTGGTGTAGACAGAACTGTACTTGCAGTGTTGTCGGGAGCATACAGGGAGGAGAAACTTGAGAACGGTGAGGAGAGGGTAGTGCTTAAATTGCACCCTGCACTTGCCCCTGTGAAACTTGCAGTTCTTCCTTTGGTGAAGAAAGACGGCCTTCCTGAGTTGGCAAGGGAGATTATGGCTGAGTTGAAGTTGGATTTCAACTGCCAGTACGACGAGAAAGACTCAATTGGAAAGCGTTACCGCCGCCAGGATGCAATTGGTACACCTTTGTGCATTACAGTTGACCACCAGTCACTTGAGGACAAATGTGTTACCTTGCGCGACCGCGATACCATGCAGCAGGAGAGGATTCCAATTGCAGAACTGTACAGGAGGGTTGACGAGAAGGTTAACATGAGGACATTGCTCAAACAGTTGATGTAATCTCTTCCCGACAGATATGGAAAATAGGCCGGATCAAAACTTTGACCCGGCCTTGTTTTTTATCCTTTGCTGTACTGCTCTGCTGTTTTGAGGAACTGTACCCTCTCAAATGCTGCAGGGTTTGCAATGTTTGAGTAATTGAGCATCCCCCTGAAATCTGCAAGGGTTTTGAATCCTTTGGAATCCATGAACTCTTTAAGTTCCCTGTTGAAATCCTGCACTACAAAAGGCCCCTGTTTGTATAATACACTACACAGCTGTATTGTTTTGGCCCCTGCGAGGATAAGTTTTATTGCAGATGAAGGATCATAGACACCTGTTGAGGCGCTGAAGTCAAATTTTCTCAGGTGTGATGAGAGGATTGCAATCCATCTGAGTGACTGCAGGTATTCATTCTTGTTTGAGAATGGGTTGGCAGGTACTATCTCCATCTTTTTGAGGGAGATGTCGGGAGTAAAGAAACGGTTGAACAGTACGGCTCCTGATGCTCCGTGACCCTGCAATGACGACATGAAATTTCCAAGGTTGGAGAAGTGGTTGCCCAATTTTACTGCAACAGGAATTTTAATGGTATCTGTTATCCTCTTTACTGTTTTAAGATAATCCTCCTCTGTCTGGAGGCTGTTCTTACCTGCATTCAGAGGTAATGCATATATGTTCAGTTCCAGAGCATCTGCCCCTGCCTTTTCAATCTCTTTTGCAAAGTCTGTCCAAGTATTGTTGGTATAACAGTTTATACTTGCTATAACCGGAATGCCGCCCTCTTTTTTTGCATCCTTAATCAGTTGCACATATTTCTCTACGGAGTAGTCTGTTACATATCTTTTGAGGAAATCCGCATTCTCTGTATAGTCTGCACTGCTCCCCTCCAGGAAACTTATCTCATTATTTATCTGCTCCTCAAAAAGTGATTTTAAAACTATTGCACCTGCTCCGCTACGTGCCAGAGCAACTATTTTCTCAAGATCTGCGGTGTAACCGCTGCTTGCAGCAATGAAAGGGGATTTAAGGTCCAATCCCAAATAATTTACAGAAATGTCAGCCATATATTTAAATTTTAAATGATTAAATCTATTAGATAATAATTATTACAAAGTAAATTCTTCCCAATATATATATCAATACCAAATTTGTGGTATTTTACATATAACACCTCCATGGTTGTTTTCGTTCATTGCAAATCTTTTTCCCGCAAAGCTGAACAATTGGATTGCGC
Source organism: Bacteroidales bacterium (assembly GCA_015060225.1). Classification (GTDB taxonomy): domain Bacteria; phylum Bacteroidota; class Bacteroidia; order Bacteroidales; family UBA932; genus Egerieousia. Next base: position 7,377 of record SUYX01000014.1, on the reverse strand, counting down.
GGGATGTTTAATAGACAATTTATCAGTCCAACAAATTATAAGGTTATGAAAAGATTTTTTACAATTATTGCCATTGCCTTTGTTGCCACAATAGCTGCGTGTATACCCTATTGCAGGTGTTGGAATGACCAACTATCATAGGGATTATGACATCCTTGGACTGCAGAAAAAACAGGACAATACAAAATTTGCATTCAACTTTGGAGCAGGAATGGAACTGATGTTCTCACCAACTATCGGGATGAATTTGGAGTATATTTTCAGGGTAGTAGAAAATTGGAACAGATCCCATATTGCTTTGGGAATGGTTTACAAGTTCTAAAATAAAATCAGCATATATAAACAAAAAAGCACTCACATCTCTGTAAGTGCTTTTTTTGTCGGGATACTGCGACTCGAACGCAGGACCCCCTGCTCCCAAAGCAGGTGCGCTAACCAACTGCGCCACATCCCGATTCATTATTTCAAACCGCTCGGTTTAGTACCAAAGCGGATGCAAAGGTACGGATATTTTTTAATTATCCAAATTTTTTTAATATTTTTTTAAAAGTCGGTCCCCGACTTAACTCGGGGACCGACTTTTTATCCTAGTCAAGTTTCAGTTTATCACAACCGTCAAATGCTGATGGATCAATCTCCTTTACTTTGTTCAAGTTGATGCTTTTTAGTGCTGTACAATGACTAAAAGCTTCATCTTCTATCTTTTCTACAGTTGAAGGAAGTTTAACTTTGGCAAGATTGGTGCAACCTAGAAATGCGCCTCCCTTTATTACTGTTATACCTTTTGGAATCTCAATGGAAGTAAGTGATTCGCAGCCTGCGAAAGCCTCTTCACCTATTTCCCTAAGACTTGAAGGAAGTTTAAGGTCGGTTAATGAAATGCAATCCTCAAAAGCATATTCGCCAATTTCAATAAGACCGTCGGGAAGAGTAATATCGGTAAGTTTCTCGCAAGTTGAGAAGGCGTCTTCACCAATTTCCTGTAATGTGGACGGAAGTTTTACGCTTACAAGGTTTTCACAATAGTCAAATGCACTTCTGCCAATGTACTTGACACCTTCCGGGATGATAATGCTTTCAAGTTCATCATTCCCGTCAAATTGTCCGTCAGGAATGGAGGTTATGCCTGCAGGGAGTTCAATATGATTTGCATGAATATGCTCTAGCAGCCCGTAAGGAATCTCCAGAAGGTCCCTTTTAAAAGTGATTGTTCCCCAAAGTTTATCGTCTTTTGTTTCAAAGGAGTGGGAAGCAATTTCAATATCCTGGTATTTGCATGCTTGTTCGGCTCTTTCAGTAAGTACCTCCTTTATATCTTCAGTTATTCCTTTTACGGCCTCATAGAATTCGGCTTTTGATACCCCCTTGGCTTTGGCTTCTTCATTCAAGTCGGCCATGGTAGGGAGATTTATGGAATACTTGATCTGGTTTGATGGAGTACTTGATGAACATGCACTCAACAATGCGGCAAAAGCCAATAATATGAATAGTTTTTTCATAGTTAATTATATTATATTTATGTATTAAGGTCAATTATATTACAATCCCAAATCCTTCAAGGTTCTTGGGGCTGGGGTTTTAGGGAGTGGTTTTCTCTCCTTCAACTGCTCCATAATAACCTCAATGGCTTTGTTCAACTGTTCGTCTATGCCCTGCTGCTCCTTAATAGGGTTGTTGTCTATAAGGATATCAGGGTCAACGCCATGGTTCTCTACAATCCACTGGCCGGTTTTGGCGTCGTAGTTTGTGAAGAACGGTACCCGTACATCTGTTCCGTCCATGTATGGAAGAGAGCCGCTGATACCTACAATGCCTCCCCATGTGCGGGTTCCTATTACTGTTCCAAGGTTGTTGGCTTTGAAGCTCCAAGGGAACAGGTCACCGTCGGAAGCAGAGTATTTGTTTATCAAAAGTACTTTAGGACCGTAGTGGGTAGCGTCAGGTATGGTTCCGTTGCGGTCTGAGTTGCGGTACATTGTCATACGGTAAGGTTTCCTTAACAGACGCTCAATGAGCATAGGGGAAACATTTCCGCCACCGTTTGCGCGGTCATCAATGATGAGAGCCTCCTTGTCCAGTTGAGGGTAGAAGTAGCGGGCAAACTCGTTCAATCCCTCAGGACCCATGTCGGGAACATAAATGTATCCTACACGTCCATTGGTTGCTTTCTCAACTGTTTTTATGTTGTTCTGTACCCATTTGTAGTGCTCCAGAGGATATTCGTCCTCAATAGGTTTTACAACAATTGTACGGGCTCCCTCAGGGGTTGCCTTGCTGTTTATTGTAAGTTCTGTAAGGACATTTGCCTTCCCGATAAGGAGTTTGTAGATATTGTCTACTGTGTTTGTAGGGATACCGTCAATTGCAACAATGAAGTCACCCTCTTTAACTCCAATTCCGGGCTCGGTAAGAGGTGACCTCAGTTTTGCACTGTAAGGGGCTCCTGGGAGAATCTCTCCAATCTGATAGTAGCCGCTCTTATGGGCGTTGATGCGTGCTCCAAGCAATCCCATAGGGATTCTCTCAGGTTTAGGCATCTCGCCTGGGTTAACGTATGCGTGGCCGCAGGCTACCTCACCAATCATCTCACCAATGATGTAGTTCAAATCAAGGCGGGTCTTTGCGTAAGGCAACAGTACCTCATATTTTTTCTTTATTGCTTTCCAGTCTATTCCATGCATGGTCTCAAGATAGAAACCGTCTCTGAATGCCCTCCATACCTCATCATATACCTGAGCCCACTCTGCTGTGTAATCTATAGGGGCAACAAGGTTCTTGAAGGTGACTTTCTCCTTCATTGCAACTCTTGGAGCAGGGAAATCGCAGATGTAAAGGTCACGTCCTTTGGCAAACAGCGCCTTCTTGGCACCTGGTGTATAACTTACCAGTGAAGCACCATCGGCAGCCTTGTCATCTTTGCCTGTTGCAAAATCAAATACCTTTGTCTCTCTTCCCGACGAGTACCAGAGTTTCTTCCCGTCGCAAACGAAATTGCCGAAATATCCTGTACCTACAGGAATCCTCACAATTCTGCCGTAAATGCCCTCCTCATCAATTACGGTTTCTGCAGCAGGGGCACCTTTTGCATCACCTTTCTTGGCAGCAGGTCTCTCAGGGGTCTTTTTGCCATCTTCAGGAAGAAGAGGAGAAGGGGTATTCTTGGCAAGCATTGCCATATATACACCGTTCATGTTGTTGTAGGTGTGGTTCCACTCCAATTGTCCGTATGTAGGGTTAAAATCACGGGCAGAGGTGAATATGATGTATTTTCCGTCTGTGCTGAATACAGGTGAAGAAGAATTGTACCATTTCTCGGTAATTGCCACTTCCTTGCCTGTTTTAAGATTATGTGCATATACTACGCTCATATCATTTTTTGCAGCCTTGGTATAGGTAATCCAGTTGCCGCAAGGTGAGAAACTTACGCTTCTGAACTCCCCTGCAGGATTCTCCATAATGGTACGTTTTGCCTTGGTTGCCACATCTACCTCAACAAGGCGGTTTTTGCGGTCGGTATAGAAAATCTTCTTGCTGTCTGGAGTCCACTGTACTCTGCGGATATAGGTGTCGTTGCCGGTGGTAAGTTGTACGGGGTTGCCGCCTGCAGCAGGCTGCAGATAAATCTCGGTCTCACCTGTGCCGTCGCCTATGTATGCTATATATTTTCCGTCAGGGCTGTAAACGGCGCCACGGTCATTTGAGCCGGGGGTTCTGGTGATGTTCTTCACCACTCCCTCGCCTACAGGAACGCTGAACACCTCACCTCTAACGGTAACAACAACTCTTGAACCGTCTGAAGGGATGCTTGCGCTGCGGCCGCTGGCCCTCCTTGAAACATCCTTCATCTCTGTGCGTGAATAGATGTTGTCTGCAGAGAGGGTAATTTCAATCTTCTGGCTCTGGCGTGTTTTTGGATCAAACTTGTAAAGGTATCCACCGTTCTCGTAAACAATGATTTCACCGTTTGAAGAAGGGAATTTTATGTCGTACTCTGTGTAGTCGGTAACCTTTTCGGTCTTTTTGGTTTTGGTATTGTAAACGAAAAGGTTCATGGTCATGTCCCTGTCGGAGATAAAGAAAATCTCATCCCCAATCCACATAGGGATAATGTCCTGTGCAACGTTGTTGGTAACATTCTCAACCTTTTTTGCAGCAGGGTCATATATCCAGATGTCATCTGCCATTCCTCCGCGGTAATATTTCCAGGTACGGAACTCGCGCATCACGCGGTTGTATGCAAGTTTTTTGCCGTCGGGAGAATAACTGCAGAAACCACCCTCAGGAAGAGGAATCTGGGTTGCCATGCCCCCCTTAGGGGATACGGTCCAAAGTTTGCCGGGGAATCCGTCACCGGTACGGTTGCGGAAAACAATATTCTTACCGTCGCGGCTCCAGGTCATTACAATATTGTTGGGGCCCATACGGTCACCCAAATCGTCACGCCCGTTGGTTGAGGTGTAGGTAAGCCTTACAGGCTCGCCCCCCTTTGCAGGGATAAGATAAACCTCACGGTTGCCGTCATACTCTCCGGTAAAGGCAATGGACTTGCCGTCGGGAGAAAAGCGGGCAAACATTTCATAACCCATATGTGATGTGAGGCGGGTTGCCTCTCCTCCAGTAATCGGTGCCGAGTAAAGATCTCCCGCATAAGAGAACACAACCTCATTACCGTTGGTTGAAGGGAATCTTAAAAGTCTTGCCTCATCTGCATACGCGCCAGATGCTGCAACTGCCAAAAGCAGGGTAAATAACAAACGTTTCATATAATATTGTGTTAAGTTTTCTTTTTCCCGATAAAGTTGTGCTGTGCAGACGGACCTTCCCGTATCTGCCGGGCGTCTGCCGGGTACTCCAGGTGCATAACTTCCGGAGGAGCAAGTTACAAAAAAATGCTAACTTTACACTATTATGGTGGTATATAATGTGATAAAAACGCCTTTGGGAAGTGTGGAACTGGGAATGCAGTACGGAAAAATTGTGTGGTGCGGGTTTGCTTCTGAGGGGCCTTGTGTTTCGGGTGTGTCAGGAGATCCGAGTGTTTCGGGTGTTTCGGGTGTTTCGGGTGCTTCGTGTGTTTCGGGAGCGGTCCGGGCACAAAATGCCACCCAAATGTTCCCGGAGGAAGAAAAAAGTGCTGCTGGGGAACAAATAGGTATCAAAATGTTCCCCGAAGAGGAAAAAAGTGCCTTCCGGGAACAAAATTGCCGTCTGGTGTGCCCGGGGGAGGCTGATGGGATACCGGAGTATTCGTTGGATGACCTTCTGGGAGGTAGGGGAAGCATTTTCAGGTGGGAGGATCTGCAGTTGCAGGGTACCCCTTTGCAGTTGAGGGTGTGGAGGGAACTTTTCAATCTTCTTCCCGACGAACTCATCACCTATTCGGAGTTGGCCAACCGTTGTGGGTATCCCCGAGCGGTAAGGGCAGTGGCAACTGCAGTGGGGAAGAATCCTGTTTCGCTAATAATACCATGCCACAGGGTGGTGAGAAAGTCCGGCAACCGTGGGGATGTGATGAAGTCCGGCAACTATGCAGTGGTGAGGAAGACTGGTGGTCCAGGAGTGGTGAGAAAGTCCGGCAATCAAGCAGGGGGGCACAAGGCAGGCAACCAAGCGGAGATGAGGAAGTCCGGCAGTTGCAAGAGTGCAATAAGTGCTGAAACATGGGAATTGGGAAACTACAGATGGGGGAGTGAACTTAAAAAAAGGATATTGGAATGGGAAGGGATAATTTGATTGCCCGCCTAAAGGGGGAGGCGGAGGAACAATACAGGATTTTTAACCAGAAGTTTGTCCTTACAAACAGGAATGTGATGTTGGGGGTTAAGGTTCCCAGGATGCGGAGCATTGCCAGGGAGATTGCCGGTGGTGATTGGGAGGATTTCCTGATGGAATATGGTTTTTGCGTGGGAGGTCCAGGAACTGATGCTGAAAATGGAGCCGCATCCGAAGCCGCATCTGAAGCCACATCTGCATCCGCATCCGTAGTGAAGACCGCAAAATTTGAGAAACAGCGGGAGAGGCAGCTGCAGAGGGCAGAACTCTGCAGCACCATCTTTTTTGAGGAGGTGATGATTATTGGTATGGTGATAGACCTTATAAATGTGGAGCCAGTAAGGAGACTCTCCCTTGTGGAGCAGTTTGTTCCCCTTATAGATAACTGGGCGGTGTGTGATGTCTTCTGTGGAGGGGCAAAATGGGTGGGTGAGCCCGGCAGGGGACCAAAGTCGTGCAATAAGGTTCCGCTGGAGCAGATGTGGGAGTTCCTGCAGAGGTATCTGTTCCCAGATATGCGGGAGTGTCACCTCCAGGGTGAAAGTGCTGGCAAAAATCTTCAGCGGAAATGTAGCGGCGCGAATCCCCAGGGCAGCATGGAGTTTGAAATCAGGTTCGGAGTGGTTATGTTAATGTCGTATTTCCTTACGGAGGAGTACATAGGGAGGGTGTTGGTCCAGATGGAGAAGGTGCGCAAAGGGGATTATTATGTGGATATGGCAGTGGCGTGGTGCCTGGCAACTGCAAGGGCGAAGTTTGATGAAAGAACACAGGAGTTTGTACGCAATGCCACCCTTACACCAAGTGTAATTAAGAAATATGAACAGAAGGTGAGGGATTCCCTTAGGGTGAAGAAGGGAGCAGAATTAAGATAAACCAATCAATTATGAAAGATGCAATAAATACAGAAGGCAAATGGGAGGTGCTCAGCAGTGAGCATCTGTTCCGCAGGCCATGGCTTACAGTTAGGAAAGATTGTGTAAAATTGCCTACAGGGCAGATCAATGATGAGTTTTATGTTCTGGAGTACCCCGATTGGGTGAATGTGATAGCCATTACCAAGGATGGTGATTATGTTATGGAGAGGCAGTACAGGCATGGCTTGGGTGTTACCTGTTATGAGATTTGTGCGGGGGTTGTGGAGGAGGGTGAACCCCCTCTCGAGGCAGCCAAAAGGGAACTTCTTGAGGAGACCGGTTATGCCGGAGGAGAGTGGGAAGAGATTATGACCGTTTGCGGCAACTCCTCTACCACCAACAATTATACCCATTGTTTTGTAGCACGGGGAGTGGAGAAAGTTGCCGGGCAACATCTCGACCGCACTGAGGATATAAAGGTGGAACTCCTCTCCAGGGAACAGGTGAAGGAACTGATGGATGGGAACTGCCTTACCCAGGCACTTATGCTGGCCCCTTTGTGGAGGCATTTTGCAGGTGAGATCCGGCGTTCCGGGGAGGTTCAGTATTCCGAAGAGATTAAGTTTCCCGACAAGGAAGAAGGGTAATTCGTTTCCCATAATTATAAAATACATGTATGAAACAGTTATGTCTTTTTTTCAACAAATTGTTGAAGGGTGCGTCATTTGTATTGGCGTTATTTTCAGTT
>SUYX01000013.1 GCA_015060225.1 Bacteroidales bacterium | reverse complement strand
TGGCTATAAGAGAAGTAAAATTTGAGAGTCAGGACCGTAGAATGCCGCAGATTCTTGCAGCATTGAATGCAAACGGTATCAAAAGCATAGAGGAGGCTAACGAGATTTGCGAGCAGTATGGCTTGGATCCATACAAAACTTGCGAGGAGACTCAGCCAATCTGTTTTGAGAATGCAAAATGGGCTTACGTAGTAGGTGCTGCAATTGCACTTAAGAAAGGTTGCTCAAACGCTGCTGATGCAGCAGAGGCAATTGGTGTAGGTCTTCAGTCATTCTGCGTTCCAGGTTCAGTAGCAGACGACCGTAAAGTAGGTCTTGGCCACGGTAACCTTGCAGCACGTCTTCTTAGAGAGGAGACAAAATGTTTCGCTTTCCTGGCAGGTCACGAGTCATTCGCTGCTGCTGAGGGTGCAATCAAAATTGCAGCAAAAGCAGACAAAGTAAGAAAAGAGCCTCTACGCTGTATCCTTAACGGTCTTGGTAAAGACGCCGCTATGATTATCTCAAGAATCAACGGTTTCACATACTGCCAGACCGAGTTCGATTACGCAACAGGCGAGGTTAAGGTTGTAAACAAAATCGCTTACTCAGACGGCCCGAGAGCAAAAGTAAACTGCTACGGTGCAGATGACGTACGCGAGGGTGTTGCAATCATGCACCTTGAGGGCGTTGACGTATCAATCACAGGTAACTCAACCAACCCAACCCGCTTCCAGCATCCGGTTGCAGGCACTTACAAAAAAGAGTGCATGGAGATGGGCAAGAAATATTTCTCAGTTGCATCAGGTGGCGGTACAGGTAGAACCCTTCACCCAGACAACATGGCTGCAGGTCCTGCATCATACGGTATGACCGACACAATGGGCCGTATGCACTCAGACGCTCAGTTCGCAGGTTCTTCATCAGTTCCTGCACATGTTGAGATGATGGGCTTCCTTGGCATCGGTAACAACCCAATGGTAGGTGCTACTGTTGCTGTTGCTGTGGATGTTGCTACTGCATTGAGCAAATAAGTTCTGTCAAAGGAATTTTCTTCCCGGTGATTTGTCGGGAAAAAGATAATGAAGGTGGTCTTGAGGCCACCTTTTTTTGTGCCTTCTCACTTTTCCCCTCCCTTTCCAAGACGATGGCACACCAGAGTTGCCCTGCAGGCCCACCAAAGGCGGTTTTGTGTGCCATCCGTAACATTTCTTTGGGAGTGGAGCAGGGAATGTGTCCTGGAGGTGTGTTTGGAGAGGATTGGGTGTGCCATTGTCTTGTCGGGAGGGGGAGGCCTTTGGGATGTGAGGGCAGGCCTGGCAATTCGTGCACGTTCTTGCAATTCGTTGTCCACGCCATCCCCTCCGGGAAGGCCTTCTGAAAGGGGTGAGTGAGGACAAACCGCCCGGCCATGTTGAATTGTCCACGGTGACCACCGCCCCAGAGCCCTGTAGGGCATGTTGGCGTGGACGATGAAATGCAGGAACTTTTGGGAACTGTTATTTATAAATGTACATGTGGGTATTATGGTGCATAACCACCCAGGTGTAAAATATTACCTTGTTTAAAAAGTCGCCTTTTTATTAATTTTGCCGTATGAAAACAGAAGTAAACCCGCAAGATACCACCAGGGCAGAGGCATTCCAGATGTGGATGACATCCCCTATGCCAATGGTTACCCTTACAAAAACCTTTGATGTGAGCCGCCTGCTGAAAGCAAGTAAAAAGCTGGGAGTGAAATTCAATGCCCTCCTTTGCTGGTGCATTGGAAAGGCAGCAACCCAAGTGGAGGAGTTCTATCTTCTTCCCGACAAAGGTAAGTTGTACAGGTATGACAGCATTGCAATCAATGTGATTGTTAACAACTGCAAGGGAGGAATCAATTCATGCGACATCCCCTTTACCGGTAATCTGAAGGAGTTTGTTGAGGTATACCATACCCTTACAGCGCAGGCGGCAGCAGAGTGCAAAAGCACTTTTCTTGAGGATTATATGATTGTTGGAACCTCTGCAATGGTTCAGACAGAGCTGGACTGTATTGTAAACCAGTACACAGACATGTTCAACAATCCAATGGTAATGTGGGGCAAATACCGCAAGGGTTGGTTCAGGACCACCCTCCCAATCTCTTTCCAGTTCCATCACTCCCAGATGGACGGCGGCCACGGCGCCATGTTCCTGGAACTTCTGCAGAGGGAGATAAGCAAATTGGGCTGTTGACACACCTCGCTCTGCTCACTTCTGCTCCCGACAGAGAGTTCCTGCAATTCACCGTGGACAGTATCCATGCGTGCAGATGCTTGTAGAAGGACATAGTGCCCACGGTGCAACAAATTTGTTCTGCCGTGGGCGCTACTATTCCCTGTAGGGTATTGTAGAGGCGCTCGCTGCCCACGGTGAAGTGCAGGAGATAGTCTTACCATATGATTACTGTTTTTTATGCCTCATTTCCGGGCTATTATGGCTTTTTTTAGAGGGTATTAACCCTTTAAAAGAAAAATTGTTATATTTGTGGAAATCCTATTTTATGAAATTGATTGAGAGAAATATGCAGACGATTATTGCTTTGTGCCAGATGTACAAAGTGAATAAACTATTTGTGTTTGGCTCAATCCTTACTGAGAGATTCAATAAGGAGAGTGACATAGATCTGGTTGTTGATTTCAATAAAGAGGATATCACAGATTATTTTGACAATTATTACAATCTGAAAGATTCCTTGCAGGAGGTTTTAGGAAGGGAGATAGATTTGCTTGAGGAGCAGGCTATCAAGAATCCGTATCTGAGAAAGAGTATTGATTCTTCTAAAATGCTTATTTATGGATGATGTGGTAAAGAAATCGTTGCATGATATTATGCCATTACAAATTCCAGAAGAATAGTAGATGCAAGGAATTATATCATTCATGGTTATGACAGCCTTTCTCCCGATATCCTTTGGAGTATGGTCATCAATCATTTTCCTAGGTTAAAAGAAGAAGTGGAGAGTCTTTTGGATTAGTTCATTGTGCTATAATTCCCACTTTTGCGCCTTATATGCCGTCACTTTTTTGAGATGGTCCCAAAATTGGCCTAAAAGAGTGCATGGAGATGGGCAAGAAATATTTCTCAGTTGCTTCAGGTGGCGGTACAGGTAGAACCCTTCACCCAGACAACATGGCTGCAGGTCCTGCATCATACTGTATGACCGGCACCGTGGAACGGATACTGTTCAGAGGTTTTTGCAATTCATTGTCCACCAACACCTCATTGGAAATGCTATTGGGAAGGGATGAGTGTGGACAATCAGCCAAGTCGTGTGGGATTGTCCACAGTGTACCCTCACCTGTGCCCTCTGCGTGGAGTTGTTGTGGACATCAGAATGCTGGGTCCGCTCCACCGGATCAATTGCTTCATGCTTTCACAAGCTGGGGAACGTATCTGGCCCCACAAACCCTAACCCGACTTGGCCCCACAAGCCCCACCTTCATGAATCAATCTTCCCGATATAAATATCAGTAGTGGTTTTGTCGGGAAAAATGTGGTAAATTGCGCTGAAATTTGTAAAACATTGGTTTCAGGTGAAAGTGAAAGCACAAATAACCAACAGGGAAATATGGAGCATAGCACTCCCCATTATGTTGGGGAATATGGCCCAGACCATCATCAACTTTACAGATACCGCATTCCTGGGGCATCTTGGGGTGGTTGCTTTGGGGGCATCCATGCTTGCCGGACTTTTTTATTTTGTTTTCACTACGGTGGCGGCTGGTTTTGCAATAGGAATCCAGATTATTGTGGCGCGCCGTTTCGGGGAGAGGAATTATGGGAGGATAGGGGTGATATTCCAGCATGGTTCACTGTTTGTCCTGTTATTGGGCCTGGTGCTGTTTTCAATATTGTATTTCTTTTCGGATCAACTTCTGTTCCAGCTTATAGATTCGCAGAACATATATGAAGCATCCCTCGAGTATATTAAATACCGCCAGTGGGGAATTGCCTTTGTGTGTTTCAACTTCCTGAACAGGGCCCTGTATGTGGGGATATCAAATACCAAGGTGATTACTTATTCCACTGTAATAATGGCTGTTGTGAACATAGTGCTCGATTATTGCCTTATATTCGGCAACTTGGGCTTCCCGCAAATGGGTATTGGCGGAGCGGCACTGGCATCGTTGTGTGCAGAGATCTCTGCTTTTGTATTCTTTACGGTATATACTTATATTACATTGGGAAAGAAGGAGTACGGTATGTTCGTGCCCCATAAACCGGAGTTGGAACTTATGGGAAGGATCCTGAAAATATCCACCCCTACAATGGTGCAGAAACTTTTTTCGTTCAGTGTATGGTTCATCTTTTTTGTACTTATAGAGAAGATGGGGGAAACCGCTACCGGAATTTCCTCCATAACAAGGAGCATCTATATGATTCTCATAACCCCTTGCTTTGCATTTTCAACTACCACAAATACCCTGGTGAGCAGAATCATAGGGGAGGGGAAAAGGGAGCAGGTCTTCCCGACAATAAACAAGGTGCTGAAGAATTGCATGTTGTGTACAATCCCCATTCTGATAATTGTTGCAGTTTTCCCTATGCAGATTGCTGGTATCTACACCAGTGACATTGATTTTGCCCGCCTTGTTGTCCCTTCCATACTGGTCATATGCAGCGGAACAATTTTCCAGGGGATAGGCAATGCTTATTTTGAGGCGGTTTCCGGTACCGGAAATACTTCTGCTGCCCTGTATCTGGAGACAGCAGTCCTGGTGGTATATATCCTTTTCATTGTGGCAATGACACACCTTACAACAAGGGTGGAACTGGTCTGGACAGCAGAAATCCTCTATGGTGCACTTCTTGGCATTTTATGCTGCCTTTATATGAAGTTTGCCAGGTGGGACAAGAAGAGTATCTGAGTATATTTGCTAAAATCTGTTAAATGAACATGAAAAGGTTTCTATTGTTGCTGACAATATTTACAATGCCCGTTTGTGGCCTCATGGGACAGGACCGGAGCGGCGCCCCCTATTTCTGTAATGTACCCGGCACAATACTGGAGTATATAAGGACCACGGCAGAGGGGGATGTGAAATGGTTCCACACCATGAAGATTGGAAGCACTTCAAAAAATGCAGATACCACTTGCATTGATTATACCTCCCATATCCTCAACCATAAACGCAAACCGTATTACGGAGATGAGCCGGCCAAGCTTTCTGCAAGTATAACTCAAGGTAAAGTTACCCTGAATGTCGCAGAATCTGTGGTAGCCATCTTCAGGACAATACTCCCTTCAGGTGTTACAATCACATCGTCGGGAGGAGAATCTTCCCTCCCTTCGGATTTGGCTCCAGGAGATATTCTTCCCGATATTTATGCATCCGTTAAGGCTCTCGGGCTCACAATGAGGATTACCGTAACTGAAAGGAAAGTGCTCAGAACGGAGACCATTTCTACTCCTGCAGGAAAATTCAGCTGCTTGGTAATCCGGGAACGGAAGGTGGAAAAAGGGATGGGACGTAACCGCCATACCGTAGCTGATACCTGGTACGCCAAGGGTATAGGTATGGTAAGGCATGACACCTATGACACTGATTTGAAACTCATCACTTCTGAAGTTCTGACAGAAGTACATCAATAAACAACGGGGGTGACTATAAAGCCACTTTATGAATGAGCAATCCCTGCCGGAGTATTCTGGCAGGGATTACACTATTTTGCAACCGCCCTTTTGTAGGTATCGGAATATCCTGGGAACATCGGTTGCGGTGGAATCCGGTCAGAATGGCCGTTATTCTTGAAAGAACCGTCCGGGTTCTGGCGTTTGGTATTGCCATCTATGAATTTTACAAGGAGATACTCATCCAGAGCTTTCCATTTCTTGAACAGGGCATTGGCTTGGGATACTGAAAAATCTGTAAGATATGCCCTTCTGTCTTCAGAATGGTTGAGTTCATATGCCTTGGCATCTGCCACAGCAATAGCATCAATCATAGCAATCTCATGAGCATCAACATTCTCCCGTACCTCCTTGCCTATATGGTTGTAACGGAGATACGCAAACTGGGCAATCCTGTTCTGGAGCCAGAACATGGATGTAGGCGAGTATTCCAACATGCTTCCGTTCCCAAGGGCATAGTGCTCAGATATCGCATCTGAGCAGGCATAGAAAGGTGAAAGAGGAGCAGTGCCGGCATCATCCACTGCAAACCAGAAGAGTCCTCCAATTTCATCGGGAAGCCAGCCGCGGCATTGCCCCACAAACCAGAAACCGGTCTGCTGGGTGGCAATAGCCCTCTCGTTGTACCCCTTCTTGCCGTCTATCTCGTATGATGAAGGTCTCCAGCGGTAAGGGAGCTCATTCCCTCCGGCTGCAATTCCTACAGTCATGTCAAACTCAGTCCCCTCATAATGGTCACGCATCATGTCTGCAACATCCTTCACCGAGAGTTTCTCCTTTGCCTTTACATACAGAGGCATCCTGTTGGCAGGGTTGTCTCCGCGGGCAAAATCAATGTATTTGTCCATATCTTCCGCCCCGTGTTTGCGGAAGAAACTCCATACGCGGGCTTCGCAGGCTCTCATTGCCGAGAAATCCAACGGACAGAAGGTATCAGCAAAACTGAAATCACTTCCGTCCCCCTCGTACAAACCACAATCACGGGCATGCTGCACTACATCCGGCGAGTAGAGACAGTTCTCCGGATCATCCTTTGGGAAGGTGGTTATACGGGCACAATTGGCATGTGCTGAGATGTACCCGTCGGGAATACGGACAGCAACCCATACTGCACCTTTGTTGACATTAACCCCATTCTCATATTTTGGTTTGCGGGCAATTATATCCATGAACCACACTTCGTTCTTGTCTGCAAACGAGATTGATTCTCCCGACGAGGCATATCCGTATTCGTCTGCCAACGAAGTGAAGATCTCTATTGCTTCACGTGCTGTTTTTGCGCGCTGGAGAGTGATATATATAAGTGAACCGTAATCAAGTATGGCAGTGGTATCCATGAACTCAGGACGCCCTCCCCATGTGGATTCACCAATCAGCACCTGATACTCATTCATGTTTCCTATAACATTGAATGTATATGGCACTTGCGGAATGGCTCCAAGGAAACGTTCCTTTCCCCACTCCCTAATCTCAATCATCTCCCCGTCCCTATGTCTGCCTCGCGGCATATACACCAGTGTACCGTACCTTGTATGGGAATCGGCCGCATAACTTACCATAACGGAACCATCCTTGCTTGCCCCTTTGGAAACAAGGAGGTTTGTGCATGAGAATGAATCAACTGCAAAAAACACCAGCAATATTAAAAAAAACACCCTTTTCATATTGTTATTATCTATTTGTTGAGATACTTCTCTTTAATGAATGCATACATTGTGCGCCCGCCTTCAGCGGTAGTCAAGGTTACCGGACGCTTATATGAAAGTTTGCTGAAGTTTACACCTTCACCACAAATCTTCTTGAACCCGCTTTCGGTATAAAGGGTGTTGATTTTCTTCATCAGCTCACCCTGCAACGATACCGGCACCTCCATTACAACTTCCCTGAACTGAGGCAGGGAGCTGAACCCTATCCAAAAGATATAATCCAGCAGCAGATATGCTGCCAGAGTATCCGTCCTGCTCCAATAATGTATATGGGCATCGTATATGAATGATTGTACAATGCATCCTTTCCCTGCTGCCTGGAAATAGCTTGTCCAGTATCCCCTGGAAACATTGTTCCTTTCCGTTTTACCCCTGCAGCTCCAGAACCTCAGCTCCTCCCTGCAGAATTCCGCAAAGCATCTGCCGTTCATGAGGATTGTAGCATCAACCCATATACCGCCATATTCCTTGAGGAGGTATGACCTTATAATATCTGAAGTGTGGGTACGGTCAATTATCCCCTTTTCAATTTTATCTATGATGTTGGAAGGGAGGGATACATAATCCTTCCAGTTCCGCTCATCAAGAAGCACCACAGGGTGCGAACCTGCATGGGCCCTGATGCTGTTATAGCATATTTTCACCAGCTCAGGCATGTTCTCCTCCCCCTGCAGCCACATTACCCATATATTTGAATCTCCCCCTATTGTCCCGGAATTATTGGAAATGCTTCGGTATTTTTCCACCACTTCAGACAAACCAACCCCCTTCACCAGCTTTTTTAGGATAAAATGCTGCTTTATCCTGCTAATCCCCCTTTCTACACTTTTAAGAAATCTCATATGCCACAACTTTTATATTTCCGATATTTTCGTAAAGTTAGTAAAAATATGCCTAAATTTGTACGATTACACACTGAAGTAGAAAACCAGATTTATATAACCTAAAAACATTCAATTATGCGCTTATCCAAATTTTTCCTGGCAATTGCCGCTTCATTGATGCTCTTTGGTGCATGCACATCTGCGCCTGACGCCAAACAGCTTACAGACCAAGCCATTTCACAAGTTATGGAAGAGTTCCAGAATGTTGGAATCTCTGCTGCGGTTGTAAAAGACGGCAAAATAGTTTACAATGAGTCTTTCGGTTACAAGAACCTTGAGACTAAAGAGCCTCTTGGCAATACAGATGTAATGAGGATTGCCTCAATCTCAAAATCATTTACTGCAACATCTCTTCTTCAACTTGTAGACAAAGGTATCATCTCTTTGGATGATGATGTTAGCGACCTTATAGGATTCAGGATAAGGAACCCTCATCACCCTGATGTTCCAATCACTTTGAGAATGGTCCTTTCACACACTGCAAGTATCAGGGACAAGGAGGATTACTTTACCCTTGACCACCTTAACCCTGCAGTATATGGAGACTGCGAGGAGTCTTATTTCAAATACAAACCGGGTGAGGGCTACTGCTATTCAAATATGGGCCTTAACCTTGCAGGAACTATCCTTGAGAAAGTTTCAGGTGTAAGGTTCGATGACTATGTAAGGGAGAATGTAATCTGGAAACTCGGCCTGTATGGCGGCCACAATATAGATTCATTGGACGCAAGCAAATTTGCATGGATCTACTCACGTGAGAACGGAGAGTATGTGAAATCTGAAGGTGCATACAGAAGCAGGGCAGATGAAATGCCTGATTATAAATTCGGTTACTCTTCACCTATCTTCTCTCCTACAGGCGGCGTGAAGATTTCTGCACACGACTTGGCAGTTTATATGATGATGCATATGAACTACGGAGAGTACAACGGCGTACGCATAATTTCTCAGGAGAGTGCAAAAGCAATGCAAACTCCTGTATGGATGATAAAGAACGAGGGTGAAGACCAGTACGGCCTTTGTCTTAAGGAGTTTGTGGATTATATAGATGACCCTAAATACAATGCTCCCGGCAGTTATCCTGTAGGTCATACAGGTGGTGCATACGGCCTTAACAGCATTATGATCTGGAGCCCGGCAGACGGTTGGGGTATCGTGGCCATGACCAACGGTTACACTTCAGTTAAAGGGAAGAGTTTCCTTAAGGAACTTACCAATGCAATCTATAATGCACAGATAAAGAAATAGCCTGTTGAGGTTTGTGACAAAAGAAGAGAGAGGGTGGCCCAAAGGGTTACCCTCTCTTCATTTATCCTTGTATCATCTTATTTTATTTCTGCTTTATGATGCATTCCGCAAATGTTTGCGGCTATTCCATATAACTGCTGTTGTCCCAGCAATGGGTACAGAGTTTGCATTTTGGCAATCCTATGGCATCTACAAGGTCATCCAGCCTCTGGAACTTAAGGCTTGTCAGTTGCAGGTGTTTGCGCATGGTGTCAACCATTTCTGCGTGTTTTTTGCTGTCGGGATTAACATACTCCTGAAGGACCTCTTCCGGAATGTTCTCGGTACCCTCAAGGTCTCTGATGATCCTTCTTGCATACAGGTCAAATGAACTGCGGGATGTTGAGAAATTGAGGAAAGGACATGGGAATACAAGCGGTGGGCATGCTATCCTCATATGTATCTCCTTAACTCCCGAATCCAGAAGTTTCACCACATTATCCTTTAATTGTGTACCCCTTACTATACTGTCATCCATAAAGACAATTCTCTGGTCTCTGGTGAACTGCTCGTTTGGAAGGAGTTTCATCTTTGCCACAAGGTCCCTCATCTTCTGGTTCTGCGGCATGAAACTGCGCGGCCAGGTTGGGGTGTATTTTACAAAAGGCCTCTTGTATGGAATTCCCTTTTCGTTGGAATAGCCTACTGCATGCCCTACGCCTGAATCCGGGATGCCTGCAGCAAAGTCTGCCTCAACATCTTTGTCTCGGCGGGCCATGGCCGCACCGCTGCGGTATCTGGAGTCCTCTACATTTATTCCTTCGTAGTTGGCACTTGGATAGCCGTAGTAAACCCACAGGAACGAACACATCTGCATCCTCTCCTGAGGAGGAGTTACTACCCTTATCCCATCTGCGGTTATCTGCACAATCTCTCCAGGGCCAAGATCCCTTACATGTGAATAGCCAAGGTTGTCGAAACTCGAACTTTCACTTGCACACACGTAGCCTTTATCGTTTTTGCCTATTACTATAGGTGTGCGTCCAAACTTGTCTCTTGCAGCATATATTGCATGGTCTGTGAGTACGAGCATTGAACAAGAGCCTTTTATCTTCTGCTGTACCAGTTCTATTCCCTCTTTCAGAGTGTTGCCCAACCCTATAAGTATGGCAACCAGTTCAGTTGCATTTATGGTAGAGTCAGACAGCTCTGCAAAGTGGTGTCTTTCCTTCAGAAGTTCCTGGGTTAGTTCCTCTATGTTGTCTATTCTGGCAACAGTTACAACCGCATATCTCCCAAGATGTGATGTTATTGTTATAGGTTGAGATTCGCTGTCGGATATTACTCCAATACCCATATTGGATTCACCGAACTTAGGGAGCTCATCCTCAAATTTGTTCCTGAAGTATCCATTCTCCAGAGAGTGGATTGAACGGACAAATTTCTTGCCGGTATAGAATGCCATTCCGGCACGTTTGGTTCCAAGATGTGAGTGGTAGTCAGTTCCGTAGAAAACTTCATTTACACATTCATTGCGGGATACGCAGCCAAAAAATCCAGACATAAGCGCTTGTTTTATTTCATTAGAGATGCAAATATATAAAAAAGGTATCTTTTTCCCCGAAGTTTTTTCCCAAAAAACCTTCCTGCAACTGCATAAGATGGGCGCAAAATGGGTATTTAAAAGTATATGTAGTTTGAAAAGAGTGAGTTATAATTCAATTTTTTTTGCCAATTTGGGAATTAGTTGTATATTTGCAGCCCCGCAAAGTATGCGAGGAGTTGTAACCAGTTGAATCTCAGCGCTGAGAAGCGGCCTTGGGGCAAAACTGAAAAAATCGCTGGCAATGCAGCTTATGTTAAACTAAACAACTGATTAAAACCAATGTCTGGATTAATTGGAAAAAAAATCGGAATGACTTCCGTTTTCGATGCAGAGGGTAGAAATATCCCTTGCACCGTTATTGAGGCTGGTCCGTGTGTTGTTACGCAGATTCGTACAGAAGAAACAGATGGTTATGCCGCTGTACAGCTTGCCTATGACGAGAAAAAAGAAAAACACACCAGCGCCCCACTTATGGGTCACTTTAAAAAGGCAAATACCACTCCTAAACGCAAACTTGTTGAGTTTGAGAATGACTTCGGCAAAGAGTTGCAGCTAGGTGATACCCTAACCGTGGCAGACCTTTTCGTTGACGGAGAGGATACATGGGTAGATGTAACAGGTATCTCTAAGGGTAAAGGTTTCCAGGGTGTAGTAAAACGCCACGGCTTTGCCGGTGTAGGCGGTCAGACCCACGGTCAGCACAACAGACTTCGTGCACCAGGATCTCTAGGTGCATCTTCATGGCCTTCAAGAGTATTCAAAGGTATGAGAATGGCAGGTCGCACAGGTGGTGACAGAGTAAAAATCTTGAACCTTAAAGTTATCAAAGTAATTCCTGAAAATAACCTTCTATTGGTTAAAGGTTCTATCCCAGGAGCTAAAGGTTCTTATGTAATTGTGGAGGAGTAATGTCTATGGAATTAGCAGTATTGAAAATTGACGGAACAGAGTCAGGAAAGAAAGTGACTTTGAACGAGGCAGTGTTTGGTTTGGAGCCAAACGATCATGCAATTTACCTGGACGTTAAGCAATACCTTGCAAACCAGCGTCAGGGTACACACAAGAGTAAAGAGAGGTGGGAGGTTGCTTACAGTACCAAGAAGATCGTAAGACAGAAAGGTTCTGGCGGTGCACGTCACGGCAGCATCAAATCACCAACATTCGTAGGTGGTGGTAGAGTATTCGGTCCACAGCCAAGAAGCTATGGTTTTAAACTTAACAAGAAGCTTAAACAGCTTGCACGTTTCTCTGCATTGTCATACAAAGCTAAAGAGAACGTAATCACAGTAGTTGAGCCATTTGCTATGGAGGCACCTAAAACAAAAGAGTTCATCAGCATTTTGAACAACATCAAAGCTAACAGCAGAAGAGTTCTTTTTGTGCTTCCTGAGAATTCAAATAATATTTACTTGTCGTCACGTAACTTGGAGAACGTTAAAGTTGTAAATGTAAACGAGATCAACACTTATGACATCATGAATGCATACAGCGTTGTATTCGTAGACGGTACACAGGACGCTCTTTATACTGAGTATGGACGCTAAAAAACCGGAAAACGATGGGAATTTTAATTAAGCCTTTAGTAACAGAGAAGATGACGATTCAGGGCGAAAAATTGAATCGTTACGGTTTTGTAGTTGATCGTTCAGCTAACAAGTTGGAGATCAAAGCTGCGATTGAGCAATTGTATGGTGTTAACGTTAAAGATGTAAATACCGTTAACTACCACGGAAAAAAGAAGAGCCGCTACACTAAAGCGGGTTTATTGTCAGGCCGTGCAAACCACTTCAAGAAAGCGTATGTAACTTTGGCCGGTGAAGATAAGATTGATTTCTACAGCAACATTTAAGAGATGGCAGTACGTAAATTTAAACCGGTTACTCCCGGTCAAAGAAATAAAGTAATCAGCGCATTTGACGAGATTACATGTTCAGTACCTGAGAAATCTTTGTTGGCTCCACTAAAAAGAACTGGTGGTAGAAACAACTCAGGTAAAATGACTATGCGCTACATTGGTGGCGGTCACAAGAAAATGTACCGTATCATTGATTTCCTAAGAAACAAGGATAACTATACCGCTACAGTTAAAACTATTGAGTATGATCCAAACCGCAGTGCAAGAATTGCATTGGTGGTTTACGCAGATGGCGAGAAACGCTACATCATTGCTCCTAAGGGCATTCAGGTAGGTCAGGTTATTGCTTCAGGTGCAGGTGTTGCTCCAGAGGTAGGTAACACTCTATTCTTGTCAGAGATTCCGTTAGGAACATTTGTCCACAACATCGAGTTGGTTCCTGGTCAGGGTGCTGCTATGGCACGTTCAGCAGGATGCTATGCTCAGCTTACTGCTCGCGAGGGCAACCACGCTATTCTAAGATTGCCTTCAGGTGAGACCAGAATGGTATTGGTTACTTGCCGTGCAACTGTAGGTGTTGTGTCAAATGCAGACCACAACTTGGAGTCACATGGTAAAGCTGGTCGTAAACGTTGGTTGGGCCGCAGACCTCGCGTGAGAGGTGTTGTAATGAACCCGGTTGATCACCCTATGGGTGGTGGTGAAGGCCGTGCTTCAGGAGGTCACCCTCGTTCAAGAAAAGGCTTGCCAGCTAAGGGTTACAAGACTAGAAACCCTAAGAAGACTACTAAGAAGTTTATCATTGAAGGTAGAAAGAAATAACGGATTAAACTGAATAGAGTATTATGAGTCGTTCGATTAAAAAAGGTCCTTATATTGAGGCTAGCCTAGAGAAAAGAGTTCTTGCCATGAATGAGTCAGGCAAGAAAGATGTAGTGAAAACCTGGTCTAGAGCCAGTATGATTTCGCCAGATTTTGTTGGTCATACTATCGCTGTTCATAACGGAAACAAGTTTATTCCGGTATATGTAACTGAGAATATGGTAGGTCACAAACTCGGAGAGTTTGCTCCTACAAGAACCTTCAAAGGTCACTCTGGTAATCGTAAATAGTATAATGAAACACAGATTACAGTAAAATGGGAGCTCGTAAAAAATTAATGGCCGAAAGGCAGAAAGAGATAAAAAAACACACAGCTATAGCTAAGCTGAATGATGTTCCTACCTCTCCCCGTAAAATGCGCCTTGTAGCGGATATTATCAGAGGTGTTGAGGTTAACCGTGCTTTGGATATTCTTAAATATTCAAAGAAAGAGGCTTCAGTTCGTCTTGAGACTCTTCTACGTTCTGCAATTGCAAACTGGGAGGCTAAGAACGAGGCAGATAAAAAAGAGTTGGAAAACGGTAACGTAATTGTTTCTACCATTATGGTTGGCCAGGGCCGTTCTCTTAAGAGAATCAGAACTGCACCTCAGGGTAGAGCTGCAAGAATCAGAAAACGTTCTAACCACGTTACTATCATTTTGGATAAAAAAGCCGTTAAATCAGAGGAGAAATAATCATGGGACAGAAAACTAATCCAATAAGCAATAGACTTGGTGTTATCCGTGGCTGGGACTCTAACTGGTACGGCGGAAAAGACTACGCTGCAAAGATTCTTGAGGATACAAAAATCCGTGAGTATCTTAACGCACGTCTTGCTAAGGCAAGTCTTTCAAAAATCGTTATTGAGAGAACACTTAAACTAATCACTGTTACTATCCACACTGCAAGACCTGGTGTTATTATCGGTAAAGGCGGTCAGGAGGTTGACAAGCTTAAAGAGGAGTTGAAGAAGATCTCCAACAAAGAGGTTCAGATCAACATCTTTGAGGTAAAACGTCCAGAGGTTGATGCAAATATCATTGCAAACAACATTGCAAGACAGGTAGAGGGTAGAGTTTCATACCGTAGAGCTATCAAAATGGCTATCGCTACTACCATGAGAATGGGTGCTGAGGGTATCAAAGTGCTTATCAGCGGCCGTTTGGGTGGTGCTGAGATGGCACGTTCAGAGCTTTACAAAGAGGGTAGAACTCCACTTCACACATTCCGTGCTGATATTGACTACGCTTTGGCTGAGGCTCACACTAAAGTAGGTGTTCTTGGTATCAAAGTATGGGTTTGCAACGGTGAGGTTTACGGTAAGAGAGATCTTACTCCTAATGCAGGTGTTAATACCAATGCTGGTGCTCAGAACAATCAGGGCAACAGAGGCGGCAACAGAGGCAGAAGGGATAACCGCAAAGGTGGCAAGCCACGTGCTAAAAAAACTCAGGAGTAATTTGAATTACCCCATATAGAAAAAGAGGAACTGCGGTGCGGTTCCTCTTTTTTATTGCTCACTGCTCCCATCTCACCCGTTCCCTTCCCATGGCTCCCTTCCCACGGTTCCCTTTCCATCCGTTACCTTCCTCCCCAATCTTCCCGATAGCACATTGCATCCACACCATGCCCCCTCTGCGTGGACAAATGCCATTTTGGGGTATGTTGTGTCCACAAAAAGCCCCCTCTGCGTGGACAAATGCCATTTTGGGGTATGTTGTGTCCACAAAATACCCTCTCTGCGTGGACAAATGCTATTCTGGGGAAGGTTGTGTCCACAAAATACCCTCTCTGCGTGGACAAATGCCATTTTGGGGAAGGTTGTGTCCACAAAATACCCTCTCTGCGTGGACAGCAAGGGCATTTTGTGTATTTGGGGGTTTGTAGTATTTTTGTCGGGAAAAAATCTTTGTTATGTTCAAGGTTCTGTTCATTACATTCAGCGGTATTGCTATGGGGTATTTGCTCCGCAGGCAGTGGTGGGTGGAGTGGCTGTATAAGGGTATTTCATACACTATATGGCTGCTGCTTTTCTTTTTTGGCCTTCAGGTTGGTGCAAATGAGCAGGTGGTTGCAAATCTGGATACCTTGGGGTTGAAGGCTCTGGCAATATCTTTGTCGGGAGTATTGGGGAGTTGTTGTTTTGCGTGGATAGTTTACAGGTTTGTATTCAGTAAAGGTGGTTTGCCAATTGCCTCCGCTGAAGGTGAGAACGCGGAATCTGTGGCACAGGCAGAGGAAAAGGCAGAGGCGCAGACTCAGGCACAGGCGCAGGAACAGGCACCAGCACCGGTACATGTACAGGCACAGGCTGCTCCGCATTCGCGAGATATGTTTTTCCAGTTTATGGGTGGTTTTATTGTGGTAGCCTTTTTTGCTGCAGGGTGTGTGTGCGGATGGTTTGGAATTATGCCTCAAATGCTTACCAATGGTGATTTATCCATGTATGTGCTGTATCTCCTTATGATACAAGTGGGTATAAGTATCGGAAGCGACAAGAGACTCAAGGAGATACTTGCAGGTATAAGGCCAAAACTTCTTCTGCTGCCTTTGGGTACAATAGTTGGGACTTTGCTTTTTGTTCCGGTGGCAGGCCTGGTACTCAAAGGGATAGAAATGGAGGACTGCATGGCAGTTGGGGCAGGTTTCGGGTATTATTCCCTTTCTTCTGTACTCATTACGCAGATTAAGGAGGCTTCCATAGGTGTTGTAGCTGCAGCCCAGCTGGGTACTATAGCCCTTATGGCAAATATAATGCGGGAGGTGATGACATTGCTGTTTGCCCCTGTTATCTGTAGGGTGTTCGGCATATTGGCACCTATTTCAACAGGAGGGGCAACCTCAATGGATTCAACATTACCGGTAATTGTATCTGTATGTGGCAAGGAGTTGGCTTTCATTTCAATATTTCATGGTGTGGTAGTGGATTTCTCAGTCCCTTTTCTTGTTACTTTCTTTGCTTCTTTATA
Organism: Bacteroidales bacterium; assembly: GCA_015060225.1. Classification (GTDB taxonomy): domain Bacteria; phylum Bacteroidota; class Bacteroidia; order Bacteroidales; family UBA932; genus Egerieousia. Next base: position 36,569 of record SUYX01000013.1, on the reverse strand, counting down.
ATTGATTGGAGTTTTTTTTCTAACTTAGCAACTCAAAGAAACTTATTAAACTATTGCAATATGAAAAGATTTTTTAAAGCATTTGCAGTTTGTGCTGCAGCTTTGGTTGTATTTGGCGCATGTACACCATCCAATGCGGCAACTGACGGTAAGGGAACAGTAAGATTGGAGAGGGTAAAACCATCTCAGGCAGGTATGGATGAGACCCGCCTTTCAAGAGTTGATGAGGTTATCAACGCTTCCATTGAGAAGAAGGAGATTCCAGGAGCAGTCCTTGCAGTTGTAAGAAACGGCAAGATGGCCTACATCAAGGCTTATGGAAACAAGAGTGTATATCCTGAGGTTGTCCCTATGACAGAGGATGTAATATTTGACCTGGCATCATGCAGTAAAGTTGTTGGTACAGCAATGAGCATGAACCACCTTATGGAGAGCGGAGGATACAGGCTTACCGACAGGGTTGATATGTATATCCCAGGTTTCCAGCCATATGTAGATCCTGAGACAGGGAAGAAGATAAATATCAGAATGATTGACCTGCTTACACATTCAAGCGGACTTCCATCATATGTTTCTCCTGAGGTTGTAATAAAAGATAAAGGCAAGGATGATCCCGACAGCCTTATGAGCTATATCTGTACAATGAGGAGAAAACATGTGCCTACTACCACTTTCGAGTACAGCTGCTTGAACTTCATTACATTGCAGAATGTATTACAGAATATTACAGGAATGACATTGGCAGAGTATGCACAGAAGAACATTTTTGATGTCCTTGGCATGACAAGTACAACATATATGCCTAAGAACAAACCGGAGCTTATGCCAAGAGTTGCCCCTACCGAGAAAACCGGTGAGGGTGAGTGTTTCTTGGGTGAGGTACACGATCCTCTTGCAAGGGTTATGAACCATGGCAACTCTGGTAATGCAGGTGTATTCTCTTGTGCAGAGGATTTGGCAGTGTTGGCTGCTGCCCTTATGAATGGCGGCAACTACAATGGCCGTCAGGTTCTTGGAAAACAGACTGTAGAGACTATGACTCAGGTTCCTGCAGGTTTTGAGCACCTTGGCCGTTCACTTGGTTGGGACAACTATTCAGACTACAACTCAAATCAGGGCAACTTGTTCCACAAGACAAGGACTTTTGGCCATACCGGTTATACTGGAACATCATTCATAGTTGATCCTGTTTCAAAGACAGCCGTAATCCTATTGGCTCATAGGGTTCACCCTGCAGACAAGGGTAGTGTTACAAGACTCAGGGCTTTGGTTGCAAATATCGTAGCCGGCTCAATAGTAGAATAGTACAGGACTAAAGATAACAATAGGGGAAGGAATATTTTGAAAACCGTGACCTCCCGTGGTCTCGTGAACGCGTGGGAGGGATTTAGTTTTCAAAATATTTCTTCCCCTATTGTTTATAATTAGAGAGTATTTTTATTATCTTTGTTACAGTTAAAATTTCCGGGGCGGGGTGAAAGTCCCCACTGGCGGTAAAGTCCGCGACCCTGAGGCTGCAGGCCAAAGGTGGAACCGTTGAAACTACGGTACCAACAGTTAAAGTCTGGATGGAAGTAAATTTTAAATGTCATGTCAAAAAAATTTTTCACTCAGCTAAGCGCTGCGGCGCTCCTATTTTGCGTTGCCTCATCAGGTATACAGGCAACAGAACTTAAATCAACAGATTCAGAAAAGAAACTCTTCAAAGCAGTGGCAGATGAGGGCAATCCTGCTGTCCAGCTTCCCGACAGTTCCATTCTCATAAAGGAGATTATAGTATCGTCGGGAGTAAAGAGGAAAAATGTATCTCCATTGAGGTTGGTTGATATTGATGAGAAAACTATTGCAGTACAGGCTGCAGGAAAGACATATCCTGAGCTTCTGAAGGATATACCGGGCATTTATGCAACAGCAGAGACAGGAAGTTACGGAGATGCCAAAATAAACATAAGGGGTTTCAAGCAGGAGAACATATCTGTATTGCTCAACGGTATTCCAATTTCTGGGCTTACCAGCGGCAGCATGTACTGGAACAACTGGCTGGGACTTACTGATGCAACAGCCACAATTCAGGTACAGAAGGGTGTTGGAGGTAGTATGCTCAGCGACAATTCTGTTGGAGGAAGTATAAATATTGTAACCAAGAGCCCGGGCAAGACCCCTACATACGGAGTGGGTTACAATTATGCAGGTGGAGGAACTTCAAAAGCCTTTATAAATTATAACAGCGGTGAGTTGGGCAAAGGCTGGGGAGTCTCTTTCCTGGTATCCAAAGTGTGGGGAGACAGTTGGGTGGAGTGTACAGATGTGGATGCATGGTCATACCTTCTCTCTGTAAGCAAGAAGGTCAACACCAGACACTCATTCCTGTTTACAGCAATGGGCTCACCGGAGAAGCACAGCCAGAGGTCTGCCAGATTAACCTATGATGAGGTACAGAAGTACGGCAGGAGCTACAGCAAGAACTGGGGATACATCACTCATCCCGACGGTTACAGGGAGGCCCGCAGCATAAGCAGAAACAATTACCATAAGCCATATTTTACCCTTAACCATTATTATAATGCAAAAGTGGGTGAAAAACAGCGCAATTTCAGATTGAACAATGCAATATACCTTGCATTGGCGCATGGTGGCGGATATTGGACAGAGACTAAAGGAAAAAGCATCGCTGCCCACCAGACTGATGGTCATGTAGATTGGGATGCAGTTGTAGCGGAGAATAGAGCTGCATATGCAAATGGTACAACAGAGCAGGAGAAATCTGCCCAGAATGCGTTGAGTGATTATATAGCCGGACATACCCAGATAGGGGCAAAGAGTGCTTTTGAGCTTGAGCTTTCAGAGAAATTTACTTTGGGTGGAGGATTCCATTATCAGGGCTATTTTACATGGGAAAAGGAGCAGATAAGGGATCTCCTTGGTGCAGAATATTGGTATGAAGATTATTCTACAAAATCACTGGCAGGGGCTGCAGGGAGAAATCCAATTAAGAAGGTTGGGGACTATATCCGTACCAGAAACGGTAAGGATACCCATTTTGGGACCCTTTATACATCCCTGTCATATAAGAATCCAAGATGGAATATTGAGCTTGGGGCCTTATTGAACGGTTCTGCAACCCAAAGATGGGACAGCTACAATTATGTAAATGATATCTACAGCGATTGGGCAAAGGGGCTTGGAGGAGCAGTAAAGGCAGGTGCACTGTACAGAATAAAATCTTCAGACAATGCTGCTACAAGCCTTTATGTTAACGGTGCATATTACAGCAGGGTGCCATATTCAAATGTATTCTTTGCAAGCGGCAACAACCATATTTCTGAGGGGGTTGAAAATGAACAGAATTACCTTGGAGAGGCCGGTTTCCGTTCTGTATTTGGCAGAGCAGGAATAGAGGCAACCTTCTATGCAAGCTACTGGAAGAACAAGTCAATAATGAGTTCTCCGTACAAACAGCAGGAGAGTGAGGATGCCTGCAAATATATGATAACAGGCCTTGATGCATTCCATTATGGAGTGGAGGTGGATGCCTATTACAATTTCAGCAGATGGGGAAAACTTGCAGGTTATGCCTCAATAGGCAGCTGGAAATGGAAGAATGATGTAAATGCAATCATTTATGACAACTATACAGGACAGGTTGCACAGAGAATAGACGTTTACAGCAATGGCCTTCCTGTAGGTGATGCTCCACAGACACAGATAGGGGCAAACCTTACACTCAAACCTCTTGGCTCTTTGAGCGGATATTCAGTGATTGACCCTATGGGTACTATATCAGATGCTGCAAATGGAGAACTTACTGTACAGTTGGGCTGGAATTACAGTGCAAGGTATTGGGCAGATTTTGAGCCTAACACCAGAACTGATGCAAATGACCGGACAGAGCCGTTCAAATTGCCTGATTACCATCTTGTAAATATAAGTGTAAGCTATCTTAAATACTTCAGGATGGGCAATAAGGCAGTTGGAGCAAATTTCTTCTTTAATCTCAACAATGTATTTGATGAGTGGTATATAGAGAGGGGAAAAGACGGGAAAGACCATACCATCAATACCTTCACAGGATATTGGGGGCAGGGACGCAATTGTGCCTTTGGTGTGAAACTTACACTTTAGCGGATATGTTGGGCCAGGGCTATTGCAGCAATGGCTTCAACAATTACAGGGCAACGCAAGGCGATGCAGGCGTCATGTCTCCCCTTTACAGAGAAATCTTCCATTTCGCCGGATTCAAAATTGAATGTGTGCTGGATTTTGGAAATGCTTGAAGTGGGTTTTACGGCAATCCTGAATACAACGGGGTTGCCGTTGCTTATTCCACCATTTATACCGCCGGCACCATTGGTGGCTGTATGCCCTTGTTGGTCTATAAAGCTGTCATTGTGCTGGCTACCTTTCATGGCCGCAGAGCTGAATCCGTCTCCAAATTCAATACCCCTCACTCCAGGAATTGAGAATGCCAGATGGGCAATTTCAGACTCAAGGGAGTTGAAGAACGGCTCACCCAAACCTGCAGGAACTCCGTTGCATACACACTCAATAATGCCCCCTACAGAATCTCCTTCCGCCATAGCACCTGAAATTATCCCGTCCCAGGCCGCAGGCTCATCCGACCCTCCAATATGTGTGATGGCAGCATTGAAACTGATATCTGAAGCAATCTTCTTGGCAACAGTACCAGCTGTAACAAGAACGAGTGTAAGTCTTCCCGAAAAATGTCCTCCACCCCTTATGTCATTGAATGAGCTGAACTTTACATCTGCAGTAAAATCTGCATGCCCCGGGCGTGGAACGGCTCTGAACTGGGAGTAATCTTTGGAGATGGTGTTTCCGTTCTGGAATACCACTGCAAGAGGCGCCCCTGTAGTATGCCCGTCAAAAACGCCGCTTACAATATGGGGCATGTCGCTCTCAATGCGGGGAGTCGTCCCTTTTCCTCCGCTTTTCCTACGGCTCAAATCAGCAATAAAATCTTCTGCACAAAGGGGAATCCCTGCAGGGACACCGTCCATAACAATACCAATGAGCTCACCGTGAGACTCACCAAACATGGAAATTCTGAATTTGTTACCGTAGCTGTTCATGTCATTATTTTTTAAGTCTTTCCAAAAATGTAGGGAAAGACTTGTCTATACATTTTATATTATCCACCTTTATATCAATATCGCCGGCTAATGAGGCAATATAAAGGGCCATTGCTATTCTGTGGTCGTTATGGCTGTTGCAGAGCACAGGTTCCCCAACATTGCGGCAGGATGATTTCCCTTTGCCGCAAATATACATCTTATCGCCGTCAATCTGTATATCAAATCCCAATTTGGTGAGTTCACTGAAAACGGTCTCAGCCCTGTTGCTCTCTTTCTGGGCAAGTCTTCCTACCCCCTCAAAAACGGTATCTCCCTCGCCCATACATGCCATAACTGCTGCAATGGGGAAGAGGTCAGGGCAGTCATGCAATGAAAACTCCCTCCTTCCCGATATTCCCCCCGGATTGTCGGGAAGGGTAGGGTATATGGTTATATCATTGAATTCTCCAGCTGCCTCAGCCTTTATCCCGTATCCGAATCCTTGTAGCAGGTTGATTATATTCTCATCTGCCTGAGAAGAGTCAAGAGGCATGTTTTTAAGGGTTATGCCACCTGTAAGGGCCCCTGCAACCGCAAAATTTGCGGCAGAACTCCAGTCGGAATCCATATACATTTCTGTAGGACGGTATTTTTGTCCTCCGGGAATCCTGTAGGTTATCTTATGCGGCAGCTCCCTCTCCTGATGAATTATTATTCCAAAACTCTTCAGTACCCGTAATGTGAGATCTATATATGGGATACTTGCAGGCTCTGTTATGATGAGGGTGGAGCCGTTTTTCTGCAGTGGGAGCATCATCAGGAACCCTGAAACTATCTGGGAACTCTCTTTCCCCGAAAACTCTATGCAGTTTTCAGTTATCCCTCCGCTAACCTTGAATGGAAGGAGTCCTCCATTTGTAGTGCATTGTGCCCCGGCAGCCTCCACCGCATTGGCAGACTCAGTGAGATTCCTTTTGAGGATACTCCCCTTCCCGTAAATTTCAATCTCCTTTTCTCCTCCCGACAAATATGCAGCCATTGGTATCAGAAGCCTTGTAAGAAGACCGCTCTCCCCAACAAATATGGAAGAGATCTCCTTGAGGGATTCGGCACCGCATCCATTTACAGTTAAGGTTGTCCCCTCCAAACCAACTTCTGCACCCAAAGATTTTATCACTTCTACGGCCCCAAGAATATCATTGCAAGGCTCAAAGTTCCTCAAAACGGTCTTCCCTTCTGCAAGTGCTGCTGCCAGAACAGCTCTTTGGGCTATGCTTTTTGAGCATGGAATCTCCAGTGCGGGCATTGCCTCTCCAAAGATTGTCTCTTCACGCCTCATGGTAGGGAACTTGTATTCATCTTTGCACAGAAGCCTCTCCACCTCCTCCCTGGTAAACTGCCCAGGTGCAGTTGCCGAAGCATCATCCAACGCCGTATAGGTGTATGGGGCACCCAAAGCCAGGCAAAGATGCCTTGTGAATTTCCCTGCTTTACCCATGCAGAAAGCGAGCAACCTGGCCTGTTCCTCTCCAAAACTGTTGCTCAGAGAACCGCTCTCCTCGCCCCTCTCCATGTAATTTGAAACTACAAGTTCACTGTCCTTTTTGCAGTATCTGTATAGCTGCATCACCCTTGAAGCATCAGAGATGTTGTGTGCAGTAGTTACAATCTTAACTATATCTGCCCCTTTGCGGCGGCAGATGTCATATATGGTCTGCAGTTCTTGCAGGGATTGTGTCCCTTCAAAATTGTGATAGGATATAATGAGTGTACATCCGTTGACCCTTGCATAGGATTTTATCTGCTCAAGGTAATCTACAGGTGCTTCAATCTCAATGTCAATATATTTGGCCCCCTTCTTTATAGCTTCCACCATACAGCTGTAGGCAGTTTCCAACGAGCTCCCAGCTATCCTGTGGGTGTAGAGCAGGTTGGGATGCATCTGAACCAGTTCAGCTGTCTGTGCCGCAGTGAAACCGCACAGATCTCCTCTCAACTCCACCATAGGGGAACTCTTGAGTATTTCCCTGCACTTTGTAAAATCCTTTTCCTGAACGCTAACACAAATCATTGCAAATGGTTTTAATGGTCTCTATCGGGATGATGACATCCTCCACATCCTCCAACCCTTTTGGAAGGATGAAATGGATATTGTTGCCTGTAACTTTCTTGTCCTTTTTTACTGCATCTGCAAGGTCCCTGATCTTAAGGTGTGATGTTGCGCTGCACTCCTGCAGGGTTGCTGGGAGTCCGCACATGCGTAAATCTTCTGCAAGTATCCTTGCAAACTCTTCATTGCCCATCCCCATGGAGCATGCTATCCTTGCTGCTATCACTATCCCTATGGCAACTGCATAACCGTGAGAAATCTCTCCCCCGGTAAGTTTCTCAATGGAATGGGCAAATGTGTGTCCCAGATTGAGTAGTCTTCTCTCCCCCTTTTCAAATTCATCCCTCTCAACCACACCACATTTGTACCGGGCGCACTTCCCTATGATTTCACATAGCTTTTCCATGTCCACCCTTGTGGCAATCTCACCGTATGTAATTCCAGTTTCCCCTGCCAGGGCATATTCATCTGCAACTGCACTGAAATACTCTACAGCGCTGCGGTAATGGACTTTATCAAAGAGTATGAATGTCTTGAGAACTTCTGCAATTCCCGCCTTGAATTCATCTTGAGGAAGGGTGGAAAGCAGCTCAGGGCATATGTAAATCCATTCAGGTTGGGTAATGGTTCCAAGAATATTTTTGTATGACTGGAAATTCACTCCGTTTTTTCCTCCAATGGAGGCATCCACTTGGGAGAGCAGTGTAGTTGGAACAAAGGCAAACTTTACTCCCCTTTTATATATGGAAGAAATGAAGCCGGTAATGTCTGTGGTTATTCCTCCCCCCACTCCAATAACAAGGGCATCCCTGTCTGCTCCAAGATTGAGGAGCTTTCCGGCAATCTCTCCAATTGTATCCATAACCTTGTTCTGCTCACTTGATACAAAGGAAATCTGAGGAAAATCTTTAAAAAATGAAGAGAGATGTTTCAAATTGTTATCAATTATAACAAAAGTTTTGTCTTTTGCTAATGCCAAATCAGATAAACCGCTGAGGCTCTTATTGATATAGATATTTGTCTTCATTTTTATTCTGTTTGTACAAAAAGCAAATTTATAAATTATTATCAGTATTAAAAAAATTCTTAAATCCTTTGGAACTTGGAATAAAATGGATAAATTTGTCGTCAGATATGAGACAGAACCGATTTACATACTTCTTCTTTTTTTACTTTTATCCATGCAACAGGTTAAAGGCGGGAGCTTGTATGTAATGAATTGACAATAATTTATGAACTCCTGCCGTAGTGGTGGGAGTTTTTTTGTAGTATATGAAACGGAAAGTGGCAATACAGGGAATAGGTGGGTGCAACCATTATATTGCAGCAAAACTATTCTTCAGGAATGATGAGGTGGAGACCATTGATTGTGATACATTCAAGGAGTTGGCTGCCCATGTGGTGAAGGATCCTTCAAAATTGGGAATAATGGCAATAGAGAACACCATTGCCGGAAGTCTTTTGCAAAATTACAAGATACTTCAGGACAACAGGCTTGTAATAGTGGGCGAGTACAAATTGAGGATAGCCCATTCTCTGGTGGCATTGCCTGGGGTGCAGTTGGCAGATATAAAGGAGATAAACACCCATCCGATGGCATTCATGCAGTGCCAGGAATTTCTGGATACCCTCCCCAATGTAAAGCTGGTGGAGAAAGAGGATACTGCCGGGAGTGCAAAATGGATAAAGGAGAACAATCTTGCAGACCATGCTGCCATATGCCCTGCGGGAGCGGCAGAACTGTATGGCATGAATATCCTTGCAGATGGGATAGAGACAAACAAGAGAAACTTTACCCGTTTCCTTATTTTGGCAAACAAGGATGTGGCAACAGATGTGTTGGGGGAATTGTGCGTTGAACAGGAGAACATCAACAAAAGCTCGATGGTATTTACATTGCCCCATATGAGCGGAAGCCTCTCAAAGGTATTGTCGGTACTTTCGTTTTATGACATGAACCTCTCAATGATACAATCAATGCCAATAGTGGGGGAGGAATGGAGATACCAGTTCTATGTAAATCTCCTTTTTACAGATTACAGGAGATACAGGCAGGCGGTAGATGCAATATTGCCTCTTGTTAAGGATCTGCAGATACTGGGAGAGTATATGGAAGGTGAACAGTCGGTCCAATAAATAAGAATGATATGAAAGAGATAGTTCCAGCAGACAGGATATCAAATGTACAGGAGTATTATTTTTCTGTAAAGCTGAAGGAGATTGCACAGATGAATTCCCAGGGGGCGGATGTTATAAATTTGGGGATAGGGAGTCCGGATCTTCCGCCGGCTAAGGAAGTTACAGATACTTTGGCTCAAGAGGCGGCAGATCCCAAGGCTCACGGTTATCAGCCGTATGTGGGTACCCCACAACTGAGGCAGGCATGGGCGCAATGGTACAGCAGGTGGTACGGTGTGGAGCTCAACCCTGTCAATGGAGTGTTGCCGCTGATGGGCAGCAAGGAGGGTATAATGCACATCTCCATGGCTTTTGTAAATGATGGTGATGCGGTACTTGTTCCAAATCCGGGATATCCTACATACTCATCTGTATCCAAATTGGTGGGAGCAAAAATTATAAGTTATGATCTTTGTGCAGAAAAAGGGTGGCAGCCCGATTTTAATGCATTGGAGCAGGCCCACAAGAATGGGGAAATAGACCTTGATTCTGTAAAACTCATGTGGTGCAATTATCCCAATATGCCTACAGGGGCAAACGGTTCCGTAGAACTGTTTGAGAGGCTTGTGGCCTTTGGAAAGAAGTACGGTATTATAATCTGTCACGACAACCCTTACAGTTTCATCCTGAATGATAAGCCTTTGAGCATCATGAGTGTGGAGGGAGCGAAGGATATATGCATTGAACTCAATTCAATGAGCAAGAGCCATAATATGCCCGGATGGCGTATTGGAACGCTTGTTTCAAACAGTCAGTTTGTAGAGTGGGTATTGAGGGTAAAGAGCAATATGGATTCCGGAATGTTCCGCCCTATGCAGCTGGCTGCAGTAAAGGCTCTTGAGGCGCCAAAAGAGTGGTATGTGCAGATGAACGGGGTTTATGCGGCGCGCAAGGCGTTGGCGCAGGCAATACTTGAGAAGGTGGGGGCAGAGGTTGCCCCAGGACAGGTGGGACTGTTTCTGTGGGGAAAAGTGCAGGGAAAAGGTGTAGATATTTGTGACAAGGTGCTGTATAATGCAAAGGTGTTCCTCACCCCGGGGTTCATCTTCGGTTCCAATGGGGATAATTATATAAGGATATCCCTTTGTGCAAATGAAGAGACATTGCAGCGGGCACTTTGCAGGATAAATGAAAATGTAGAATAGTTATCGGGAAAATTTGGTATTATGGAAATTGAGAAATTGGTTTTACCGGGAATTGAGGCATCAGAGCGCCCAATAATAATTGCTGGCCCCTGCAGTGCAGAGAGCCGTGAGCAGGTGTTGAATACAGCACAGGAATTGGCAAAGAATGGAGTAAAGATATTCAGGGCAGGAATATGGAAACCGCGTACCAAACCGGGAGGATTTGAGGGGGTAGGAACCGTTGGCCTTCCATGGCTAAAGGAGGTTAAACAGAAGACCGGAATGCTTGTGGCAACTGAGGTGGCAACTGCTGCACATGTATTTGAAGCAGTCAAAGCCGGTATAGACATTTTGTGGATAGGGGCCAGAACTGCAGCAAATCCTTTTGCAATGCAGGAGCTGGCAGATTCCCTTAAAGGTACAGATATACCTGTGCTGGTAAAGAATCCTGTAAATCCTGATCTTGAGCTTTGGATTGGAGCATTGCAGAGACTTGTAAATGCCGGCATTACCAATGTTGGTGTAATTCTGAGAGGATTCAGCACTTATGATCAGAAACTCTACAGAAATCTCCCTTTATGGCATATTCCAATTGAACTCAGACGCCGTTATCCGAACATTACAATGTTCTGCGATCCGAGCCATATTGGTGGAAAGAGGGAACTGGTTGCTCCAATATCGCAGCAGGCAATGGACCTCAAGTTTGACGGACTTATGGTGGAATCACATTGTAATCCCGACGAGGCATTAAGTGATGCCAAACAGCAGATAACCCCGCAAGTTTTGGATTTTACCATAAAGATGTTGGTTTTGAGAGAGAACAAGCAGACAACAGAGAACATCTCAGTATTGCGTAAGCAGATAGATGAGATAGATGAGCAGCTCCTTACCATTCTGGCAAAGAGAAACAGGGTTTCAAGGGAGATAGGTATGTACAAGAAAGAGAACAATATGCCGGTATTGCAGACAGGACGATACAATGAGATTCTTGAGAAACGTGCCCAGATGGGAGAGGCAATGAACTTGGACAAAGAGTTTGTCTTTGCAATAATGAAGAGCATACATGAGGAATCGGTAAGGATACAGTTGGCATTATAGAGAGTACGGATATGAGAATACTTATTTTGGGGAACGGTAAGATGGGGTCATTCTTTTCTGACCTTCTGAGTTTCAATCATGAGATTGCAGTCTTTGAGAAGGATCTCAAGAGGATGCGTTTTATCTACAATGCATTGCGTTTCTCCACTATGGATCAAGTGAAGGAATTTGCTCCTGAACTGGTGATAAATTGTGTAACCTTGAGCTATACCGAAGCTGCATTCAGGGAGGTTATGCCGTATTTGCCGCAGGGGTGTATCCTTTCAGATATAGCATCTGTAAAAACAGGACTCAAGGATTTCTATGAGCAGTCCGGATTCAGATATGTATCTGTCCATCCAATGTTTGGCCCAACTTTTGCCAATCTTGGGAATCTTCAGACAGAAAACGCCATAATTATAAATGAACCGCAGCATAAGGATGCTTCTGGCAAAGTTGCGGTTAGGGGAACAGATTATATGGGTATGATTTTCTACCGTGATCTGTTCAGCTCTCTCAAGCTGAATGTAAGGGAATATACTTTTGACGGACACGATGAGGTTGTGGCTTATTCACTTTCAATTCCATTTGCATCAACCCTTGTTTTTGGCTCGATAATGAAGCATCAGGAGGTTCCTGGTACAACATTCAAGAAACATCTGGCAATCGCACATGGGCTGTTGAGTGAGGATGACTACCTCCTTACAGAGATTCTGTTCAATCCAAACACCAACGGGCAGTTGCAGGGCATTATAGACAAATTGAATGAATTGAAAGAAATTGTAGCTGCAAAGGATAGTGCTGCAATGAAACAGTTCCTGGATGGTGTGAGGGAGAGGGTGAAATAAAAAAAGCTGACTTTCAAAAAGTCAGCTTTTTTATGGTGAAGTTAAAATTAGTCGTTAAGAGAGAATCTCTTGAAAGCAACAACTTTAACATCCTTGTCAACTGAAGCCAAGAAATCTTTTACAGACTGCTTGCCGTCACCCATCTGGTAAGCCTGCTCAAGAAGAGTGTTCTCTTTGAAGAACTTGCCAAGTCTACCTTTAGCGATGTTCTGGATTTTAGCCTCCTCAGCGCCAAGGCCTGCAGTTTTCTCTGCAGTAACGGTAGCTTTGATCTCACGAGCTTTTGCAGCCTCCTCCTCAGTGATCCAGCCTTTAGCCATGTTAGACTCAATGTGGTCCTCACTGTCAACATGTGAAGGGTTGATGCCGGCTTTCTTAAGGGCAGCCTCTACTGCTTTAAGAACAAGCTCCTCTTTGGTTTTCTCAACTGCAACTGTAAGCTCATTGTTGATAACCTCCTGTGGAACAGATGCTGCATCAAGGGCAACAGGGTTCATTGAAGCAACCTGCATAGCGATACCTTTACCAACCTCTGCAGAAACCTCTTTGTTGAAACCAACGATAGCTGCAAGCTTGCCGTTGATTACGTGCATATATGAAGAGATGTAAGGAGCCTCAATGTTTGCATAGAAAGGTACAGCGTGTTTCTCACCGCTCTTACCGGTCTGCTGAGTGATAGCATCCTCTACAGTCTGTCCGTTGAATGAACAAGCCATCAAACCTGCAAGGTCTGCTGGGAAGTTCTCAAGTGCAGTCTTGGCAATATTGCCGGCCAACTCCTGGAACTCTGCATTTTTGGCAACGAAGTCTGTCTCGCAACCAAGAGCAGTAAGGATAGCTTTAGTATTGTCTGCATTTACAAGAGCTACAACTTTACCCTCTGTAGTCTCTCTGTCTGAACGTTTTGCTGCAACTAGTTTGCCTTTCTCTCTGATGATCTCCTGTGCTCTGTTAAAATCGCCCTCAGCCTCTACAAGAGCCTTCTTGCAATCCATCATACCTGCACCGGTCATCTGGCGTAGTTTCGCAACGTCTGAAGCTTTAATTTCCATAATGTTCTGTACTTTAAAAATAATTACTCAGCTTTCTCCTCTGCAGCAGCAGTTGATTTACGTGAACGTAGTTTTTTTGCTACCGGTGCATCGCCCTCTTTCTCTGCAGATGCCTCTTTCTCTTTCTCCTTCTCAATCTTTCTCTCCTGAAGACCCTCAGCAACAGCGCCACAAAGTGCATCCATTACTAGGCCGATTGATTTAGCAGCATCATCGTTGGCAGGAATTACATAATCAATAGGGGTAGGATCGCAACAAGTATCAACCATAGCGATAACCGGAATGTTAAGGCGGTTAGCCTCTTTAACTGCGTTCATCTCTTTCTGAACGTCAACTACAAAAAGAGCTGAAGGAAGACGGTTCAAGTCTGCGATTGAACCAAGGTTCTTCTCCAATTTTGCTCTCTGACGGGTAATCTGAAGTTTCTCCCTTTTTGCAAGAGTGTCAAAAGTACCGTCTGTAATCATTTTGTCAATGGTGTTCATCTTCTTAACAGCCTTACGGATAGTAGGGAAGTTAGTAAGCATTCCACCTGGCCATCTCTCTGTAACATATGGCATGTTAACAGCAGCAGCCTTCTCGGCAACAATCTCTTTTGCCTGTTTTTTGGTAGCAACAAAAAGAATCTTTCTGCCTGCGCGTGCAAGCTGTTTCATCATGTTTGCTGCTTCATCTATTTTGACAACGGTCTTGTGCAGGTCAATGATATGAATACCATTCTTCTCCATAAAAATGTATGGAGCCATTTTTGGATTCCATTTTCTTTTCAAGTGACCAAAATGCGAACCTGCATCAAGTAAGTCTTGGAAATTTGTTCTAGGCATTTCTTTTGTTTTTTCTTTTTTTATAAATCTCTTTATGTCAATCTGAGGTAGCGGCTTTGCCGATCCTCAAATTTTCCGCAGCTGAACAATTTATCAGGTAGTTCCCGCATGGGATTTGACTCCCTTTAGGAAGTCCCGAAAAATTTGAATTCAAACTGTGCAAAAATGTAAGCAGTTGTCTGTAAAATACTAACGTTTGCTGAACTGGAAGCGTCTGCGTGCACCAGGCTGACCAGGTTTCTTTCTCTCTACCTCTCTTGAGTCGCGAGTTAGGAATCCTGCAGCTTTAAGTGCCGGTCTGTACTCAGCATTGATAGCGCAAAGGGCGCGTGCAATACCAAGACGAAGAGCCTCTGCCTGACCTTTGATTCCACCACCGTCAAGGTTTACTTTGATATCAAACTCTGCCAAAGTGTTTGTTACCTCAAGTGGCTGTTTAACGATAAACTGAAGAGTCTCCTCTACGAAGTATGAGTTAAGCTCTTTACCGTTAATGGTAATATTACCTTTTCCTGTGTTCACATAAACGCGAGCAACTGCTGTTTTACGTCTTCCAAGGGCGTTGATTTGTTCCATGCTCTGTGTTTAAATTTCGTTAAAAGTAACTGTTTTAGGTTGTTGTGCCTGGTGAGGGTGCTCAGGACCTGCATATACATGTAGGTTACGAAGCAACTCTGCTCCAAGTCTGTTTTTAGGAAGCATACCTCTTACTGCCTCCTCAAGTACAACGGTTGGTTTGCGTACAAGCAAATCCTTAGGGTTTGCAAAACGCTGTCCGCCGGGATACCCTGTATGTCTTACATACACCTTGTCGGTCAACTTTTTACCAGTAAGGCGGATTTTCTCGGCATTGATAACGATTACGTTATCGCCACAATCCACGTGTGGTGTGTAGTTGGCCTTGTTCTTGCCTCTTAGAACCAATGCGATTCTGCTGGCAAGTCTTCCTAATACTAGATCAGTTGCGTCAATTACCAACCACTCTTTGGTTACGGTCTGTGCATTTGCCGAAACTGTCTTGTAACTTTGATACTCCACTGTGTTGATTTTTAAGTTAATACTATATTTTTGTTGCGATTTCCCCTATATAAGGGGGTGCAAAGGTAGTAAAAATTTTTAAAGTGCCAAAATATGAGCTATCTCATATAGATTTTTGTTAATCTGATTGTGCTTTGTACAAGCTTGATTGAACGGAGTATAGGTTATGTCACCGTTGATCTGGCCCACCATAACTCCGCTCCATCCCCTCATGAGGGCCTCCACAGCACCGTTTCCCAGGACGCTGGCCAGAACCCTGTCGTTGCAGGTAGGGGAACCGCCCCTTTGTATATGGCCAAGAGTGGTTACCCTGGTGTCATAATGTGGAAGTTTCTCTTTTACCTTCTGGGCAATTTCATGTGCACTTCCTGCATCTTCACCCTCTGCTACCACAATTATTCCGCTGGTCTTGTTCTTCCTCCTTTCATTTGTAAGGTAGCTGCATAATTTGTCAATATCGGTATGGTACTCCGGTATCAGGCACTGTTCGGCTCCTGTGGCAATACCGGTATACAGACCTATAAAACCGGCATCCCTCCCCATTACCTCTACAAAGAATATGAGGTTATGGGAATCTGCTGTGTCCCTGATCTTGTCTATGGCTTCTACAGCTGTATTTATGGCCGTATCAAAGCCAATGGTAAAATCGGTACCGTAAATGTCGTTGTCTATGGTTCCTGGAACCCCCACCACAGGAAAATCAAACTCTTCATACAACGCATTTGCCCCTCTGAAAGAGCCGTCGCCACCTATTACAACCAAAGCCTCAATTCCGGCCTCCCTAAGGTTCTCCATAGCCTGAACTCTTGTTCCGGCCTCCTTGAACTGCGGGCATCTGCTTGATTTGAGCATTGTCCCTCCCTTGTTTATTATTTTGGAAACGGAATGGGACTGCATCCCTATGAACCTTTTGTCCAATATCCCCTGATATCCCCTCATGATTCCTACAGGCTCAATTCCGTGGTATATTGCACTCCTTACAACAGCCCTTATTGCAGCATTCATCCCTGGAGCGTCACCACCTGAAGTGAGGACTCCAATCCTTTTGAATTTCTTTGATTCCATCATATTCATTACTTTTGCATTCTAATTCATATAACAAAGATAATGAAGATCGGTGATTTGGATTTGGGTGTGAAGCCACTTTTTTTGGCCCCTATGGAAGATGTTACGGATGCATCGTTCAGGTATATATGCAAGGAGTTTGGTGCAGATATGATGTACACGGAGTTTGTATCATCTGACGGACTCATACGCGATGCCAAGAAGTCCCTGGCCAAACTTGTAACATTTGATTATGAGAAACCCATAGGAATCCAGATCTACGGCCACATCCCGGAGGCAATGGTTGAAGCGGCCCAAATGGCGGAGAATGCTGCCCGGATTGCGGGAGGTGCGGGCCCGGACATTATAGATATAAACTTCGGGTGCCCTGTGAGCAAGATTGCAGGAAGGGGAGCAGGAAGCGGCATGATGCGTTTTCCCGACAAAATGGTTGAGATAACCAAATCTGTTGTGGAAGCGGTAAAACTTCCGGTTACCGTAAAGACACGTCTTGGATGGGACGAAGACTCAAAGATAATAGTTGAACTGGCAGAGAGGCTGCAGGATGTAGGTATAGCGGCCCTTACTGTACACGGGAGGACACGGTGCCAGATGTATAAAGGAGAGGCGGACTGGACCCTTATCGGGAAGATTAAAGAGAATCCGAGGATGCGCATTCCAATCATCGGGAACGGTGACATAACAGATGGCCCCGGTGCAGCGGCAGCATTTGAACGTTACGGTGTGGATGGCATAATGATAGGGAGGGCTACATATGGCCGCCCATGGATTTTCAAGGAGATAAAATACTATATGGAGCATGGGGAGCCTATGCCTCCTCTCACGGTAGAGGAGAAGGTTGCCCTCGCAAAGAAACATTTCGCAAAATCAATCTCTGTAAAGGGGGACCGCGTGGGGGTGCTTGAGATGCGCCGCCATTTGAGCAACTATTTCAAATGCCTTCCCGATTTTAAGGAGACCCGTCTGAAACTGGTTACCGAGAACGACCCTGCAAAGGTTATTGAACTGTTGGATTATGTTGCTTCCCGATGGGGTGCCCAGGAATGATTCTCACTTCAATTGGGATATAGAACAATCTCCTTTTCAGGTCTTCTGACAAATATGGATTCCCGATGAGCCGTTTGCTGTCCTTCTCGGTTGTAAAGACAACAGATGTTGGATATAGTGCTGCCCAATTGTTTATATCCTTTATGTTTGTCTTTGTAAAGCTGTAGTGGTCGGGGAATTTTATGGAATTGAGTATCTTGTATTTTCCTGAGATATGGTCCCTGAACTGTGTGTCGTTTGCAATGCCTGTGAAGAATACGGCACTCCCAGAGTAGATGTAGCGGTTGTCTGCCATCTTTGGATCAACCCCAAACGGCTCACCATAAAAAATGCTGGAGAAGCACAGGTTCTGCTCTTTCCCCAATCCCAGTTTTGCACGCCACTCCTTCTCTACAGGGGCAGCCTGTACTGCAGCAAGTTCTTCATCAATAATGCCGTCATGCTCTCCAAAACGGGGTGCCTTTGTAACTATTACACTGTCTGCCCTTTTTATCTGCTCGGGCAAATCCCTCAATCTTCCCAAAGGGAGGAGATTGTCGGAGAAGATAGGGTTGTTCCAGTTTATAAGCACTATTGAGTGGGATGGCTTTACTCTGCGGTGCTGGAAGGCATCATCCAGGATAATCAGTTGTGGGCGTATATCCTCAGGCAGCGCAAGCAACTTCTCTATCCCCTCGCACCTGTCTTCACATACTGCCACAATTATGTCTGGAAATTTGTGCTTTATCTGAAGAGGCTCATCCCCTATATGTTCAAAAGTGTCTGTATCGGATGCAATTCTGAACCCTTTGGTCTTTCTCTTGTAACCCCTTGAGAGGAGGGCAATCCGGTATTTTCCCTTCAGCATCCCAATAATCATCTCTGCATGCGGAGTCTTGCCTGTACCGCCAACGGTAATGTTGCCTATACAGATTACCGGTATAGGGAAGGAATAACTTTTCTTTATCCCTTTGTCATATAGGAAATGCCTTATTTTCAGGGCTATCCAGTATGGAAACAGAAGTATTTTGCTCTTTAGTGACAACATATGTGCAAATTTAGCAAATCTAAACCAAACTATGTGATTTTTGTTGATTAACACAAACGTATAAAACAATGAGGTATGTGTTATTCAAATGGTTATAAAAGGATAATTGCCTGTATGATGGCAATGTCCCTTCTCCTGGCTGTAGGATTGCCTGTATGTGCTTATCCCTCAGAGAAAGGTGTGGAGCAGATTGTCGGGAGCAAGATGACTGTTACAGGAAAAATTGCAGATGCGGCTGGGGTCCCCCTTGCCGGTGTCACTGTTGTTGTGAAGGGGGAACAGGGGAATGTGGCCATTTCAGATATTGATGGCCTTTATACAATAAAGGCCCCGGCAGATGGTGTGCTGGAGTTCTCCCTTATCGGGATGCAGAGTGCTCAGGTTCCTGTAAACGGCAGGAGTGTTGTGGATGTGGTCATGAAGGAGGAGAATCTTCTTCTGGATGAGCTGGTGGTTGTGGGATTCGGTTCCCAGAGGAAGGAGAACCTTACCGGTGCAGTATCTACAGTAAATGTGGGGAGGACAATGGATGGGAAACCTTTTACTGATCCTGCAAAAGGGTTGCAGGGGGCTGTCCCTGGATTGACAGTCACCTTTTCCAATGGTGCCATCAACAACGCCCCCGGCATAAATATCAGAGGGATGGGCTCATTGAACGCCGAGGATGGAGGCTCGCCACTTATTCTGGTAGATAATGTTGTGGTAAGCGATATATCTTTAGTAAATGCAGAGGATATAGAGAGCATATCCGTGCTTAAGGATGCCGCATCAACTTCAATCTACGGAGCCCGAGCAGCCTTTGGGGTGATTCTTATAAAGACCAGAAGCGGAAGGATGGGAAGCCGTTTTTCTGTAAGCTATACAAATAACTTTTCTTGGGGAACCCCTACAGTGTTGCCCAAGTTCCCCGATAATGCAGTAGCCGAAATTGCAGCAATGGAGGCTGCAATGGCAAGGGGGAAGCAGGCTTTTGATATGTTTGGAATGAAGGCCCAGCCCCTTATGGAGGGAATTACAAACTGGATAGCCAATTACTCACATAACCGGCACGGGCACGAAATGATTATGGGTGAGGATTTTGAGGTTAAGGATGGCGTTACCTATTTCTACAGGCTGTGGGATCCTGTAAAGGAGATGTACCAGAAATGGACACCACAGCAGAGCCATAACCTGCAGGTTTCCGGTGGAGGAGAAAAGATTAGCTTTGTATTGAGCGGAGGATACCAGTATCAGGAGGGAATTCTTAAGATAAAACCTGATATCCTCAACAAATACAACCTTTCTTTGAATGTAAATGCACAGGCTGCCCCTTGGGTAGATCTGGAGGCCAGGATGAATCTCAGGCAGACAGACTATGATTACCCTTACAGCTATCAGGACCCATACTATTATATGTGGCGCTGGGGAACCTATTTCCCTTACGGTACTTACACAGATGAACAGGGGACTAAAGCCTGGTTCAGACATATACCGGGCTACCTACACAATGCATCATACAGCACCAGCCGGCAGAGCTACTACAACACCCAGATTGCTGCAACATTCCATATAGGTGACAGTATTGATTTGAGGAGTGAGTTTGCATATTCCACTACCCACCGCAATGTGCATGAAACCGGAGGATATGTTACAATGTGGGATTTTTGGGGAGGTGGACTCAATTACAACACAAAACTGCCGGGCAGTTCATTTGATGAAGTGGAGCTTGCCTCTTACCGCACTACCCAGATAACATCAAACACATACGCCACTTTTGAAAGGGATTTTGGGGAGCATAATCTTAAGATTACAGCAGGAGTGAATGTGGAGACAGGGCAGTCACAGATGCAGATGTCCAGAAAAACGGGACTTATGGATAAGGAACTTGGCCAGCTCCCTTTGGCAACAGGTGCTGCAACAGTAAACGGGAATGCTTCGGATTGGGCAGTAGTGGGGTGGTTTGCCAGAGCAAACTACAACTACAAGAACAGATATCTGGCGGAGATAAACGGAAGGTATGACGGTTCTTCAAACTTCCCTTCACACTCCCGATGGGCATTCTTCCCTTCATTCTCCCTGGGTTACAGAATTTCGGAGGAACCTTTCTTTGCCCCTTTGAAACAGGTAGTTTCCGATATGAAGATAAGGGGATCCTACGGACTCATAGGGAACCAGAATGTTGGGGCAGACAGGTTTATACCCACCATGTCCACAGCATATGCCTCATGGCTTGTTGATGGGGCAAAGGTTCTATATACAGGGCTTCCTGCAAATGTCTCTTCCAATCTCTATTGGGAGGATGTGGCAACATTGGATTTGGGTGTTGATATGAGGTTCCTTGAAAACAGGTTTGGAATAACATTCGACTGGTTCCAGAGGGAGAACCGCAATATGTTGAGTGTGGGGGAGACCCTTCCAGAAACATTCGGTACAGCAGCGGCAATGGTGAATGACGGACGTCTCCGTACAAGGGGCTGGGAGATAACCATTGACGGAAACCATACATTCGGGAATGGCCTGAGCATATATGGCAATATAAATATAAGTGATTACAAGAGTGTAATTACTGAGTGGAACGCCAACTCCGCCAATCTTCTTACATCAAATTACAAAGGGAAGACAATAGGGGAGATCTGGGGTTTTGAGACAGACCGCTATTTTACTTCGGCAGAAGATGTAGCCGCCTCTCCAAGCCAGGTGGGGCTGCAGACAGGGAACTTTGTATTTGGTCCTGGTGATATAAAATATAAGGATCTGAATGGAGACAATGTGATAAATGCCGGCAAGTCAACTCTACAGGACCACGGAGACCTTAAGGTTATTGGAAATACAACACCCCGGTACCAGTACAGTTTCAGGGTAGGAGGCGCGTGGAAAGGATTTGACGTGGATATATACTTCCAGGGAATTGGAAAACGCCAGCTGTGGGCAACCGGAAATGAGGCAATCCCGTATTACAGGGGAGCAGATGTGATGTATGAGCACCAGATGGATTTCTGGAGCCCTGAGAATCCAAATGCCAGATACCCTCTCCCTTATACAGGCAACGGCTCAACAGCCATCAGCGGCATAAGGTATATGGCAAATGCGGCAGCCAATTCAGGCAACAACTTTTATCCGCAGACCAAATACCTGTTGAACCTCTCATACTTGAGACTCAAGAACCTTACAATAGGGTATTCTCTTCCCGACAAATGGATAAGCCGGGCCAACCTCACAAAGGCCAGGATATATTTCAGCGGAGAGAACCTCTTTGAATTCTCTCAGAAGAAGATTCCTATTGACCCTGAGATTACTGCAGGTTCGTCCACATCAAACTTCTACGGAAGGACAGCCCCTTTTGAGAGGATAATCTCGTTTGGTGTACAATTGGCAATGTAAAATATGGAGTTATGAAAAAGAACAGAACAAATATAGCGCTTATATGTGGGGTTGTGGCCATTGCCCTTACAGGGTGTTCAAAGGATTTTCTGGACAGGGGTTCCAAGACAGTTTTCCAGGACGGGAATTTTTGGACAAGTGAAAACAATGTAAAATCCTACTGCTGGGAGTTCTATAACCTGTTTACAGGGTACGGGACCGGGACAAACGGGGATTTCTATTTTACCACATTTACAGATGATCAGGCGGCCAGGACTCTGGACCTGTTCCCTACAACAGCACCTGCATCCAATTCCCATTGGGATTACACATATATAAGGAAGGCCAACCTCCTTCTTGAAAGGGTTCCCCGGATGGATGTCCTGGGAACAGAGGCCAGAAACCACTGGCTGGGGACAGGCCGTTTCTTCAGGGCGTTCGAGTATGCCAATCTTATACGCCATTTTGGAGATGTCCCGTATATAAATGAATATCTGGACCAGTCTGATATTGAGGCCATTTATGCTCCCCGTACTCCCCGTAAGGCTGTAGTGGACAGCATAATTGCAGACTTGCAGTTTGCGGTTGCAAACCTGCGGAGCATTGATAGGAGCAAGTCTCTGGGAGATGTAAATGTATTGTCCAGGGAGGTAGCTCTGGCTTTTCTGAGCAGGGTGGCTTTGTATGAAGGTACCTATGCAAAATATGTTGCATCAGATGCTGCAGCTGCCAATAACCTGCTGCAGATTTCCAGAGAGGCTGCAGGAGAAATTGTCGGGAAGGGAAACTTCTCACTTACCCCTGTATATAAAGATTTGTACAGTTCGCTGGACCTTTCAAAGAATCCTGAAGTAATTCTGTATAAAAGTTATGTTTCGGGTGTGCTGACCCATTCGGTTATAGGATACACCAACAGCAGTACAATGATGAGCGGCCTTACAAAAGATGCGGTTGATGCATTCCTGTGCGCCGACGGATTGCCAATATCATTGTCCCCAATGTATGAGGGTGATGACAACATATCCCATACCCTGGCCGGGAGGGATATGCGCCTTGTGCAATCTGTGGAGGGCGAACTTGCATACATAGGAAACCCTGACGAGAAAGGGTTCACCTCCAGCACAGGATACATTATTACAAAATTCAACAATCCATCTTTGGGGGCCTCTGAAATACTTGCTCCAAACAACCCTACAGATGCTCCATTGTTCTGGCTGGCAGAGGTGATGCTCAATTATGCCGAGGCCTCAGCCGAGTTGGGAGTGCTTACCCAAACAGATCTGGACAACACCATAAATCTGTTGAGGGGTAGGGCCGGAGTAGCACCTCTTTTGCTCTCTTCTGTTCCCGATGACCCTTTGCGTGATTCAGATGTTTCCCCGTTGCTTTGGGAGATTCGTCGGGAAAGGAGAAGTGAACTCATAATGGACGGATTCAGGGAGTGGGACATCCGCCGTTGGGGGAAGCTTGAGTATTTGGATCCTGCTGTGAAACCTTCAATCTTTTTGGGTGCAAGACTCTCTGCAGAGGATGTTTCTGCGGCTGACGGACTTGCAACTGATGCCCAGGGATATATACTCCCATACGGATTGGGCACAGGAAGGTCAGTTGAGGTTCCAAAGAATTACCTTGATGCAATCCCTACAGGAGAACTTACCCTTTATCAGCTGAAGGGGATTGAATTTCCACAAAATCCAGGGTGGTAATATTCGGGTGTGGACAAAAAAAGAAGGTGGCCATGTGGCCACCTTCAATTATTATAGGGAAGAATTACTCTTGATTAGAATCCCACCATACGTTGATAGTCCAAGCATCGTCAGCCTGGTTCCACTGAGTTAGGCTCATGTTTGCACCTGGAACCTGGTTTCCGATCTCCTGAAGGTTAGCAGCGTTGTAGTTGAACTCGTGTGAGCACTGTCTCCAACGACGGAATTGTTTTCCTGCAGGGATACCCTTAAGTGCAGATGCATTGATGTCATGCAATGCTGGGATGCCCCAACCGAAGAACAACTCAGGGTTGAAATCATATCTTCTCATATCATTCCAGATCTCAACTGAGAAGTTAAGAGCGATACGTTTCTGAGTAAGGATATGGCCAAGAGTGATGTCATCAGCAGAACCGATACCGTTAGCAAGGAAGTTGTCAATGTCAGCCTGCTCCATTGGAGTGAATGAAGGGCAATCCAAAAGACCTGCATCCTCACTTACCCACAAGTTAAGTTTAACATTCATCTGCTCGATACTTGCTTTGATACCCTCTTTGTAAGCAGTAAAAGCACCGCTCTTGTCACCCTGGTTGAACAATACCTCTGCTTTGATGAAACAAGCCTCAGCATATGTTCCCAAGTATGTAGGAGATGATACGCGAGTATAATATGTACCAGACTCAGCTGCAGTAAGAACGTTCTCACCAGGAGCACCGGTCAATACATTTGCTCTTCTGTATAACAAGTCTCTGTTGGCAGCATAACCCTTAGATGAAGAAGTTGCCTCAACATAAACTGTGTCACCTTTACGCTCAGGAAGCTCAGTGTCAATATACCATTTCTTTGCAGATGAGTAAGAAGCTCTGATAGGGCCGTTAACCAAGCTTGGAGAGTTCTGTGATACCATGTCAACACCAAGAGTACGTCTCCAACCATCCTTCTGTTTGTACTCGCCAGGAGCAGCGTTAGGAGAGTATGCCCATGGAAGGATCTTGTCTGCACGTGGGTCCTCAACACCGTAGCCGTTGAAGTTGGTCAAGTTGTCATACAACATCTTAGTTGCCATGTAACCTGAGTTCATACCTGATACAGAGTATAGAGGAGAGTAGTCTACAGGCTCGTTCCAACCAAGTACGTCGTGAGTTGTACTGTTGTCATCTGTATGGTTGATGATAGCGTTGTCAGCATTGCTTTGAGGGCCTTTTGCAAGGGCATCAAGAATAGCCTGTGTGTCAAATTTGCCATCTTTGTAGCTGCCTGCACCTTTCTTTATAAGCTTGTTGATCCAACGTGCTTTAAGAAGGTTACCGAATTTAACCCATTTCTGAACATTACCGCCACACCACCAGTCACCTACAGAAAGTGCCGGAAGAGAAGGATCCTGTGATTTTGACAATAGCTCAAGACCCTCATCCAATGCTGTAAGACAGCCAAGATAGATAGTTTTACCATTGTCGTAAGAAGGAGTTGCATCCTCACCAAGAGCCTCAGTGAAAGGCATCTCACCGTGAAGGTCAGTCATAAGCATAAAGCCATATGCATAGATGATTCTTGCAACACCTGCATAATGCCAAGCCTCATCGGCCATAGCTTTCTCGTACATATCCTCAATGTTACAAGCTGCACCTACAAACCACCACTGGTAAGCGGTAGTTACAGCACCCTGCTGTGGATTCCAGTAAGACATATGCCAATATGTACTACCGTTGTAGTTACGTGTCCAGTCACCCATAGACATGGTTGAACGCCAAGCGGCGAACTGAGTACCACTGTTGGTATAGAACTCAATATGTGCCAAACGGTTCTCGTATGTAGCACTTGCAGATGATGGGTTCTCAGGGTCGGTATTAACATCCAGCCAATTGTCGCAAGATGTCAACGATAGAGCCATCAAGCAAATACCGCACAATATAATTGATTTAAGTAATTTCATAATATCTCAATATTATTAAGTTATACTGTTTTAGAATGTCAAGTTAAGACCAAATGTCATACCTGAAGTTGAAGGAATACCACAGTAGTCGAAACCAACTGATGATGAACCACCAACGCCAGCACCTGCAGCAGCAGCCTCAGGATCACCCTTGTAATTGGTGAACAACAACAGGTTGTTTGCAGAAACTGAAATGTTTGCAGCTTTGATTACACCAATCTTCTTCAAGAAAGTTTTAGGAACATTGTAAGAAACTGAAACTGAACGCAATCTTAGAAGGTTAACATCTGTGATATAGTTCATTGTTTCCTCCATGTAAGCACCTGTATAATAGTTCTTGATGATATTGTAACCGCTGGTCATCTTACCGCTGAACATGTAAGTGTCATTTGCATTCCAAGTATTTGATACAGGATTTCCATCTGCATCTACACCTTTGATGGTAAGAGTTTTGTTACGTACATCGCCAGAGAATTTGCTTGTACCTGCAGCATCCATAGCGTACTGGGTACCGTTGATAACGTCACCACCTACGCGGAACTCCCACAACATATTGAATGAGAAACCTTTCCAGGTAACAGTATTGTTGAAACCACCAGTGAATGTAGCCTCACGGTTACCGATCTCCTCCAATGCAGTTGTATAGGTTGGCATACCGTTACCGTCAAGAATTACATTGCCTTTGTCATCTCTATTCCATTTCTTACCTGCGATAGCCATGAATTTACCGCCGTTGAATGAAGCAGCCTGTGCACCTGCATACTGAACATCTGTCAAGTACATAACATTCATACCCTCAGGAAGACCGTCCAAAGTACCACGGTTACCTGCCAAGTTCAAGCTCATGTCCCAAGTAAGGTTCTTTGTCTCAATTGGAGTACCTGAAATCTGTAGCTCCATACCTTTGTTATATACGTTACCTGCGTTGATAGAGCAGAAGATATAACCGGTTGACTGAGGACCACGTGGGCTTAGGATCTGGTTGTATGAGTCATTTGTATAGTAAGCATAGTCAAGACGTAGTCTGTTCTTGAAGAATGCCAACTCAATACCCAACTCTGTAGATTTGGTCATCTCTGGTTTCAAGTATGGGTTACCACGCTCCCAGCTGTTACCAACACCAACAGCACCGCCAAGATAAGTACCTACTGGCCATAGAGCTGTATTGGTCTCATATGCACCTGTATCTTTACCTACTTTAGCCCATGATGCACGGATTTTACCGAATGTCAAGAAACTGTCATTGTCAATGATACCTGCTTTCAAAAGAGGCTCAGTGAATACGAATGATCCACTAACTGATGGATAGAAGTATGAGCGGTTCTCTTTTGGAAGAGTTGAAGTCCAGTCGTTACGGCCAGTAACGGTCAAGAACGCTGTATTGTTCCATGATGCTCTGAACTCACCGAATACACCTGTAAGTCTCTTCTGTGAAGCACCGTGTGAGAAATCTTTATTGTTGTCAGTTGCGTTTGCGTATGAGAAGAAGTTAGGAACTGAGAAGTTGTAAGCCATCATTGACTGACGGTCAGTTCTTGTATCCTCAATAGAAGCACCCAACATCAGGTTGAAGTCAAATTTACCGAACTGTTTGTTCATGTTTGACATGAAGTTGTGAGAAAGGTAAGTAAATCTCAATGTGTTGTCAGACATCATACCTTTCTGCCATACATCCTTAATGGCACCGCCTGGAGCGATTCTGTTGGAGTTGGTCTGAGTATATGTATCCAAACCGATGCTGTATGAAAGGAACCACCATTTTGCAACGTCAGCTCTAACTTTTACTGAACCTGTCCAACGCTGGGTGTCATCAAACATCTTGTTCTTGTTGATGATCCAGTAAGGGTTGTCTTTCTCATCCCATGGATCCAATCTGTCACCGAACATCTGGTAGCGGCTGCCGTCCTCGTTCATGTAGTGTTTCATGTCATCAAATGGAGACCATGTGTAAACTGCGTTCAAAGCACCTGTACCTGATGAACCGTAAAGACCTGCAGCGGTAAGGGTTCTGTCGGTATGAGCCTCTGAGTAAGCTACGTTAGAGTTGAAAGTGAAGATACCTACTTTCTGCTCGCCGTTGAAACGTACAGTGTATTTGGTGTAACCTGTCTGAGGAACAACACCAGCCTGGTCATAGTATGAACCTGACAAGTAGTATTTGCTCTTCTCAGTACCACCTGCGATGCTTACACTCTCGTCAAAGATATAACCGCCCTGGAAGAAGTCTTCCATGTTGTTATAAGTCTTTGCAGTTGATTTCTGGCCCCATGAAGTGTATGCAAAATCATTGAAGTTAGTGCTTACATAGTTGCCGTTTGAGTCATATTGCTCCTCCATGTAACCTCTTGTGTACTGTTTCTGAACCTCAGGAAGGTTTGTAACCCATGAAGTAGAGAATCTTGAACTTACATTAACCTCAACAACACCAGATTTACCACTCTTGGTAGTAACGAGGATAACACCGTTTGCAGCGCGTGAACCGTAAAGTGCAGCAGCGGCAGGGCCTTTAAGAACTGACATGCTCTCAATATCCTCAGGGTTAAGGTCCATCAAGCGGTTAGAAGAAGTGGTAGATGATTTTGTTGAACCGTCAAATGCAGAGTTACCTACAACTGATGATGAGTTATCGTAAACGATACCGTCAACAACAATTAGAGGCTGGTTGTCTTTACCCTCAGCAGCTGAAGTACCACCACGAAGGATAATCTGTGCACCAGAACCTGCACCACCACCGGCTTGAGTAATGTTTACACCGGCAATTTTACCTGAAAGAGAAGAGATAGGGTTGGCAGTCTTGTTCTTCATCAACTCATCAGATTTGATGTCAGAAACTGCATAACCGAGGGATTTCCTCTCCTTCTTGATACCCAATGCGGTAACAACAACATCCTCAAGAAGAACTGCGTCCTCCTCCATGGTAACGTCAATTACAGATTTGTTGTTTACTGGAACTACAACCTCTTTCATTCCCATCAATGAGAATACAAGGTTTGCATTGCTTGGGCAATCAAGAGCGTATTTACCGTCAATGTCGGTAGATGTTCCGGTACTGGTTCCCTGAACCAATACATAAACACCAATAAGCGGCTGATTGTTAACGTCAACAACAGTACCGCTTACTTTTACATTCTGTGCCAAAATTGCTCCTGCAGAAAGGATCACAGCAGCAACAGTCATCATCGCATAGCGCAATGAGCGACCAAGATTTTTGTGAATGAACATAAAAATAATTTTAGGTTAATAAATAATGTTGTTTGGTTTTTTTGTCTGTTCTATTTGCCTGTATTAAGGGGCTCTCCAAGCAAAATATTATACAAATGTAAATATTTTATTCTACGATTGTTTAGAAAATATCATTTTTATTGACATAAGAATGCGTTTTTTTGATTTTAAATGAATAAGCACTATCTTTGGTAAATGGTAAAAATAAACAGATAAATTATGTTTTCTAAAGAGATTTACATGAGCAGACGCGAGTGTCTGATGCAGAAGATTGACAATGGCCTTATCCTGTTGTTGGGCAACAGCGAGGCTTCCAGCAATTACCCTGCAAATACATATAAGTTCAGACAGGACAGTTCATTCCTTTACTTCTTTGGCCTGAATGAGCCTGATTTGGCCGCAATACTTGACCCTCAGAGCGGTGACCAGATACTTTTTGGCAACAATGTGGATATGGATGACATCATCTGGATGGGTCCGCAACCTACAATTGCCGAGAAGGGTGAGAAGGTGGGGATTTCACACACAGAACCTTTCGGGAAGCTGGGAGAGTTTCTGCAGAATGCGCAGAAGGAGGGGAGAAAAATCCACTTCCTCCCTCCGTACAGGAACCATAACAAGATTCTGCTTCATTCTCTGCTTGGATTGCCTGTTGCATCACTCAAGGAGAATGCTTCATTGGAACTCATTAAGGCAGTTGTTGACTTGAGAATCATAAAGGAGCAGTGCGAACTGGAGGAGATTCACAAGGCATGTGATATTGGGTACGCAATGCACTTCACTGCAATGAAACTTGCAAAACTGGGTATGGTAGAGCAGGAACTTGCAGGTGTAATGGAAGGAATAGCCCACTCACAAGGGGCAATGACCTCCTTCCCGACAATCCTTTCCCAGAATGGAGAAACCCTTCACAACCACTCACACCACCAGATACTTACAGATGGCAGACTGATTGTAATTGATGCAGGTGCGGAGAACAACATGAACTACTGCTCAGATTTTACCCGTACTATCCCAAGCAGCGGCAAGTTTACACAGCAGCAGAAGGAGATCTACAATATTGTAGCGGCAGCCAATAACAAGGCACAAAGCATTGCCCGTCCGGGACTTACCTACAAGGAGGTGCATCTTGAGGCTTGTAAGGTGCTTGCAGCAGGACTTACAGAACTGGGGCTTATGAAAGGGAATGTAGAGGAGGCTGTAGCAGCAGGAGCACATGCTTTGTTCATGCCTCACGGCTTGGGCCACAATATGGGATTGGATGTGCACGATATGGAGGATCTGGGCCAGATTTATGTTGGCTATGATGATGAGGTGCGTCCTTCAACCCAGTTCGGGCTTGCAAGCCTCCGTATGGGTAAGAGACTTTGCCCTGGTCATGTTATTACAGTTGAACCTGGATGCTACTTCATACCGGCCCTCATTGACCAGTGGGAGACAGAAGGGACATGCAAGGAGTTCATCAATTTTGATGCCCTTAAGGGATACCGTACGTTTGGTGGCATAAGACTTGAGGATGACATTGTAATTACAGATAACGGATGCAGGATGTTGGGAAGCAAGAGGCTACCAATCACTCCGGAAGAGGTGGAGAAAGAGATGCAGGGATAATCCCATTGGAGCCGATAATAGGAGGGAGCCTTTGTGCTCCCTTTTTTATGTTTCATTTAGCGGAGATAAATGCGTAAATTTGTCTCCCGACAAACAATTACAATATGATAACATTCAGAAAGGCAGGTATGGAGGATACCCCTCTTATTGAGGAACTGGCCCAGGAAATATTCCGTCATACATACAGGGAGATACTCTCGCCGGAGCAGACAGACTATATGATGGAGTGGATGTACTCACAACAAAGCCTGAAAAGGCAGATAGGGGAAGAGGGGCACATATATCATATAGTGTATTATGGAGGGGAGGCTGTTGGATATTTCTCTGTGCAGCAGCAGGGGGAGAGGTTATGGCATCTTCAGAAAATATATCTGAGAAAGGGGATGCAGGGGAAATCTGTCGGGAAGCAGATGTTTATGAAGGCGGTGGAGTATATACGGGAAAACTCTGTGCTCCCTGCAACAATGGAACTCAATGTGAACAGGAACAACCCTGCAGTGGCATTCTATGAAAAAATGGGAATGCACAAGGCTTCCCAAGGGGACTTCCCGATAGGAAACGGCTATTACATGAATGATTATATAATGGCAATGGAGATTGCCATGCCGGTTGATGATTAATGCACACCAATTCCGTAAATTGCTGTGTTTTAATATCTGTTGCCTGAATATACTTCCAGAATTTCAAATCTTCAGTATAATCCAAGAGATTAGGAACACAAATCAT
Organism: Bacteroidales bacterium; assembly: GCA_015060225.1. Classification (GTDB taxonomy): domain Bacteria; phylum Bacteroidota; class Bacteroidia; order Bacteroidales; family UBA932; genus Egerieousia. Next base: position 5,570 of record SUYX01000013.1, on the reverse strand, counting down.
GCGTATAGGCCCTATAGCGGCGTTGGGCGTGCTTAACCTCCTGGTTCTGTTTGAGGTTGGACACGCTAAGTAGTACTGGACGCGGTTGCAGGAAAGGTTGTTGTGCCAATCCTCTTGCGGACGAAAAAGCAAACTAAAAAATAATGAGGTAATGTGGACAAAAATGGTTGGTATCTTTCATTTTTTAACCAGCAGTTCTGACTCCTGAAGATTGAAGTATAAATACCATTTGACGAACTTACAGAAGTGTTCATAAGATAAGCCCCGGTGTAACCTAGAATAATTATACTATCTTCTACATTGAATATCCTATGATTCATAGGCGATTCTGATATCATATTACCCTAAAACCAAGTTCTTCTCCAAGCCCCTCATAATACCGGCTCATTCTGTTAAGGGCTGTTGTGGGTCTTTCAGGGTGCTCTAATAGCTGGCTGAAATATGCAATATCATTAATTGCGCTTAAAACACAATCAACGCTTTTTGTGTAGCCGGAAACTATGCGGGCTCCTGTTTTTTCTTTAAATCGGAGCAAATCGCCTTCTCTTAAAGAATAGAGAAGAGCTTTAGACTTGTCTGTAATGGGTGCTAGGGTGATATAATTAGCGGAATCTATCAAAAAATTTGAGATTCCGCTAATTATAATTATATTTGGCTTGCTAAAATAAGTGAGATATGATTGGTAGAATTAAAGAGCAGACGATCCTTAAAGAGGCGTATAATTCTGAGTATTCTCAGTTTGTTGCTGTATATGGACGACGCAGAATTGGAAAAACATTTCTTGTTCGTGAAACCTTTGAGTATTCTTTTACCTTTCAGCACGCTGGTGCTGCTAAAGAGTCATTAAAGGGACAGCTTGGCCTTTTTAGAACTTCACTTCAGGACTTTGGCCATTCGGATTGCCCGGAATTAAAGACATGGCATGAAGCTTTTAATCAGTTGAAGGTACTAATCCAAAATTCTAAATCAAAGAAGAAGACAATCTTCCTTGATGAAGCAGCTTGGATGGACACACCTAAATCCAACTTCCTTTCTGCTCTGGAGCATTTTTGGAATAGTTGGGCAAGTAATAGAAAAGATGTTCTGCTAATCATATGTGCTTCTGCAACTTCATGGATAATCAATAGGGTGTTTAAGAATCGTGGAGGATTGCATAATAGGGTTACAGTTAGGATTCCATTGGCTCCTTTTACTTTAAAGGAGTGCGAGCTTTATTCTAAAGAAAGAGGACTCAAACTTAATAGGTATCAGATTTTGAACCTATATATGGTGATGGGTGGGGTTGCCTTATATTGGAGTATTCTGGATAAGAGGTTGTCGGCGGTACAGAATATAGATCAGCTATTCTTCAATAAGGATGCAAAGCTTAATGGAGAATTTAATGATTTGTATAACTCATTATTTAAACATCCGGAAGCATACAAGGCGATAGTTGTTGCACTTGGAAAGCATCTTCCAGGTCTTACACGTCAAGAATTACTTAAACACACAGGGCAAGCTGATAATGGCGTTTTTTCGGATCGCTTAGAAGAGTTGGAAGAATGTGGATTCATAATGAAGATGAGGGCTTTCCCCAAAAACAAGAAGGAATCTATTTATAAGCTTTGCGATAATTTTACAATTTTCTATTTCAAATATATCAAGACAAATGCTGGAATAGAAGACTTTTGGACAAAGAATTTTAAGTCCCAGTCGATAAGGAGTTGGTCTGGGTTTGCTTTTGAAAGAGTTTGTCTTCAGCATATAGGTCAGATAAAGAAGGCAATAGGTATAGCTGCAGTCTCAACTACAGAACATATGTGGAGATTTGTGCCAGAGAAAGGGGAGAAGGGTATTAAAGGAGCACAGATTGATTTGCTTATTGATAGAGATGATAATGTTATTAGTGTCTGTGAAATGAAATGGGCATCTGAAGAATTTGTTATTCAAAAGGCTGATGATGCTGATATAAAAAATAAAGTATCTGCTCTTGAACGAGAAACAGGTACGAAGAAAGCGATACATGTTACAATGGTTACAACTTATGGCGTAAAACATAATATGTATTATGATGAAATACAGTCAGAAGTAGTTATGGATCAATTATTCGATTAATATAATTAGCGGAATCGTACTTTTATTGACAGATTCCGCTAATTATCTTTTATCTCAAGTGGGCATTTCTGTCAAATTGCCATTTGTACAGAATCTCTATAACATAACCGGCCTCGCCAAACAATCAGTGCTCAAGGCACAGGCGTACCTTATGGCAGAGGGCCTCATAGGGAGGTTGCCAAAAGACTCTTCCCGACAGCTATACCTTTGCAAAAATTAACCTTGCTGCCAAGTGGATCTACCAAAGCAAAAGCTTTTGCCTGGTCCTCTACGGCAATATAGGTTCCGGCAAAACAATGCTCCTTGATGACCTGGGCTGCGAACCTGAAAGCTGCATGATTTACGCAGTGCATCACCTCCCAATCACAGACATCATCTACGAGCGGTACCGCTATCAGCGCACCACCATAATTACCACCAACCTCACCGATGCCGAACTCACCAGACGTTACGGCCCACGCGTAACAGACCGCCTTGAAGAGACATTTGACTTTATTGCCTACACCAATCCAAGTTACAGGAAAAGGGGATAAAGTACTTAAGTACAAAAGTGTAAAGATTCAAAAGTGCTGAATTATAAAAGCGCATAAGTGCTTTTGTAATTGGGCAGGAGCGAAGGAAAAGCAAGATGTGTTTTTGGCTGCCAAAACCGTGTGTTTTGGCCCCCCTTAATCCTCGCAACTCGGAGGGGAAAATAACGATGCGAAATTTTTATTAAATTTGTGTCATTGCAAGCAAAGAAATAAACACATTTTATGGCAAAAGTTAATACTGCCGACGTTGGATTTGAAAAGCAAATCTGGAACGCGGCCGATGTATTGCGCGGTAGCATGGATGCTGGCGAATATAAGCATGTAGTACTCGGTCTTATCTTCCTTAAGTATATCTCTGATAGATTTGAAGCTAAATATCAGGAACTTGTGAATGAAGGTTACGGAATGGAGGAAGACAAGGATGAATACACAGCTGAAAACATTTTCTATGTGCCTCAGAACGCACGCTGGTCTGTTATCGCAGAAAATGCACATAAACCGGAGATAGGCATTGTGATTGACGAGGCGATGCGTCTTATTGAGAATGAGAACGAGAGACTCAAGGGCGTTTTGCCTAAGAACTTCGCCCGTCCAGAACTTGATAAGCAGAAGCTTGGAGATGTTGTGGATCTTTTCACCAACATACAGATGAAGGAGCAGGGTGAAAGCAAGGATATCCTTGGAAGAACATACGAGTACTGTCTTTCAATGTTCGCTTCAGCTGAAGGTAAGAATGCTGGAGAATTCTATACCCCATCATGTATAGTTAGGACACTTGTGGAAGTGCTCAAGCCTTATCATGGCAGAGTATATGACCCAGCATGCGGATCTGGGGGTATGTTCGTACAGTCTGCTAAGTTCATAGAAAGACATCAAGGCAAGATTAACGATATTTCCGTATTCGGACAGGAGTACAACCCTACTACATGGAAGATGGCTCAGATGAACCTTGCCATCCGCGGTATTGAAGCTAATCTTGGCGACTTCAATGCAGATACGTTCTTTAAGGATGTACATCCTACTTTGAAGGCTGATTTTGTGATGGCTAACCCTCCGTTCAACATGAAGGAGTGGGGAGCAGACAAGCTTCAGGACGACGTTAGATGGAAATACGGTATTCCACCATCAGGCAACGCCAACTTCGCATGGCTTCAGCACATGATTCACCACCTTTCCCCTAACGGGAAGATTGGAATGGTGTTGGCCAACGGATCTCTGTCTTCACAGAGTGGCGGTGAGGGAACAATTCGCGAGAATATTCTCAAAGCAGATCTTGTGGAGTGTATCGTAGCAATGCCCTCACAGCTTTTCTACTCTACTCAGATTCCAGTATGTCTCTGGTTTCTGAACAGAGCGAAGAAGCAGCCGGGCAAGGTGCTCTTCATTGACGCACGCAACATGGGTACAATGGTGACCAGAAAGCTCCGAGAGCTTACAGAGGCGGATATCCTTAAGATAGCAGGTACATACGATGCATATGTTGCAGGTACTCTTGAAGACGAAAAAGGATACTGTGCTGTTGTTGGCTTTGATGAGATAGAGAAACAGGATTACATCCTTACACCAGGTCGATATGTAGGAATCACAGAGGCAGAAGATGACGGAGAACCATTTCAGGAGAAGATGGAAAGACTGACTGGGGAACTTTCAGAACTCTTCGCAAAATCTCACGAGCTTGAAGCCGAGATTAAGAAACAGCTTGCTTCTATTGGCTTTACGATTAAATAATGCTTTCTTCTATGGTAATCAAAACCATAGAAACATGAAAGAACAATTTATCAATGAAGTCGCAGATGCGATGAGCGAGGTGCTCAACTTTGAGCAGATGGTGGAACTGAACAATGCATTGTTGCAGATAATCAGTAAATATGAGCTTGTAGATAATGGAGAGAAAGTTCAGGAGGATGTAAAGAACAATAATAGAATCCTTGAGATTTTCCTCTCGGCAAAGCAGGTTGAAGGATGCTCAATAAAGACCATCAAGTATTATGAGGCAACTATTAGGCAGCTTTACAAGAAAATGCCGAAGAACGTCTCAGAATACACAACAGAGGATATAAGAGCTTATCTGGCAGTATTCCAGAGAAAGCACAAGTCCAGTAAAGTAACGATTGATAATATCCGCAGGATTTTCTCATCATTCTTTGCATGGCTCGAAGAGGAGGACTTTATCTTGAAGAGCCCGGTAAGAAGGATTCACAAGGTGAAGACCGGTACACAGGTCAAGGAAGTGCTGACAGATGAGAATTTGGAACTGCTTCGAGATAAGTGCAAGAATATACGCGACTTGGCCATCATTGATTTACTGTCATCGACAGGAATTAGAGTTGGAGAGCTAGTTAAGCTCAATAGGAACGACATAAACTTTGCAGAACGAGAGTGCATCGTCTTCGGCAAAGGAAATAAGGAAAGAATCGTGTACTTCAATGCAAGGGCAAAGATTCATCTGCAAGAGTATTTGAAGTCACGAAAAGATAAGAACCAGGCATTGTTTGTATCTTTAGCCAAACCACACACGAGACTTCAGATATCTGGAGTGGAAACAAGATTAAGAGAGTTGGGAAGAAGAGTGAAGCTGCCGAGAGTACACCCGCATAAGTTTAGGCGAACTCTGGCAACAATGGCAATTGACAAGGGCATGCCAGTAGAACAGGTTCAGAAACTGCTTGGGCATGTAAAGATTGACACTACAATGCACTATGCAATGGTGAACCAGACAAACGTAAAACTATCACACAGAAAATTTATAGGCTGATGCTGAATTATCAAACATACGGACACAATCGTTCTCGTTTTTCTCGTCAAAACAGACGCAGAAATGATAATTTAGAGCAACAGGCACGTGAATTATTCAAATCCTGGTTCATTAATTCCCCACAGGAAAGTTGGGAGGAAAAATCTCTGTCAGATTATTTTGATGTCATTACAGGTAAAAAAGATGCA
>SUYX01000012.1 GCA_015060225.1 Bacteroidales bacterium | reverse complement strand
TGAACAATTTTCTTCCCGACAATTATAATATTATCCTGTTCAACTCCTTGGAGAAGAAGTTCCTCACCTGCATAAGAGTTGTCAGTTGTGATATAAGTTCGTTCTGCAGTTCCACATTTTTCTCCTTCTGGGCCCGTCCCAACTCCTCGGTAAGGTTCATTGCTGCCTGTGCGGTAACCTTTGCCTTGTATATGAGGATTGATTTTGGTACAACTCTGCCCAGTACATTCCTTTCGGGAATAAGTGATTTGCTGAACTGCTGTATTGTAATTGTGTATGGTTGTATAAACAAGTCTGCAACTATGTTTGAAACCTCCTTGTTGGGGTGGTTCATAAAGTATCTCAGCACTTTGTCGCTTTCGTGCTCCTTCAGCTGGAAGTATTCATTGAATATCTCCTTGTACTGGAGGTTCTGCAGCTCCAGCTCGTCGTTCTGCAGCTGTGAGAGGATATATTGTGCTACAGTCTGCTCGTCATCCCTCTCTGCCCCGTACATGAAATCATCATCTACATGTATAGGAAGGTAACCGAACTTGAGCAAATAGTAAAGTATCTCCTTTTCAGCCTCGCTGCAGTAGGTGTTTACAACAAACCCGGGGATGTTGCGCTGCCCCCCCTGCTCTCCTCCCTGGGTGAACGGTGTAGTATCTGCCTGTTGGATACCCTGCAACCTCTCCAGCCTTTCCTGTTCCCTCTGTTGCTGGTAGAAGGTGTCGCTCTGTTTCTTGTGACGGAGCTTTGCTACCTCCTGCTGCAGCAATTCCTCCTTAATGTTGAGTTTGGCAGCGGTCTGCTCAATATATACAGCCCTCACTATGGCATCAGGAATTACCGCTATGCTGTTTACAACCTCTCCAATCAGTTTTGCCCTCTGGAGCGGATCTTTGGTAAGTTCCTGTGCCAGGAGCCTCTGCTTGAAACTAATGAAGTCCTCCTCGTTGTTGGTGAGGAATTCCATCAACTCTTCTTTTGTATGTTTGCGGGCAAAGGAATCGGGGTCTTCTCCGTCGGGGAAGAGGGCTACCTTAATCTCCAGCCCCTCCTCCAGGAGCATGTCTATTCCACGAAGGGATGCTTTTATTCCGGCCCAGTCACCGTCATAAAGTACGGTAACATTGTTGGTGAACCTCTTTATCAGCTGAATCTGCCCTGTGGTGAGGGAGGTTCCGCTGCTGGCCACAACATTCTCCACACCTGCCTGATGGAAGGAAATCACATCTGTATAACCCTCAACCAGATAGCACTTCTGGTTTTTTGCAATTGCCTGCTTTGCCTCGTATATTCCGTAAAGGACCTTATTCTTTACATAAACTTCACTCTCAGGTGAGTTTATGTATTTTGCAACCTCCTTGTCTCCCCTGAGTTTTCTGCCTCCAAAGGCTATAACCTTTCCGCTGATGCTCCTTATCGGGAACATCACCCTTTCATAGAAACGGTCGAGAAGTTCTCCATTCTCACGCTCAATGGTGAGTCCAACCTCTACAAGGTGCTCCTTCTTGTACCCTTTCCTCTGGGCATTGTGGGTAAACTCCCTCCGCTTGTTGGGGGCGTACCCCAGCAGGAACTTGTTTATTGTCCCGTCTGTAAAGCCGCGCTCCTTAAAGTAGCTCAGACCTACTGCAATCCCCTCCTCGCTGTGAAGCAGCTGCTCTGTATAGAACTTCTGGGCAAAATCATTCACAATGAGCAGTGACTCGTGGTGGAGCCTCTGCCGCACATCCTCCTCGCTCTCCTCCTTCTCCTTAACCTCAATGCCGTACTTGTGTCCCAGATACTTGAGCGCCTCCACATAACTCATCTGCTCGTGTTCCATCACAAAACTCACAACACTTCCTGCCTTTCCGCAGCCGAAACATTTGTAGATACCCTTGCTCGGTGAAACGGAAAAACTCGGAGTCTTCTCGTGGTGGAACGGACAGCACGCAATGTAGTTTGCCCCCCTTCTCTTAAGGGAGACAAAATCACTCACAACCTCCTCTATTCGGGCGGTATCCAGGATTCTGTCTACAGTGCCTCTGTCAATCATAGTTCTGTTTTGGTGCCTTAATGGTATTTTTACTCCCGATGGCGCACTTTTTCGGTGTCTCGGGCACATTTTGGTGCCGTTTTGTTCCCGCAGCGCACTTTTTCGGTGTCTCGGGCACATTTTGGTGCCGTTTTGTTCCCACGGTGCACTTTTTCGGTGTCTCGGGCATATTTTGGTGCCGTTTTGTTCCCGCAGCGCACTTTTTCGGTGTCTCGGGCACATTTTGGTGCCGTTTTGTTCCCACGGTGCACTTTTTCGGTGTCTCGGGCATATTTTGGTGCCGTTTTGTTCCCGATGGTGCCTGTTGTTTACCTGTCGGGAAGATTATTTTGTTTTGTATGCCTCTGCCTGTGCCTTAATCAGTTCCTCGTCCTCAAAGTAGTTGATCTTCATGGCAGCCTTTACCTCCTCCAAGGTTGCAGCGGCCTTTGCGCGTGCCTCCTGGGAGCCTTTGCGCAGAATTTCATATACCTGAGGGATGTTCTGCTCGTACTCTTTCCTCCTCTCGCGGATAGGGGCAAGGAACTCCTCCATAATGTTGAACAGGAATTTCTTGCAGGTGCCGTCTCCAAGACCTCCGCGGCGGTAGTGATCCTTCATTTCATCCAAGTTTGCATACTCAGGAAGGAATTTTGCAAAATGCTCCGGTGTGCTGAATGCATCAAGATATGTGAACACCACATTCCCCTCAACATGTCCGGGATCTGTAATCTGCAGGTGCTCAGGGTCTGTGTACATGCTGTTCACCTTCTTCTTTATCTCCTTTGAGGTGTCTGAAAGGTAGATGCAGTTGCCCAACGATTTGCTCATCTTTGCCTTGCCGTCTGTACCTGGAAGGCGCATGCATACAGAGTTCTCCGGAAGCATCATCTCCGGAAGGACAAGGGTCTCGCCGTAAACTGTGTTGAATTTGTGTACAATCTCCCTGGTCTGCTCAATCATAGGGGCCTGGTCAACACCAACAGGAACTGTAGTTGCCTTGAATGCAGTGATGTCCGAGGCCTGGCTGATAGGGTAGGTAAAGAATCCTACAGGGGTACCCTTCTTGTTTGCATTCTCCTCATCATCCGAGAAACCTCTCATCTGAATCTCCTGTTTTACGGTAGGGTTCCTCTGCAGACGCTGTACTGTTACAAGGTTCATATAATAGAATGCAAGTTCACAAAGTTCAGGAACCTGTGACTGTATGAAAATGGTACATTTCTCAGGGTCAAGACCTGCAGAAAGGTAGTCCAATGCAACCTCAATGATGTTCTGGCGAACCTTCTCAGGATTGTCTGCGTTATCTGTAAGTGCCTGTGCGTCAGCAATCATAATGAATATCTTGTCAAACTCGCCGCTGTTCTGCAACTCAACCCTTCTCTTTAGGGAACCCACATAATGCCCCAAGTGCAATTTGCCTGTAGGGCGGTCTCCTGTAAGGATAATCTTTTCCATATGTATTCTCTTTATTGTTTTCCGTTGGAATAAACTACAAAGATAATAAATTATTTCGGTTTTTCTTTTTTATAGAGGTGTATGGTGTGGAGGGCGGAGAATATAACTGTATAAAACTTTTGTTATATTTGTAAAAAAACAAAAACAATTGATTATGAATAGGACTCTTCTCCTTTTTGTAATGGCAGTGCTGGCTGCTGTGGGGTGTAACCAGGCCGGCAGAAAGGATTCGGAGGCGTTGCGCAAGAGTCTGGATATTGCAGATAGAATGAGTACGGGCTGTTATATTGTTCCTTTGGTGTTGAAATGCGGCAATGTTCCTGATACAGTAGATACAAGTTGCATAGTGGTTACAAATGCAGGATACTTTAGAGACCGATATATGCGTGATAAAGTGGAACCTTATTATCCGTCAAACTATAATCAAATGTCTGAATATGCTCAGATAAAATGGTGGAAAGAAATAGAGTACAAGTATTACAGGTTATTGGTTGACAACAATATGATCCTTGAGGTTGATTCACTCTTGTACGCTGAGTATTATCCCGACAGGACAATTGTTGACCATGAGATAGCGACATTGTATAGGAATGGGGGGATAGCAAGCGTGTTGAACAAATATCTGGATGAGGATGGATGGCTGGAAAAATATGTACCATGGGATAAGTATATTACTAGAGATACAGTGGTAATGGAGAAGGGATATGACGGTAAAATGGAGGAAAGGCATATGAAGATCCGAACTGGTGAAATTAACCACAGGTATACATATCACGGGCAAGGTGTGAATGTGGATTATATCATGTACCTTGCATCTCTCCACAATATATATTTCTTCCTTTATTATCATCTTCCCGACGAGTATTGCGGGTATTATATCTCCCAATGGGATGACGGTGCCCAGTTGCAAGGAGTGCATTATATTGAAGAAAGGGCAAATAGAAAGTAGATAGGTATGAAAAAGTTGACAAGAGTCAACTACACACGCATTGGAGATACAATACCAGTAATGTATTTGCCCCATAAACTTGAAATAACTGATTCGTATGATGCAGTTGTCCGCTTTGGAGGAATAAGCTTTGCGAAGTTATTCAAATAAAAAGGAATTTTTTTATAGGAACTTTGAAATTTACGGAATAAATGTAAGTAAAGATCAAATCACGTAAGGGGACCTCATTCGACGGTTGCGAGTTATTGCGAAGCAATGACGTAATAAGGCATCATCAGATGCCCGGCGGAGGCCGTGTGGAACGGAAGGCCGGGAGCCGCACTCTGCGTGAGCAGTAGATATAGAGGAGACTGTGTCGTCCCCCGAAGTGATTTGTTGTTATTTAGAGAAATTAGTTCCTGATTAATGGACGACTGGTTATTTTCTGTCGGGAAGAGAATAACACAGAGGCATTGGCAATATCCGCTACAATTTGTTAAATTTGCCAGAGGAGGTGACCTTTACCAACGGCAGCTCCATCAAGTTCTTTTACAGTGCTGAAGGGGAGAAACTCAGGACAGTATACACAATATCCGGTGCAATAAGCCAAAAGGATTACTGCGGCAATATCGTATATGAATCAGGAGTACAGAAATACCTCCTCAATGATGAGGGATACTATGACCTTGCCAGCGGTGGCTACTATAAGACAAATCACCCTGAGTATAATAACAAAAGTAATATTGATAGAAAACAATTTGATAAAGCAAGAGTAGAGTATTGGAAATACGAATATGACAACTGGAATAAAAGACCAAATAGATAGCATATATGCTATGCTCAAAAACTTACCTTCTGAAGAAACAGAACTTTATCCACCTGTACCGTGTGAATATATTAAACTATTTGAGAAAAGATTTAGCATTGAGTTACCATTAGATTACAAGTATTTATTATCCCTAAGCAATGGATTTTATTTTGATGGTTATGAGATTCTTGGGATTTCTTTTAACTCTAAAGATACGCGTTATGATTTGACAGCTACATATAACTTTGAACATTGTGAGTCTGAAAATGCTATGTATTCTTATATCGTTCCGTTTTATCATGATGGCTTTGGTAATTTTGCTTGTTTTGATACAAGGAAAATTAATAAAAACGGAAGTTGCCCAATTGTATTTTGGGAACACGATGTTGAATATAATGAAACGTACGAACCAGATGTCATAAATAACAGTTTTGTAGAGTTTGTCCTAGATATTTTTCAAATAAGAGCCGGATCGGACTGTGTTGAATAGATGTTAGTAAAGCAACAAATCACGTAGGGGGACCTCATTCGACGGTTGCGAGTTATTCCGAAGGAATGACGTAATAAGGCATCATCAGATGCCCGGCGGAGGCCGTGTGGAACGGAAGGCCGGGAGCCGCACTCTGCGTGAGCAGTAGATATAGGTCGTCCCCCGAAGTGATTTGTTATTATTATGATACTGATTTAAAGGATATTTTGTCGGGTGTGTAAAACTTGTTAGAAAGAATATTATCGGGAAGATGATTTTATGATGTCTCCGGCAGAGTAACACAGAAGAAACTCCACAATACATTTAAAGGGAAGGCGACAGTTGTAGTTTTATATACAAATAAGTAATATCTGCATCAAAAGAGGCTGTTTTTGCAGCGCAATGGGGTCTGAAGTGCGATTCTGCATCAAAAGAGGCCGTTTTTGCAGCAATTCCTATAAAAAACAAGGGAGACCTTTTCGGGTCCCCCTCAGTATAGTGTTGGCATATAGTTTTTAGTCCTGTTCGCCGGCACTTGCCAATGCTTCGCGTACTTTTGCCTCAACTTCCTCTGCAAATTCAGGGTTGTCAATGAGGAGTTGCCTTACTGCCTCACGCCCCTGGCCGATTTTGCTGTCGCCGTAGCTGAACCAGCTGCCGCTCTTCTTTATGATGTCAAATTCAACTCCAAGGTCGAGGATTTCACCAACTTTGGAGATGCCCTCACCGTAGAGGATGTCAAACTCAGCCTTCTTGAAAGGGGGAGCCATCTTGTTCTTTACAACTTTTACGCGTGTACGGTTACCGGTAGCATCCTCGCCGTCCTTCAATTGGGTTGTCCTTCTTACATCCAGTCTTACAGATGCATAGAATTTGAGGGCGTTACCTCCGGTTGTGGTTTCAGGGTTGCCGAACATTACACCAATCTTCTCACGCAACTGGTTTATGAAGATGCAGCAGGTGTTGGTCTTGCTTATGTTGGCGGTGAGTTTCCTCAATGCCTGGCTCATAAGGCGTGCCTGAAGGCCCATCTTTGAGTCTCCCATCTCACCCTCAATCTCTGCTTTAGGGGTAAGGGCTGCAACGGAGTCTATTACAATTATGTCAATTGCACCTGAACGGATGAGGCTGTCTGCAATCTCAAGGGCCTGCTCGCCGTTGTCGGGCTGAGAGATGAGCAATGTATCTACATTTACTCCAAGTTTTTTGGCGTAGGTACGGTCAAATGCGTGCTCGGCATCAATTATTGCGGCAATGCCGCCTGTCTTCTGCGCCTCGGCAATTGCATGTATTGCAAGAGTGGTTTTACCACTGCTCTCAGGTCCGTAAATTTCAATAACCCTTCCTTTTGGATAACCCCCTATACCTAATGCGCAATCCAATGCAATGGAACCGCTTGGCACAACAGATACATCCCATTTTGGCTGATCCCCCAGCTTCATTATTGTCCCCTTTCCAAAATCCTTCTCAATCTTGTCCAAAGTAGCCTGCAATGCTTTGAGTTTGGCTGCATTCACTTCAGCTGCATTTGGAGTTTCTACACTTTCTTTAGCCATGTTTTTTCAGAATTAAATTGTTAGTTATTATCCCAACAAATATACTCAAAAAATCGTAACTTTGCCAAGTATGAAGAAAATTTTGTTGGGCATGTCGCTGCAGGAATTGAAGCAGCTTGCCATAGAGTATAAACTACCGGCATTTACCGGAAAACAGATAGCGGACTGGCTTTATAAGAAGAGGGTTACATCCATAGACCAGATGACAAACCTCTCCAAGGCGGCAAGGGAGTTGCTGCAGCAGGAGTGCGAGGTGGGAAGGGTTGCGTATACTCAGGTACAGGCATCAGTGGACGGTACAAAGAAGTACCTTTTCCCATGCCATACAGGTACAAGTGTTGAGGCAGTTATGATTCCCGATGAACCAAGAGCCACAATTTGTGTTTCATCTCAAGCGGGGTGCAAGATGGGGTGCCGTTTCTGCATGACCGGAAGGCAGGGGTTCAGCGGAAATCTGCAGGTGAACGAGATTATTTCCCAGTTTATGGGGATAGATGAGGCCCAGGAACTTACCAATGCGGTGTTCATGGGTATGGGAGAGCCTCTGGACAATCTTGCAAATGTACTCAAGACTATAGAGATACTTACTGCAGATTGGGGATTTGCATGGAGCCCGAAAAGGATAACCCTCAGCAGTATTGGAGTTACGATGTCTCCTCAACTGATTGAACTTCCGGATTATCGGGAAGATGAGAAGAACCGTGGGGTGTATAGGGCGGTGAATCCTTTGAAGGCATTTCTGGATCTTACAAAATGCCATCTGGCAATAAGCCTGCACAACCCGTTCCCGGGGGAGAGGGTGGAACTGATGCCTATGGAGAAGGGGTTTCCGCTGGAGGATACCCTGGATCTTATAAGGGAGTATGATTTTACAGGGCAACGCAGGGTGAGTTTTGAGTATATTATGTTTGACAGGGTGAATGACAGCAAAAGGCATGCGGATGCGCTGGTGAGGATGCTCAAGGGGCTTGAGTGCAGGATGAACCTCATAAGGTTCCATGCAATACCGGATTCACCGTTGGCCCCTTCCCCTATGCCTGTTATAGAGAACTTTAAGGAGAGACTCAACGGGGCAGGGCTTATGACCACTTTGCGTGCCAGCAGGGGTGAGGATATATATGCGGCATGTGGTATGCTTGCAGGGAAGAAATAATTTTATCGGGAAGATGAAAGGGATGTTTTACAGAAAATTGATATTGGGCATTGCAGCTTTGATGGCTTGTGTACCTTTGGCTTCGGCCAATGGAAATGAGGATGGTATGGCTGCAAGGCGTCCTAAGGTTGCACTGGTGCTGTGTGGTGGAGGGGCCAAAGGGGCTGCCCATATTGGTGTACTTAAAGTGCTTGAGGAGGCAAAAGTCCCTATTGATATGATTGTGGGTACCAGTATTGGTGGCCTTGTAGGTGGAATATATGCTATGGGTTATACAGCTGTGGAGATTGATTCCATTGTGGCAGGATGCGACTGGAAATATCTTCTGAGTGACAACACTTATTCCAGGAGAGATGAGTCATTCTCTGGTAAAATGTTCGATTCCAGGTATCTTTTGAAAATACCGTTCTATAGCATGAATCCGGATGTAAAGGATTCGCCTGTTTCCAGGTTGCCGGCCGGCCTTATAAGCGGACAGAATGTGCTCAACTTGTTGAGCGGCATTTCAATGGGGTATCAGGAGAGGATGGATTTTTCCAATCTGCCTATCCCGTTTGCCTGTGTGGCTGCCGATCTTTCTACAGGTGAGCAGGTAGTGCTGGATAAAGGGGAGCTCCCTTTCTGCATGAGGGCAACTATGGCCATACCAGGTGTATTTGCCCCTGTGGAGATGGATGGTAAAGTATTGGTTGATGGTGGAATCATTAACAACTTTCCGGTTGATGTGGCCAAGAGCATGGGTGCTGACATCATTATAGGGGTGGATATAAAAAATGATTATCCTGGTGCGGAGAATCTGAAGTCAATGCCTCAGGTCCTTGCCCAGATGATAGCCCTCATGGGGAATGACAGATATCAGAAGAATCTCAGACAGGTTGACATACTTATCAAGCCTGATGTCTCTGAATACGGTACATACAGCTTCAACAAGCCGGCAATAGAGCAGCTTACCATAAACGGTTACGTGGCTGCTAAAGAAAAATATGCCCAACTGGAGGAGCTTGCCTTAAAATTGAATACTTTGTCATTGGGAGAGAAGGACCAGAATCAGGTAAAGGCCACGGAACTTGTCAGGGATACATTCTGCTTCAAGAGTGTTGCCATAAATGGTGTGGCCAAGAAGAATGAGCACTGGTTGAGGAGATTGTCGGGATTGAAGCCAAATATCAAGCTTACAGGTGCTGATATAAACAGGGGAATATCCATACTGATGGGTACAAGGGCCTTCTCTTCAGTTACATATACGGTTCAGGGCAGTGGAACAGACGATGAGAGGCTTGTGGTGAATATTGTGAATGGCCCTACCAATGTTCTTGCGCTGGGAGCCAGATTCGATTCCGAGGAGGCTGCCGGGATTCTTGTGCATCTTGGTGTGAATGAATATGGACTTCTTGGCTCAAAGGCCGGATTTACCGGGAGGTTGAGCTATAACCCTTACGGAGAGTTTGACTACTCCTTTACTTCCAAGGATTTTCCAAAGGTTGAGTTCAAGTACAAGATAGGTGGTATGGATATGAACATCTATAAATCTACTGAGAACCAGAACAACCTCTCTTTTGTATATCAGAGCGGAGAAATAAATCTGTCCAATATTTATCTGAGGAACTTCAATTTCATGCTGGGTGCCCGTTTTGAGCATTATGATTTCAGCAGATACCTAAAGCATAATATTCCCGACAATTATCAGGAGTATGCCATTAAGGACAGCAGCTATGAGAGCTATTACTTCAAGGGGGAAATGGATACCAGGGATGACAGCTACTATGCAATGGACGGTATGTATTTTGAAGTTGATGGAACTGTGTGGCAGACAGATTTTAGAAGCGGTTTCAAGAGTTTCGGTTCAGTAAGGCTCATGTTGCAGGGAGCGTTGGGTATAGGTGAGAGGTTTGCCGTTCTTCCGCATTTTTATGGCAGGGTAATCATTGGAGACTGTACGGAGATACCTTTCATAAATTATATAGGAGGTTCTGAGCCGGGAAGATATTTCAGGCAGCAGCTTCCGTTCATAGGTATCAATTATGCCAATCCTGCATATAATGCCGTTATGATAGGGAGACTTGACCTCAGGCAGAGGATAGGGAGCAACCATTATATATATGGTATGGTCAATTATATGAGAGATGCTTCCAGCCTGGACCAGGTGTTTTCCGAGAACGGCCGCGGGTTATGGGGTGTAGGGCTCAAGTATTCTCTTAATACCCCTGTAGGTCCGGTTTCTTTTAATGTTCATTGGTCCGATTATGAGCATAGGTTTGGCGCCTATGTCAGTTTGGGACACTATTTCTGATCTGTTATGACAATTGGGCAGGCTTTGGAAAGGTTGCAGATGCAGTGCAGCAGGAGTGAGTACTGTACAGGGCAGATACGCAGGAAACTTCATTTGTGGGATATCAGGGAGCGCAAGTGCGGCAGGGAAGGATTTCTTCAGCATCAGATGGATGAGGTGGTGGATTCCCTGGTTGCAGATAAATATGTGGATGATGCCCGTTTTGCAGGAGCATATGTGAGGGACAAGGCAAGATTTGCAAAATGGGGACCGGCAAAGATTGCATATAACCTTAAAATGATTGGTGTTGATGAGGGAACAATCGGAGTTGCGCTGGATGAAAATGGGGAATTGTTTATGCAGGATACACTCAGAGAATTGGCTGCAAAAAAATGGAAAAGCATGAAGGGAGAGACAGATATTCAGATAAAAAGGGCCAAACTGGTGAGGTTTCTGGTTGGAAGGGGATTCTCATACAGCCAAATTATTGAGTTAAAAAAGGATTTGGGGTAGTTTTTTATTACCTTTGCATATATAAATTATATTTTGGAATGAGCAGTTTTAATGAGCGCCTGGATGCGCTAAGGAGGTCTCTTTGACTATGCCGGCAAGAAGGCAGATGTCCGGGAGAAGGAGAAGATAAGCACTTCGGAAGGTTTTTGGGATGATCCCAAGGAGGCGGAGGCTTTTTTGAAGAAATTGTCGGGAGTAAAGTATTGGGTGAATTCATTGGATGCGGTTGCACAGGCATTGGAGGAGGTGGAACTGTTGAGGGAGATGGGTGCCTCTGATGAGGAGATTGAGGTGGAGAACGGCAAGATTGAGAATATGTTGGGTGAGTTGGAACTCAAGAGCATGTTGGGCGAGGAGGGAGACAATCTTGGAGCTTTGTTGAAGATAAATTCTGGCGCAGGAGGTACCGAGAGCAATGATTGGAGCAGTATGCTGCTGAGGATGTACACCAGATGGGGTGAGAGAAATGGTTATAAAGTTACTGTTTATGATGTGCTGGAGGGTGATGAGGCTGGTATAAAATCTGCCACAATTGAGTTTGAGGGTGATTTTGCCTATGGTTATCTCAAGAGCGAGAATGGTGTGCACAGGATGGTAAGGATATCCCCTTTCAATGCGCAGGGGAAGAGGCAGACTACATTCTCATCGGTGTTTGTGTATCCGTTGGTGGATGATTCAATAGAGATTGTTATAAATCCTTCAGACCTTGAGTGGGATACTTTCCGTTCAAGCGGTGCAGGAGGACAGAATGTGAACAAAGTGGAGACAGGTGTGAGGGTAAAGCATATCCCGAGCGGGATTGTTGTGGAAAATACCGAGACCCGTTCACAGTTGGATAACAGGCAGAATGCGTTGAGAATATTGAAATCGCATCTTTATGAGATAGAACTTGCAAAGAAGAGGGCAAAGCAGGCAGAACTTGAGGGGCAGAAGAAGAGGATTGAGTGGGGGTCCCAGATAAGGAGCTATGTGCTGCATCCGTACAAGATGGTGAAGGATCTGAGGACAGGCTGTGAAACCTCGGATACTGCGGCAGTGCTTGACGGTGATTTGAATGAATTTATGAGAAGCTATTTGATGGAGAATACAAAACAATAATAAACACACTTATATATATTATGGAATTTGTTTATAAAGAGATGTTCCCTATGGGGAAAGATACCACTGAGTATCATCTTCTTACAAAAGATTATGTTTCTGTAGAGAAATTTGGTGACAAAGAGTTCCTCAAAGTGGATCCTGAGGGATTGAGACTTCTTGCAAGAGAGGCTATGCATGATGTATCTTTTATGTTGCGCCCTGAACACAATGAGATGGTTGCAAAAATCCTTTCAGACCCTGAGAGCAGTGACAACGACAAGGCTGTTGCAATCCAGATGCTTATGAATGCAGATGTTTCTGCCAAAGGACAGCTCCCTTTCTGCCAGGATACAGGTACTGCAACAATCGTAGCCAAGAAAGGCCAGTTCGTATTTACCGGCGGCGGTGATGAGGAGGCCCTTTCACATGGCGTGTTTGATACCTATACAAATGACAACTTGAGGTATTCGCAGAATGTTCCGTTGGATATGTACAACGAGAAGAACACAGGCTGCAACCTTCCTGCACAGATAGATATTTTTGCTACAGACGGCAACGAGTACAAATTCCTTTTCGTGGCAAAAGGCGGTGGAAGTGCAAACAAGACATACTTGTTCCAGGAGACCAAAGCACTCATTACTCCCGACAAACTTGAACCTTATTTGGTTGAAAAGATGAAGACTTTGGGTACTGCAGCATGCCCTCCATACCATATTGCATTTGTAATTGGCGGTACTTCCGCTGAGTTGAACCTCAAGACTGTAAAACTTGCTTCAACCAAATATTATGATTCACTTCCAACCTCAGCAAGTGAGGAAGGTTACGCATTCAGGGATGTTGAGATGGAGAAACGCCTTCTTAAGGCAGCGCATTGCCTTGGTATAGGTGCCCAGTTCGGAGGAAAATATTTTGCACATGATATTAGGGTAATACGTCTCCCTCGCCACGGTGCTTCATGCCCTGTAGGTATGGGTGTAAGCTGTAGTGCAGACAGAAATGTAAAGGCAAAGATAAACAAGGATGGTATATGGCTTGAGACTCTGGATGCAAATCCTGCACGCCTTATCCCTGAGCAGTATCTTTCAGGTTCTGCTTTGGCAAAAGGTGTTAAAGTTGACTTGAACCGTCCAATGAATGAGATTCTTGAGCAGTTGAGCCAGTATCCTGTATCTACATTCCTTCTTTTGAACGGTACTATTATAGTAGGTAGGGATATTGCCCATGCAAAACTTAAGGAGAGAATTGATAAAGGTGAAGGACTTCCTGAATATATCAAGAACCATCCTATTTATTATGCAGGCCCTGCAAAAACACCTAAGGGAATGGCCAGCGGTTCGTTCGGACCTACAACAGCAGGCCGTATGGACAGCTATGTGGATCTTTTCCAGGAGAACGGAGGCAGCATGATTATGATTGCAAAAGGAAACAGAAGCCAGCAGGTAACTGATGCATGCCACAAGCACGGCGGTTTCTATCTTGGAAGTATTGGCGGTCCTGCAGCAATCCTTGCAAAGGAGAATATCAAGAGTGTTGAGTGCGTCGAGTATCCTGAGTTGGGTATGGAGGCTATCTGGAAGATTGAAGTTGAGAACTTCCCTGCATTCATCCTTGTAGATGATAAAGGAAATGACTTTTTCTCACAAATCAGACCTATCTGCTGTAAAGATTGAGTCTTGGGATAAAGTTACATTGTCATACGGGGAATTCTGTAGAAAGGATTCCCCGTATTTGTTGATAATCAGCCCTGAATGTATAGAGGAACGTATTGGGCTGTAGATGTGGCTCAAAGGAGCTTATGAAAATTATAAAATATTTAAAGTTTATTTGGTCACATTACCAAAAATGTATATCTTAGCGGCTGGTTTTAATGTGAAATACTATCGTTTGATGAGTAAAAAACGCGCTGGGAAGGCCTTCAGAAGCATATTTTTGATGCTTTTGATGTCTGTGTGGCCGCTTTTGGCGGTTGCTCAGAGTGGGAATGATGCAGTTGATACACTTATCGGACTAGGGTTTGAAAATGTAAGTTGGGCAGAGGACGGCAAGGAGAGGGTTTATGTGGTGGAGAACTCTGCATACAGATTGTCGGGAGTAGGGATAGGAGTGGCGTTGGATGAGATTCAGAAGCATGGTCTGCCGGAAGGAGGTAAAAGGTGCAGGCTTGTTGTGCTGGATAACAATGTGCCTATGGTTTCTTTGTATTGCTCTGTAAAGGAAGGGAGGGCGATTGGAAGGAATGACTGGAAGGTGAGTTATGATCTTGGTGAGAGTTGGGAGCTTGTAAAGGGAGCCAGAAGGTACAATAGTTCTTTGTATAAAGTTGATTTGCTCATATATCCGGAGTTCAATTTCAGGAACAGCAAATTGTCAAGGCCATACCAGGTGAGGTTCAATCTGAATCCCACTCTTCAGGTTTCCCTGTGGAAAGGAGGAAAGGTGAATGCCCAGATAATTGTTCCGGTAGTGAATGATTACGGATATAAGTATGATGATGTGCGTCCGGGATTCCTTACTGTTTCCCATACTGTGAGGCTTCCTTATAATGTCTTTGTTACAGGAACTGCAGGTTTCTTCAACAGTAACAGGGCCGGTTTGGATCTTCAGGCAGAGTACCATCCCACATTCATTGAATCCCTTAGAGGCAGGTTCTGGATAGACGGAAGAGTAAGCTACACAATATGGGGAGAGTGGGGCCAATGGTCCTTTATGAACGGGATAAAGAACGAGCACCCTTTCAAGTATGGTTTCAGTACTGAGGACGCCAAGATTACAGGGCAGTTGGGAGTAAACTACTACTGGGCTAAATATGATACTCAGTTGGCGTTGAGGGGGGAATCTTTCCTTGGTGGTGACTGTGGTTTCAGATTTGATATGATAAGGCATTTCAGGTATTGCTCAATAGGCTTTTATGGAACCATAATCCCGTCTGACTGGTGGAATGACGGTGTAAATGCAGGATTCAGGTTCCAGATAACCCTTCCTCCATACAAGTACAAGAGGAAAGGGTATATACCTAGGATAATGCCGAGCAGAAACTGGGGCTTTGCCTATAATGCGGGTGGTGCATTTGTTTATGGGCAGAGATTCAGGGCAAATGTTGATGACAATATCAGTAATAATATAAAGTATAACCCTTATTACTTAAAATCAGAATTGTTGAATTTTTAATAATATTAATTTAATTTAAGATGCAAATGAAAAAATCATTTTTCGGTTTCAGCGCAAAAGTTGCGATGGCCGTTCTAGCAGTTTGTTCTTTTGTATTTACAAGCTGTTATGAGAAAAGCCCTATTGCAAAGACTGCTACCAGCTATAGAGTAGTTGGTACTGTTTATGCAGTAAATTTGGAGACTGGTGTACAGGAGGTTCTTTCTGGTGCCCAGATTACTGTAGATGGCAAGTCTGCTACAAGCAACCCATTTACAATTGAGTTGAGCCAGTATGTGCCTTCAGTAACAGTGGTAGCTTCTGCTCCTGGTTATTTGAAGGGCGAGAAAACTGTAAAGATTGAGAAAATTGGTGACAACAATAGAGTTAGCATTACAAATGTTGACTTGGTATTGGTTCCTGAGGATTACAAACCAGGTGGGGAAGAGACTCCTGAGTTGGAGATTTCTGCTGAGGTTACCAATGCTTCAATGACTGCAAGCGAGGTTACATCATTGTTCTCTATTGAGAATGGTGAGGTTTCAGTAGGTGACTATGTACAGGTTCACACACACTATTGCCTTGACAGCGACCTTCATGTAAATGTTCACATGAACTTCCATGCTAACCATGCAAACGGTGTTACTTCTGAGCCATATTTGGTTAAAGATGTTCACTATGTCGGTTTCATTGCTGATATGAGCAACGTTTCTGAGGAGTATGCTCAGGAGGCTATTGATGCTGCAGTTATTCAGCTTAACACCCAGTACAACGGTTCTGCATATGCAGACTTCGCTGCTAAAGCAGTTCCTTTCACTTACATGTTGAATGAGAACGGTGAGATTTCATTGGCTGGTTACTGCGTATGCAGAAGCTTCAACTTGTGGACTGTTTCATACACTGTTGACGGTACTGAGATGACTGCTTACGCTTTGGAGGCTGTAAACACTACTGCACAAGCAATAGCAGGTGCTGATTCGCATGACAATCATGACAACGGTCACGACAACGGTGGCGACCACAACAATGCTCACCATTCAGGTGCAACTGCTTGGGGTGGCGGTTCAAGCGTTGAAGGAGAGTAATTTGATCTGAATTAAATTAATTGAGAGAAAGTACAATGCTAGGTGCTTTTAAGAAAATACTGCTCTCGGGCTTCTTCTTAAGCCTCAGCATTGTCCTTTCAGCTCAGATGACGCATGGTACAACAGGCCTTTTGAACGCTCCCTCTGCGGAGATGCAGGATTCAAAGACTGTTATGATAGGTGGAAATTTTCTTAATGAAGAACTTACACCTGATACTTGGAATTACGGTACATACAACTATTTTTTGAATGTTACCATATTCCCGTTCCTTGAGATAGGTTATACTGCCACAATGTTCAAGGCAAAGACCATTGGAATAGGCTGGTTCCAGGACCCTGAAAAATTCTGTAATCAGGACAGATATTTTTCTGCAAGGGTAAGGCTCCTTAAGGAGGGACAGTTCTGGAAGCATATGCCGGCTGTGGTTATAGGTACATCAGACCCTTATACCGAATCTGGAGAAGGACAGATTGCCTCAGCTGATGGAAACGGATATTTCTGCCGTTTTTATCTTGCGGCCACAAAACATTTTCTGGTGGGGACAGAGAGAATTGGAGTTTCTGTGTCATATGTTTACAACAACAGAAGATCCAACCATCTCAATGGCCTTGCGGCAGGAGTTACATACGAGCCGTCAATTCTTCCCAATTTGAGGTTGATAGCCGAGTATGACAATATAAACTTCTCAATGGGTGCGTCATATTTGCTGTTTGATCAGCTGCATGTTCAGTTTCAAATGCAGAAGTTGAAATACTTTACCGGAGGATTGTGTTATAAGATACATCTGAAATGACGGTAAGTAAAACAAACGAATATTAATAATTAAAAAACTAAAATAATGAAAAGCAAATTAGTAATCCTTTCTTTGGTGTTGGCTGGTCTAGCAACTGCTGCTACAGCTCAGACAGCAAGCAGATACTATGCTGAGAGCTCAAAAGACAATTTCTTTGTAAGCGCAGGTATAGGTGGTCAGCTTATTGTTAAACCTAATGCTTCGGATAATGGTTTTACACCAGTTTTCAATGTCTCACTAGGTAAATTGATCAACCCTGTATGGGGTGTTAGATTTGGTGCTTCTGTAGGTTCACAGAAGATGTTCTCAAATATTGTATTTGACGCTGACTATAATGGTCCGGTTGTTAATGAGGATGCTGCTACTGAGTATAAAAAGACAGTAGGTGTACTAAGAGTTGACGGTATGTTCAACCTTTCAAACGCTATTGCAGGTTACAATCCTGACAGAAAATTTGAGGCTTATGCATTCATGGGTCCTGCTTTGCAGTTGGCAAAGGCTGACATTGGCGGTGATGATGGCATGAAAGCTCTTATCAGCGGTTCACTAGGTTTGGGCGCTATGTATAATGTTAACTCAAGATGGGCTCTTAACCTTGAGGTAAGAGGTGAGGTTGCTGAGTCTGCATTCGGTGACTATAGCGAGACTATTGCAAATGGTTTGATCGGTGCTTCAATCGGTGCAACTTACTATTTCGGCTTTGGCGAGAAGAGCGCTGTTGCTGACAAAGGTGGAAAGAACTTTACAAAAGTTTCAGACGAGGCTCTTCTTGTTGCTGCTAACGGTGACATAAAGAAATACAAAGAGCTTTTGGCAGCTGAGCAGACAAAAGTTGTAGAGACACAGCAGGCTTTGGCAGCTGAGAAAGCTAAAGCTCCACAGGTAGTAGAGAAAATTGTTGAGGTTCCAGTTGCAGGTCCTAGAGCTATCTTCTTCCAGATTGGTAGCGCAGTTATCGATGGTAAAGGTAAAGTTAACATCGGTTTGGCAGCTGACATCATGAAAGCAACTCCAGAGGTTAAATACATCATCAACGGTTACGCTGATAAAGCTACCGGTTCAGTTAAAACTAACCAGAGAATCTCTGAGAAACGTGCTAAAGCTGTTTACGATGCACTTATCAAAGCTGGCGTAAGCGAGAGCCAGATTGAGTGGAAAGGTTTGGGTGGCCAGCCTAACATGTGGGAGAACAGCCGTGCTCTTACCAGAGTTGTTGTTATTGAGAAAGCTAACTAATTACAGTTTTCAAAATACAGGGAAAGAGGTTGTCGGAAGGCAACCTCTTTTTTATTACTTTTGTATTTCAAACATTACATTTATGGCAAGTTATTTACAGGTTGAGAATGTATCCAAGTCTTACGGTCCAAAGGTTCTCTTCAAAAATATAAATATGAATATTAATGAGGGTGACAAGATAGCCCTCATTGCCCCTAACGGTACGGGAAAGACCTCTTTCCTCCGTATCCTGGCTGGCGTGGAGGGATCAGATGGTGACGGTAATGTCAAATTCATGAAAGATATCCAGATAGCATTCCTTGCCCAGGACAATATTTATGATCCCGACAGAACTATCCGTGAAATAGTTTCTCAAGAGGCAAAGAATTGTGAGAAATATGAGATTGAGGAGATTTTGTACTCGTTGAAACTTTATGAAGCGGACAAGCCTGTTTCCCAACTCAGTGGCGGTGAGCTCAAAAGGGTTGCCATTGCATGTATGTTTGTAAAGAAACCGCAGTTTCTGGTTATGGATGAGCCTACTAACCATCTTGACCTTGAAACGATAGAATATTTGGAGGATTATTTTTCCCGACAGAAATGCACTCTGCTTATGGTTACCCACGACAGGTATTTCCTTGACAGGGTATGTAACCGTATTGTTGAAATGGCAGACGGTACTCTATATTCATATGATGGCAATTACTCCTATTATCTCCAGAAGAGGGAGGAACGTATGGCCAATATGCGTAGGGATATTGACAGGGCACGCAATCTGTTGAGAACTGAACTCGACTGGATGAGGCGTATGCCTTGTGCAAGAGGAACAAAGGCAAAGTACAGGATTGATGCTTTTTATGATTTGAAAGAGAGGGCTGGGCAGAGGATTGAGGAGAAGAACTTGAATATAAATGTAAAATCTTCAAGATTGGGAAAAAAGATTGTCAATTGTTCCCATGTTGATTTCAAATGGGACAACTGGACCGGCTTGAAGGATTTTACCTATAATTTTGCCCCAGGAGAAAAGATAGGTATTGTGGGGAAGAATGGTATTGGAAAATCTACATTCCTCAATATTATTACTGGAGAACTTGCCCCTACTGCAGGTGAAGTTCAGATAGGTGAAACTGTAAGTTTTGGCTATTACAGGCAGCAGGGAATAGAGTTCAACCAGGATAATACAGTAGTTGAGGCTGTAAGGGAGATTGCTGAGGTGGTGACATTGGGAGATGGGAAGAGTGTTCCTGTTTCAACATTTCTCAATTATTTCCTTTTTCCTCCAAGTATGCATTATAACAAGATTGAAAAATTGAGTGGTGGGGAAAAGAGGAGACTCTATCTTCTTACGGTACTTATGAGGAACCCTAATGTCCTTATTCTGGATGAACCTACCAATGATCTGGATATTTTAACATTGAATGTCCTGGAGGAGTATCTCAAGGATTTTGAAGGGTCCGTAATTATAGTTTCGCATGACCGCTTTTTCCTGGATAAGATTGTTGACCATCTGTTTGTGTTTGAGGGGGAAGGTGTAGTAAAGGATTTTGTGGGAAGCTATTCGGAATACAGGGAGTACATTAAAGAAAAGGAAAAGGAGAAAAAGGCTTTGGAGAGGGCCCAGATGCAGAAGAACGTGCAGAAGAAGGGTTGCCAGGCGAATCCTCAGCAGCCCCCAAAAAGGAAATTGAGCTATAAGGAACAGAGGGAACTTGAGCAATTGGAAAAGGATCTTGAGGTGTTGGAAACTGAAAAGAAGGTGCTGGAGGAGACGTTGTCGGGAGGAGAATTGCAGGGAGACTCCTTGAGGGAGGCATCGGTAAGAATTGGGGAAGTGATTGCATTATTGGATGAGAAAGAGATGAGATGGTTGGAACTGAACGATAATTGACTTATCTTTGACATTTGAGCCTGATTTGAAAAGTTTTATGAAAAAGATAATTTGTTGTTTTATACTTTTATTATCCTCTTTGATCATCCCTTCTCCCTTTTATGCCCAGCAGTCTGGCCAGAAGGTTTCCGTAAGGTTGGATGCCAGATTTGACGGTGAGGTTACAGATAAAGAGAGCGGTTTTGTTGGAAGGTACCTCAAAATGATTGTGAACGGGGAGATAAATGAGAAATTCTCATACAGTTTCAGACACCGTCTGTATGTAGATCATGAAAATCCAAGGTCATTCTTTAATGCTACCGATTGGGCCAATGTAACATACAAGGCAAATGACTGGTTTTCGGTTACTGCAGGAAAACAGATGATTTGCATAGGTACCATTGAGTACGATTATGCCCCTATAGATGTCTATTTTGCTTCTGATTTCTGGAACCATGTATCTCCGTTCCAAGTAGGGGTAAATGCCGGATTCAAGTCGGGTGCCAACAGCCAGTTTTATGTGCAGGTTACCAATTCTCCGTTTTCTACAGAGGAAATGCAGAATCTGTATGCATATAATCTTATATGGTACGGAAGGCCGGCCGGGTGGTATAGTACAATATGGTCTGCCAATATGATTGAGTATGAGGAGGGGCATTTCATCAATTATCTTGCCCTTGGAAACAAATTCAATTTTGGAAAGACATCCGTTGATTTGGATTACATGAACAGATATGCCGGTAAGGGGACGGCATTCTTTGAAGATTTTTCACTGCATGGTAAAATACATTACAATGTTTCTGAGTGCGTAAGCATTTTTGCAAAGGGTGGATATGATGTGAACAACAGTCAGGAGGCACAGGCTCAGTTCGTTTATGACAGGTATGTATTGCCGGGTGTGGAACTGGGATTTTACGGAGCAGGAGTGGAGTATTTTCCTATAAAGGGGGACAGACAAACTCTGAGATTGCATGCCTTCTGGTGTTCAAACACCTCCAATCCCGTGCCGCAAACCTTCAATATAGGCTTGAGGTGGCAGATGGCTCTTTTGAACAGATAACGATTAACCTGAAATTATAGATGAAAACAAAAAAACTCGAACCGCTCTTTTTTATTATAGTTTTTTTTCTTCTCTTTGGCTCCATGGGTTATGTGATGGGTACTCCAAATATGCTGAATACCCTAATGAATACAGCCTATAGTCTTCTTATAGAGACGGTCTTTTATATTATGGGTATTACAGTGCTTTCAGGGGCATTAGGGAAAATACTTGTTGAATTTGGAGTTGTGGGAGTGCTTGAGAAATTGTTGAGACCTTTGATGAAACCTCTATGGAATCTCCCTGGAGTTGCAGCTTTGGGAGGTGTGCTCACATTCCTTTCTGACAATCCTGCAATCATTACACTGGCCAATGACAAGAATTTCAGCAAATATTTCAAGAAGTTCCAGCTGATTTCAATCACCAATTTTGGAACAGCTTTCGGAATGGGGCTTGTTGTTATTGTGTTTATGGCGGGCAGGGGATTTGCATCGGCTGCAATTATAGGTTTGATGGGGGCATTCATCGGGAGTATGATCTCAACAAGGATTGCCCAGAGGCTTATTCTTAAGGCAAAACCTGATTTTGATAAAGGTGTTGTAGCGGTAGAGGAGAGCGTGACCGAGGAACTCCAGCATGAAGAGACTGCTAAAGAGGAGGGGCTGTTCCTGAGAATTCTCAATTCTCTGTTGGATGGAGGAAAATCGGGTGTAGACCTTGGACTTGCAATAATTCCGGGGGTATTGATCATTTCAACTTTTGTGATGATGCTCACTTTCGGTCCTGGAGAAAACGGCTATTCAGGTGCTGCATATGAAGGAATTGCACTGTTGCCGGCCATCGCTGAAAAACTTGATTTCATTTTCGAGTGGCTCTTTGGTTTTACAAATCCAGAGCTGGTTGCCTTCCCGATGACATCATTGGGTGCTGTAGGTGCAGCATTGGGACTGGTGCCAAAGTTTCAGGCAAGTGGTCTTATAGACGGCAATGCAATTGCAGTATTTACAGCAATGGGGATGTGCTGGAGCGGTTATTTGAGCACCCATACTGCAATGCTTGATTCTTTGGGATACAGAGAACTTACCTCAAAAGCAATAATAGCCCACACAATAGGGGGACTCTGTGCAGGAATTATTGCCCACTGGCTCTTTGTGCTTGTGGGACTGTTCTGATCAGATAAAGAATTTGTTCACTTTTGACAAACCTTGCGGAAGGGCAAATACGGCAACCCTATCGTAAGGTTTTATTATTGTATCCTCAGTAGCGATAAACACTTCATTACCTCGGATCACCCCACCTATAATAGCCTCTTTGGGAAAGTGAAGTTCCTTAAGAGGCCCTTTTGTAATGGCACTGCTCGGGTTTACAATGAACTCAAGTACCTCTGCATCAGATCCGTTGAGACATTTGATTGACCTTACCTTATTGCTGAGAGTAAAGCGGAAAATACGTCCGGCAGTGGAGAGTTTCTTGTTTATTACGGCATCTACGCCCATCCCTTCCGCAAGTTTTATATATTCAATATTCTCTACCTCTGCAATGGTTTTGGAAACACCCATTTTCTTTGCAGCAACACAGGAAAGGATATTGGTTTCGGAGTTGCTTGTTACGGCAACAAAAGCGTCATATTTGGTGACATCCTCTTCCATAAGAAGGTCTGAATTGCGGCCGTCGCCGTTTATTACAAGAACTTTATCCAGCGTTTCTGCAAGATATTCGCATCTTTCAGGCTTTATCTCTATGATTTTTATATGGTCCGAGACTTTGCTCATTTTTTTTGCAAGCATCTCTCCAATTCTTCCTCCACCTACAATCATCAGATTTTTAATCTCAATCTCCTTCTTGCCGCTGAAACTCATCGCATCCTGTACACCGGCCCTTGTGCATATTACAAATACAAGGTCGTTTTCCTGGAATTTGGTGTCAGGGCCTGGAATTATGGTGTCTTCCTCTCTTGCTATTGCTACGGCCTTGTATTGGCTCTCTCCGCTGAATGATGAGATATCACTTACACATTTGTCTATAAGTGGAGCCCCATCTTCCAGACGGAATGCCACCATCTGCAGTACACCTCTTGCAAATTCCATGAATTCAGTGGTGCCTGTCTGCTTTAGAAGGTCTACAATCTCATAAGAGGCAATCTTCTCGGGATAAAAGAGAAGGTCTATGCCGAGTTCTGTGAACAGCAGCTTGTTCTCGTGGTGCATATACTCATCATTGTTTATGCGAGCTGTAACCTTCTGGCTTCCCATTTTTTTTGCAAGGAGTGCGCTTATTATATTGATATCCTGGTCTTGGGCAGGGCTCACAGCAATGAACAGGTCCGCCTTCTCGGCACCTGCTTCTTTGAGAGTTTCAATTGAGGTAGGATTTCCTTGTATTGTTATTACATCAGCAACCTCACGCAGGTGATTTAGGCGGCTTTCGTCCGCATCAATTATGGTAAGATTATTGGATTCATTGCTGAGCATTTTTGCAAGGTGACTTCCAACCTCGCCGGCTCCTGCTATAATGATTTTCATATCATGTAATGTTGGTTACGCAAATATAGCTAAAAACTAAAAAAAATGTTATATTTGTAACCATACTAATTCCCAACCCCTATATATGGAGAACAAATTGGAAAAATTCAGGATACTTGTAGTTGATGATGAGGAGGACATTTGTGAAATACTCAAATACAATCTGCAGCAGGCCGGATATGTAGTGGATGCAGCGTCAAGTTCAGAAGAGGCGCTATTCAAAATAAAGAACCCGTATCATCTGTTGTTGTTGGATATAATGATGGATGGGATAAGCGGACTCAAACTTGCACAGCTTCTCAGAGAAGAATACGGCAGCAATGTTCCAATTATCTTCATATCGGCTCTGGATACTGAGGCGGATATCCTCAGCGGATTTAATAGAGGAGGGGATGATTATATTCCAAAACCATTCTCGGTAAAAGAGGTACTGGCCAGAGTTAACGCTGTCCTTACCAGGTGTTACAGCAATAATCCCGACAATTGCAAAGTTGAAGATTCTGCAGAAAAAGTGGAAAAGGTGGAAAGGAGCGGTGAATCTGGAGGGGATGTGTTCAGTCATAAGAATCTGGTCATTGAATTTGACAACAAGAGGGTCTTTGTGGATGATGTGGAGGTGGTGCTTACAAAAAAGGAGAATGAAATCCTCATTCTTATGGCAAAGAATCCCAACAAGATATTCTCCAGAGAAGATATTCTGGCGCATGTATGGAAGGAAGAGAGCTTTGTACTTGACCGTACTGTAGATGTCCACATAGCAAGACTCAGGAAGAAGATAGGAAAATGTGGAGACTGGATAGTCAACAGGTCTGGCTACGGATACAGCCTTCATGTATAGCGGCACAACTTTTTCAATAAGGGAGGGAAGGATATGAAAATGAGGTTCAAATACCAGATTATTATATACTACATTGTAATATTGGCAATAGTGGTGACGGCATTTCTGGTGTATATATTGTGGCAGAACCGGGATATGAGCCTTGGCAGCGTAAGGGACCAGCTCATCGCATTCAATGAAGAAATATACTTCTCGTATTGTCAGAATATCCCTTATGACGAGATTGTTTGTCCCGATGAATTCAGATTCACCATAATTGATACAAATTTCAATATCCTGTATTTCAAGGGTATGGATAACAATGCGCATTATGATGCCCAGAAAAGCAGGGATGAGATATTTGAGGCCGCACTGAGCGGGGAGGGTACAGCCCTGAGGTTCTCTGCACAAACCAACAAGGAGTATCTGTACTACGCACGAAAGTATCCCGAATTCTATATCCGTACATCAACCCCATACATATATGAGAAGATAGAGGTGGTGAACCACAGCAAGGTATACCAATATGCCATACTTATACTGATAGTGGTCCTTGTTATAACCCTTATCTATATTTCAAGAAAGCTTACAAAACCACTGAAGGCATTCAATGAATTCTTCTTTATGGTAAAATCAAACAAAAAGGATTTTTCAAGGTTGACATTTCCCAATAATGAATATGGAGAGGTGGGCCGCAAGATAGTGGATACATACGAACAGCTGGAGAAAGTCAAGCAGTTCAAGCAGGAGGTTACCCATAATATAGCCCATGAACTGAAGACTCCACTTACAGGAATGAGGGCATATCTTGAGACCATAATCAATGAAGAGGACATGACCCCGGAACAGATGCGTCATTTTGCCCATAGGGCATACAAGCAGTCATTGAGGCTTACAGAGCTGGTGAATGAGGTCTCCGCCCTAAATAAGCTGGATGAACAGTCGGAATATTATAAAATAGAGGATATAGGCATATCGTCGTGCCTTAAGGAGATAGAGGAGGAGCTTTCATTCAAGATGAGGGCAAACAATACCACATTTTCACCAAAGATAAGCCGTGAACTCTCCATAAAGAGCAGCCACGATATCATATATTCACTATTCAAGAACCTTATAGACAACACTCTGGAGCATGCCGGGCCAAATACCGATATTGTAATCAGAGCAGGTATCACCCAAATTTCCGGTGAGTCCAATTACAGGATAAACTTTACCTATTCAGATAATGGCAAGGGTATTCCCGATGAAGCAATGGACAAACTTTTTGACAGGTTCTACAGAATTGAGGAGGGGAGGGAGCGCAAATCAGGGGGAAGTGGCCTTGGACTTGCCATTGTGAAGAGTTCTGTATTATTCCATAAAGGGAACATTACAGTTGAGCATAATCCTGGAGGAGGAGTGATTTTTAAATTTGATCTGATGTCTTTGTAGAATGAGAATACTTGTAACGGCAGCTGAGCAGCAGGAACTGGACAGGGCCCTGAGGGCCTATGCAGAGGTAGAACCCAATATTAAAAGTGATGCGGAGATTGATTTCCGTCTCACTGGAATAGGGGCTACCAATGCGTGTTATTGTGTTACGCGTGAAATATGGAGCGGAAGGCTTGAGAACAGGCCTTATGGTCTGGTAGTGAATATTGGAATAGCGGGAAGTTATGATCTTGAGAAGTTTCCCATTGCATCAGCTGCAATAATCTCCAGGGAGTATTTTGGGGATCTGGGGTTTGAAACCGGAAAGGGGTTTGCAGATCTTTTCAGATGTGGAATAATAGGCAAAGATGATTTTCCGTATACAGATGGGGCATTGGCACGCCAATTGCTGCCGTATAGCCATATTGAGGAGGCTTTGTCGGGATATGGAGAGGGAGTTGGAGTTACAATACAATGCATAACGGGAGATACAGCCCGTACAGATGAGCTAAAAAGGCTCTATTCTCCTCATATTGAGAGTATGGAAGGTGCAGCAGTTTATTATGCAGCCATGATGGAGAAGGTTCCGGTATTTGAGCTCAGGACCGTTTCCAATGTGGTTGGTGAGAGGGATTCAAAAAAATGGAAGACCGAAGAGGCGCTGGATACATTGGAAAACTGTTGCAGGGAAATTTTTGGAATATTGTAGAGAGATATGGAAAATGGTGGAAAGGAAGTGATAAGGATTGGGGATTTGAAGAAATTCTACCAATTGGGAAGTTCGCAGGTGAAAGCCCTCAATGGAGTGAGCCTTTCAATATGCAGAAATGAGTATGTGGCCATAATGGGTCCTTCTGGCTCGGGGAAATCTACCCTCATGAACATTCTTGGGTGTCTGGATACCCCGTCGGGAGGGACATATGTGCTTAATGGGACAGATGTGAGCAGGATGGAGGATGGAGAACTGGCACAGGTAAGGAACAAGGAGATTGGTTTTGTGTTCCAGTCGTTCAACCTGCTTCCAAGGTATACTTCTCTGGAGAATGTTGCTCTTCCTCTGATATATTCCGGTGTTCCCCGTTCAGAAAGGGAGATGAGGGCCAGGGAGGCATTGACAGCAGTGGGGCTGGAGGAGAGGATGGACCACAAGCCGGCTGAACTCTCGGGAGGACAGCGCCAGAGGGTTGCTGTGGCAAGGGCGCTCATCAACAACCCTTCAATAATTCTGGCGGATGAGCCTACGGGAAATTTGGATACAAAGACCTCCATTGATATAATGAGGTTGTTTGAGCAGATATACAAGAACGGCAATACCGTTATTCTGGTTACTCATGAAGAGGATATTGCCCTGCATGCAAGGAGAATAATAAAGTTGAGGGACGGAATTATTGAGAGTGATACGGTGAATCCGCACCCTGCTATGGAAAAATAATTTATATAGGATATGAAAATTTACACTAAAGGTGGAGACAAGGGAACCACTTCTCTGGTTGGCGGTAAAAGGGTTCCTAAAAATCATCCGAGAGTTGAAGCGTATGGAGATCTGGATGAGCTGATTTCATTTATCGGGATAATAATAAGTGATACTGATATTTCCCAGGTGAGGGAGGACTTGAGAAAGATACAGGAGGAGCTGATGCTGATTTCTGCCCATTTTGCCTCGGACGGCTCTGTTAAGGCATTGAAGGAGGTTAAGGAAGATGCAATTGTGTGGCTGGAAAACGGGATAGACAGGATGACTGCAGCTCTTCCTCCGCAGACTGCATTCATTTTGCCGGGAGCTCCGAGGGTTTCATCTGAATGCCATGTTGCAAGGACCATCTGTCGCAGGGCGGAAAGGCATTCCCTCATGATTGGAACGGGTGGAGAGGCTAATACCGAAGTGTCTGAACAACTGGCTGTTGGACAGAGGTATCTGAACAGACTCTCTGATTATTTGTTTACTCTTGCAAGATTTTTGTGCATAGAAAATGACGAAAAAGAGGTCTTTTGGTTGCCATAATGAATTTTTATACTATATTTGCGCCCCTATTGAATAATAGGCAAGTATTAATTGGTTAAAAACTAAAATTTTATACTATGTATTGGACACTAGAGCTTGCATCCAAACTTGAGGATGCACCATGGCCTGCAACAAAAGATGAGTTGATTGATTACGCAACCCGTTCGGGTGCCCCTCTTGAGGTTATTGAGAATTTGAACGACCTTGAGGATGATGGTGAGGTTTACGAGAGCATTGAGGAGATCTGGCCTGACTATCCAAGCAAAGAGGATTTCTTTTTTGATGAAGAGGAGTATTAAAAGTACAATAAATGGCAGGAGACTTTTTTCCTGCCATTTTTTTATATCTTTGTTTCCCGATAGTTACAATTAGAAAGAGCTTGTTTATGGCATATACAAAAATTGAGCAGTTTGACCCTGAAACCACGCAGAAACTGGCGGAACATTATTATGAAATCCTGAAGTTGCTGGGAGAGGATCCGCAGAGAGAGGGATTGCTGAAAACCCCGGAAAGGGTGGCTAAAGCTATGCAGTTCCTTACCCAGGGGTACAGTATGGATCCTGTTGCAATCCTCAAGTCTGCAATATTTCAGGAGGATTACCACCAGATAGTTCTTGTTAAGGATATTGAGATATATTCTATGTGCGAGCACCATATGCTTCCTTTTTACGGCAAGGCGCATGTGGCTTATATTCCTAACGGAACCATTACCGGATTGAGCAAGATTCCACGTGTGGTGGATGCGTTTGCCCGCAGGTTGCAGGTGCAGGAGAGACTTACAATACAGATAAGGGATTGTATTCAAGAGACTCTCAATCCTTTAGGTGTGGCGGTTGTAATTGAGGCTGCCCATATGTGTATGCAGATAAGGGGTGTGCAGAAGCAGAACTCGGTAACTACAACATCTGCTTTTACAGGTGCCTTTCTTAAGGATATAAGAACCAGGGAGGAGTTCATGAGGCTGATTGGGGTGAGTCTGCATTAGAAAATTGGAGAGGAAGAATATGGCAAAATTGTATTTGGTACCTACCCCTATCGGGAATATGGAGGATATTACCTTAAGGGCGTTGAGGGTGTTGAAGGAGGTTGACCTGATTCTGGCGGAGGATACCAGGACCAGTTCCGTATTGTTGAAGAAATATGAGATTTCCACTCATATGGAGAGCCATCACAAGTTCAATGAGCACAAGACTGCTGCAGGTGTATGTGAGAAAATACTTGCAGGTATGAATGTGGCCCTGATAAGTGATGCGGGGACTCCTGGTATTTCAGATCCGGGATTTCTCCTTGTAAGGACTTGTGTTGAGGCCGGTATTGAAGTTGAGACTTTGCCTGGTGCTACCGCTTTTGTACCGGCACTGGTTACTTCCGGTTTCCCTTGTGACAGGTTCTGTTTTGAGGGATTTCTTCCGGTTAAGAAGGGAAGGCAGACCAAGTTCAAACAGTTGGCTCTGGAGGAGAGGACCATGATCATTTATGAGTCTCCTTACCGTCTGGTAAAGACATTGGGACAGATGGTTGAGTTCTTTGGCCCGGGCCGTATGGCCGCAGTTTGCAGGGAGATAAGCAAGTTGCATGAGGAGTGCAAAAGGGGTACTGTTGAGGAGCTTCAGCAGTGGTATATGAAACATGAGCCGAAAGGTGAAATAGTAATGATTGTAAGTGGAGCAGGTTATGGTGGGGGAGAGCAATCAGAAGAGGAGTAGCGGCAGGGACCGTAGTGTGAAGATTTCAAACAGCAGAGCAATGGGGGTGATTGTCCTCATTGCCCTGCTGTTTGTGTTTCAGGTGGTTACATTTGTATGGCATAAAGTTCAAGGTGCCCGGATGGCTGATGAGGTTTCTGATGTTGCCGGAGGTTGTACTGGAGGAGGTGGTGTTGGTGGTACCGTGGTTGGTGAGGTGGCAGGGGTTGCCGGTGTTGGAGGTGGTGCCTCTGGGGTCCGGGGTGGTGCTGGCGTTGGTGCTGGTACTGCTGGTGGTGACGCCAGTGCCTCTGGTGCCGGTGGCAGATTTGTCCGGGGAATGCGGTTTGCATTTGATCCCAACACAATTACGGGGGATAGCCTTCAGCTGTTGGGATTCACTGCACGGCAGGCGCAGAGCATCCTCAAATACAGGAGCAAGGGGGGGCGGTTCCGCTACAGGGAGGATTTTGCCAGGTTGTATGTGGTGGATAGTGCTGTATATACGGCGTTGGAGGGGTATCTTCTGCTTCCGAGGAGGGGCTCGGGCACAAAAGGTGCCTTAGATGTGCCTGGGGTGGTAAAAAATGGCAATGCGGGAACAAATGGTGCTAAAAATGTGCCCGGGGTGGCAAAAAGTGGTACTGTGGGAACAAAAATTGCCCAGAATGTTCCCTGCCCTGAAGGAAATGCCATTTGGGGAACGGATAAGGTGCAGAATGTTCCTCGACAGAGTGGTCTGCAGCGGAGAGAACCGGACAGTGCGGATTTCTCGGGGAGGGAACCAGGCAATTCGGTTCTGCTTGGGAAGGAACCGGAAAGTACGGATTTGTCGGGAAACAAAATCGGCAACAAGGATTCGTCGGGAAGGAGGGGGAGCATATATGGGAAGAAGGTGGAGAAGAACCGCTTTATGTGCAATCTGAATACTGCAGACAGTGCGGCACTGGTGAAACTGTATGGGATTGGAGGGTATTATGCCAAAAAGATCCTCAGGTACAGGGAGGCTCTTGGAGGTTCTTTTGTGGATGTGAGGCAGTTGTTGGAGATTGAGGGATTTACGCAGGAGAGGTTTGCAGGGATTGAAAAGAATATTTTTGTAAACGGCAGTGATGTTAAGGGGTTCTCTGTTCTCAATGCAGATAGGAAATTGCTGGAGCAGCATCCGTATATTGGGCCATATGCGGCAAGAGGAATTGTCACTTATCTGAAATTGAAGGGAAAAGAATACTTTAAAGGGGAACTGCACCTGTTGGAAGAACTTGTAAAAGAGAGGGTGATTACTGCAGAAAATGCGGATAAATTAAGAGGATATTTGTTACCTTTGTAAGATACAGCTAAAAATAAATCATTGGAAGATGGGAATCATTACCTGTTCAAACATTACCAAGAAGTTCGGTAAGTTTACGGCTCTCAACTCTGTGAGCCTCAATATCCCTAAAGGGGAAATTTTTGGTCTTCTGGGGCCGAATGGCGCGGGAAAGACCACCCTTATAAGAATAATAAACCAGATTACCCTTCCCGACAGCGGAGAACTCATGTTCAACGGAGCCCCTATAAGGCCGGATGCCGTTGAGAGTATAGGATACCTTCCTGAGGAGAGAGGGCTATATAAGAAGATGAAGGTTGGGGAGCAGGCCATTTATCTTGCAAGGCTGAAAGGGATGTCAACAAGAGAGGCTACTGCAGAACTGAAGGAGTGGTTTGTGAAGTTTGGAATCCAGGGCTGGTGGGACAAGAAGGTGGAGGAACTCTCAAAGGGTATGGCCCAAAAGATACAGTTCATTACAACTGTTATGCACAAGCCACAGCTGCTTATTCTGGATGAGCCGTTTTCAGGTTTTGATCCTGTTAATGTAAACCTTATCCGCAAAGAGATTCTGGCTCTGAAGGAGCAGGGGACAACAATAATCCTCTCTACTCACAATATGGAGAGTGTTGAGGAGTTGTGTGACAGCATAGCCCTGATAAACAAATCCAATCTTATAATTACCGGAAAGGTTGACGACATCAGACGCCAATACGGGAACAATCATGTGGAGGTCATCTATAGGGGTGAGAGCCCTGTGGATATTGCCATGGCTCCGGTATCTGTAGTTTCTGATGAATTGTATAAAGGGAACAGGAGAGCTGTTCTGGATGTGCAGAAAGATGCTACGAGTGCACAGATTTTGGGTGAGCTTATAAAGGGGAACGATATAGTTTCATACCAGGAGCTGATGCCAAGGATGAATGACATTTTCATTAAACTTGTTACCAACAATTAAATAGTCTGAAAAATGGGAAAGAGCAAGATATCTGTAATTATTGCAAGGGAGTTTGCAATAAGGGTAAAGAAAAAATCGTTTATACTTACTACGCTGCTTACCCCAATTCTGTTTGCAGCACTTATGGTTGTGCCAAGTCTCATTGCCGTGTATTCCGGCGGAGAGGAGGGGCTTGAGATAGCAGTGGTGGACAGGAGCGGGATAGTGATGCCTTATATGCAGAACGATGAGGAGTTTGTTTTTACACAGGTTGAGGATATGGACATTGAGCAGCTGAAGGGAGGTATGGACAGCCTGGGCTATTTTGCGGTGGTTGGCATCTCGGAACTTGATTCTTCAAAGAATGTCTCTGTTGTGACTTATTCAAAGAAACAGATGAACATGGATCTCAAGAACAGGATTTCCAGGAATGTAGAGGAGGCGGTTGAGGACTACAAGCTCAAAGGGTATGAGATTCCGCAGCTGGAGCAGATAATGTCAGATATTGAATCTGATGTGAGACTGCAGACATACACCCTTGATGACAAAGGTGAGGAGAAGGTTTCCAAGGTTGAGATATTTATGGCTATAGGCTATATTGCAAGTTTCCTTATCTATATGTTCATCTTCATGTTCGGAAGTATGGTAATGAGGAGTGTGATTGAGGAGAAGACCACCAGAATCATTGAGGTGATTGTCTCATCTGTGAAGCCTTTCCAGATTATGATGGGGAAGATTCTGGGAGTTGCATCTGTAGCCCTTACCCAGTTCTTCATATGGATTGTGTTCACATTGCTCATAGTTACAGTTGCAGGTTCTGTATTGGGGTTGAATGATGCTGCACAGACTGTGGCGGCGGCTTCTCCGGAGATACCTGTGGAGGAGATTACCGCTGCAGTACAAAGTGAGGGTGACGGTTTCCTTCAGGCTCTCAAGGGGGTGAACTACATTCAGATAATAGCATGCTTTGTGGTATATTTTGCTTTGGGCTATCTTTTGTATTCAAGCATGTTTGCAGCAGTTGGAGCAGCCGTGGACAATGAAGCGGATACACAGCAGCTGATATTTCCAATCACCATGCCGCTCATTATAGGTTTGTTCCTTATGCTGCATACTTTCCAGTATCCCGACAGCTCACTCTCATTCTGGGGCTCGGTGATTCCGTTTACTTCCCCAATGGTGATGATGGCCAGAATTGCCTACGGTGTCCCTGCATGGGAACTTGCCCTTTCAATAGGTGTGCTGGTGCTTACTTTTGTAGGAATGGCATATTTGTCGGGAAAAATATACAGGGTAGGTATTCTCATGTATGGGAAGAAACCGGGTTGGAAAGAGATTTGGAAATGGTTAAAATACTAATATATGGATAATTTCAGAGAGACTGTATGTGAAGGTATCCCTTCTGTGATACCTCCTGCAAAGCCTTATGATGAGAGTGTGAACCATGCTCCCCGCAGGAAACAGATTCTTACAAAAGAGGAGAAGAAGCTGGCGTTGCGCAATGCCCTGAGGTATTTCCCTGCAGAGCAGCATCCGTTCCTGGCAAAGGAGTTTGTACAGGAGTTGGAGGAGTATGGCAGAATCTACATGTACCGTTACAGACCGGATTACAGGATACATGCCAGAAGTATATATGATTTTCCCCACAGGAGTGTTCAGGCTGCTGCTGTAATGCTTATGATGAGCAATAATCTCGATAATGCAGTTGCACAGCATCCTCATGAACTGATTACATACGGCGGAAACGGAGCTGTGTTCCAGAATTGGGCCCAGTACAGGATTACAATGAAGTATCTCTCTGAAATGACTGATGAGCAGACCCTCGTCCTTTATTCAGGACATCCTCTGGGATTGTTCCCTTCTCATAAGGATGCTCCAAGGGTTGTAGTTACCAATGGAATGGTGATTCCAAACTATTCAAGCAAGGACCATTGGGAGAAGTTCAATGCCCTGGGGGTCTCACAATATGGGCAGATGACGGCCGGGTCGTTCATGTATATAGGCCCACAGGGAATTGTACACGGTACAACCATAACTGTACTGAATGCGGCCAGAATGCATGGAAATCCTGAGCCGGCAGGCAAGGTATTTGTGAGTTCAGGGCTTGGGGGGATGAGTGGGGCACAGCCTAAGGCTGCCGTTATAGCAGGTGTTGTGGGTGTTGTGGCAGAGATAAATGAAAAGGCTATACAGACCAGATATTCTCAGGGCTGGGTTGATGAAGTGTATTCGGATTTGGATGAGCTTGTAGCCCGTATAGAGAAGGCACGTGCAGCCAAGGAGGCGGTGTCACTCGCTTACCATGGCAATGTGGTGGATTTGTGGGAGAAACTGGCTGCTGAAAATGTACATGTGGATCTTGGCTCAGACCAGACTTCATTGCATAATCCATGGGCTGGCGGTTATTATCCTGTAGGGTATTCGTTTGAGGAGAGCAAGGAGATGATGGCCAAAGAGCCTGAGAAATTCAAGGAGTGTGTACAGGAGAGTTTGAGAAGGCAGGTGGCGGCAATCAACAAATTGTCGGGAAGGGGAATGTACTTCTTTGATTACGGTAACGCATTCCTGTTGGAAGCATCACGCGCCGGAGCGGATATATTCAATCCGGGGATGGATGCATCTTCCAATGATACCGAAAAGAGCAGGAAGTTCAGGTACCCCTCTTATGTGCAGGATATAATGGGCCCATTGTTTTTTGATTACGGGTTCGGACCATACAGGTGGGTATGCACATCCTCAAAACCGGAGGATCTTGCATATACCGACATGCTTGCAGCACAGGTGCTGGAGGATCTGATGCAGGATGCTCCCGACGAGATAAAGCCGCAGCTGGCCGACAATATCCACTGGATAAAGGAGGCCGGGAAGAACAGACTGGTGGTGGGGTCACAGGCCCGTATCCTGTATGCAGATTCACAGGGAAGGATTGGAATTGCACTTACGATGAACAAGGCCATAAGGGAAGGGAAAGTGAGTGCCCCAATTGTGCTTGGAAGGGACCATCACGATGTTTCCGGAACAGATTCTCCGTATAGGGAGACTTCAAATATATATGACGGCTCCAGCTTTACTGCAGATATGGCAGTGCAGAATGTAATTGGTGATGCCTTCAGGGGGGCAACCTGGGTCTCTTTGCATAATGGCGGTGGAGTAGGTTGGGGAGAGGTAATGAACGGGGGATTCGGTATGGTGATTGACGGGTCTGAGGATGCGGACCGCAGAATAAGGAATATGCTGTTGTGGGATGTGAACAATGGTATTGCCCGCAGAAGTTGGGCAAGGAACAAAGGTGCAGTCTCTGCCATTGAAAGGGAAATGGCGAGGACCCCGGGACTTAAAGTGACAATTCCTGCAATAGCGGATGATTCTGTGGTTGAGGAGGCGTTTAAATAATTGGTTTTAAAACAGATTATTCTTAACTTTGAACGATTTTTAAGAAAAATCATATTATCCATTCATATATAAAAATAAAAATATGGCAGAAAAACTATTTGCTGAGTTTCCACCTGTTTCCACAGAGCAATGGGAAGAGGTGATAATCAAAGATTTGAAAGGTGCCGACTACGAGAAAAAACTCGTATGGAAAACTGAAGAAGGTTTTTCAGTTCGCCCTTACTACCGTGCCGAGAACCTGGAGAGTGTAAAACATCTGGGTACTGAGGCAGGTGCTTTCCCTTTTGTAAGAGGTACAAAAGACAACAACAACTGGTTGGTACGTCAGGACTATTGCGCTTGCGTATGCGGTTTTGAGGCTGCAAATGCACAGGCTTTGGACGGACTTAAGAAAGGTGTTGAGTCTGTAGGTTTCTGCATTGACGGCAAAAAAGCCATCAGCGAGGCTGAGATGAATACCCTTCTTAAAGGAATTGATCTTGCAAAGGTTGAGGTTAACTTCGCTGGCTGCTGCTGTGCATCAGTAGAGATAATCAACTCTTTCCTTGCTGTAGCAAAAGCACAGGGTGTAGCTGCTGAGGATTTGAAAGCTTCATTTGATTTTGATCCTCTAAGGGTGCTTAATCAGACAGGATCTTTCTGTTCAGACAAATCAATGGATACCCTTAAGGCTGTTGTTGATGCAGTTAAGGATTATCCAAGAGTAAGAGTTATTGGTGTTGAGGCTTACTCATTCAATGATGCAGGTTCAAACATCTCTCAGGAGTTGGGATTCGGCCTTGCTATGGGTAGCGAGTATATCAACAAACTTGTAGAGTTGGGCCTAAGTGCAGATGATGCAGCAAGACGTATCAAATTCACTTTTGCAGTAGGTTCAACCTATTTCATGGAGATTGCAAAATTCCGTGCAGCAAGAATGTTATGGGCAAACATTGTTAAAGCTTACGGTTCAGAGAAAGAGTGCTGCCAGAAGATGAAGATCCACGCTGTTACCAGCGAGTGGAATATGACAGTTTACGATCCATATGTAAATATGCTTAGAGGTACAACTGAGGCAATGAGTGCTGCAATAGCAGGTGTTGACTCTTTGGAGGTACTTCCATTTGATTATCCGTTCCGTGCTCCAGGTGAGTTCAGCAACCGTATTGCAAGAAATACACAGTCTATCCTTAAGGAGGAGGCTAACTTTGATAAAGTTGTTGACCCTGCAGCAGGTTCATACTTCATTGAGAACCTTACACAGTCAATTTCTGAGACTGCATGGAAACTCTTTACAGAGGTTGAGAATATGGGCGGTTATGTTGAGGCATTCAAAGCAGGCTTTGTACAGAATACCATCAAGGCTACTGCTGATGCAAG
The DNA here is from genome assembly GCA_015060225.1 of Bacteroidales bacterium. GTDB lineage: Bacteria > Bacteroidota > Bacteroidia > Bacteroidales > UBA932 > Egerieousia. Next base: position 19,936 of record SUYX01000012.1, on the reverse strand, counting down.
AGACAAGAAGATTGAGACCCGCAGAGTGATTATCCTTGGTTCTAACCAGTATCCTAACTTTACTGAGAAAGTTGACAAAGATGTTACTTTGGAGGTTGTTACCAGAAAACCTGCACCATGTGCATGTGGTGCTGTTGTAGGTCAGCCACTACAGAAATACAGGGGTGCTCAGCCATTTGAGGCTTTGCGTTTTGCAACCGAGAAGAGCGGCAAGGAGCCTGTTGCATTTATGGTTACTTACGGTAACCTTGCAATGTGCCGTGCAAGAGCCCAGTTCGCTTGCAACTTCTTTGCTGTAGCAGGATTCAAGGTTGTTGACAACAACAGATTCTCATCAGTTGAGGAGGGTGTTAAAGCTGCATTGGAGGCAAAAGCAGATATTATTGTTGCTTGTTCATCTGATGACGAGTATGCAGAGGGCGTTCCACAGATTGCTTCTCTTGTTGGAGACAAAGCTATTGTGGTTGTTGCCGGTGAGCCAGCTTGCAAAGAGGAACTTACAGCTAAAGGCATTGAGAACTTCATAAGTGTGAAGAGCAACGTTCTTGAGACACTAAAAGGTTATCAGGCTAAATTGGGTATTAAATAAGCAATAATAAAATTAAAAGACATATAAGATTATGCGTCCGAATTTTTCAGAACTAAAATATAACGGTGGCGCCGCTTGCACACAGCAGCAGAACAGTGAGTGGATGACACCAGAGAGGATTGCTGTTAAAACAAACTACAGTGCCTCTGACCTAGAGGGAATGGAGCATTTGAACTATGCTGCAGGTGTAGCTCCTTTCCTACGTGGACCTTACAGCACCATGTATGTACAGAAACCTTGGACTGTAAGACAGTATGCAGGTTTCTCTACAGCAGAGGAGTCAAATGCATTCTATAGAAGAAATCTTGCTGCAGGACAGAAAGGTCTTTCAGTAGCTTTTGACTTGGCTACACACCGTGGTTACGATGCTGATCATCCACGTGTAGTAGGTGATGTTGGTAAAGCAGGTGTATCTATCTGTTCAGTTGAGGATATGAAGATCCTTTTCGACCAGATTCCTTTGAACAAGATGTCTGTTTCAATGACAATGAACGGTGCCGTTCTTCCAGTTATGGCATTCTACATTGTTGCCGGTCTTGAGCAGGGTGCGAAACTTGAGGAGATGGCTGGTACTATCCAGAACGATATCCTTAAAGAGTTCATGGTACGTAATACCTACATTTACCCACCTGAGTTCTCAATGAGAATCATTGGCGACATCTTCGCTTACACATCTAAATATATGCCTAAGTTCAACTCAATTTCAATTTCAGGTTACCACATGCAGGAGGCAGGTGCAACCAATGATATTGAGATGGCTTATACATTGGCAGACGGTCTTGAGTACTTGAGAACAGGTATCAAAGCAGGTATCTCAGTTGATGCATTTGCCCCACGTCTTTCATTCTTCTGGGCAATTGGTATGAACCACTTCATGGAGATTGCAAAAATGCGTGCTGCACGTATGATCTGGGCCAAGTTGGTTAACCAGTTCAACCCTCAGAACCCTAAATCATTGTCATTGAGAACCCACTGTCAGACTTCAGGTTGGTCACTTACAGAGCAGGATCCATTCAACAACGTAGCAAGAACATGTATCGAGGCTATGGGTGCAGCTCTTGGTCACACCCAGTCATTGCATACAAATGCATTGGATGAGGCTATCGCACTTCCTACAGACTTCTCTGCACGTATTGCACGTAACACCCAGATCTATATCCAGGAGGAGACCAGCGTATGTAAATCTATCGACCCATGGGCAGGTTCATACTACATTGAGAGCCTTACCAAAGAGTTGGCAGACAAAGCTTGGGAGCACATTCAGGAGGTTGAGAAACTTGGCGGTATGGCTAAGGCTATTGAGACAGGTATTCCAAAACTTAGAATTGAGGAGGCTGCAGCCCGCAAACAGGCTAGAATTGACTCTGGTATTGACACTATCGTAGGTATCAACAAATACCGTCTTGAGAAAGAGGATCCTATTGAGATTCTTGACGTTGATAACGCTAAAGTACGTGAGCAGCAGATTGCAAGACTTAAAGAGCTTAGAGCAAACCGCGACAACGCTAAAGTACAGCAGTGTCTTGACGCAATTACTGAGGCAGTTGCAAACAAATCAGGCAACCTTCTTGAGTTGGCTGTTGAGGCTGCTAAAGCAAGAGCTTCATTGGGAGAGATCTCTGATGCTTGTGAGAAAGTTGTAGGACGTTATAAAGCAGTTATCCGTATGAATACAGGTGTTTACTCTTCTGAGGTTAAGAATGACTCAGACTTTGAGAAAGCAAAAGAGCTTGTTGCTGAGTTCGCTAAGAAAGAGGGTCGTCAGCCAAGAATCATGATTGCAAAACTTGGTCAGGACGGTCACGACCGTGGTGCTAAAGTTGTTGCAACCGGTTATGCAGACTGTGGCTTTGACGTTGATATGGGTCCATTGTTCCAGACTCCGGAGGAGGCTGCAAAACAGGCAGTGGAGAACGACGTACACGTAGTGGGTGTATCTTCACTTGCTGCAGGTCACAAGACTCTTGTTCCTCAGATTGTAGACGAGCTTAAGAAACTTGGCAGAGAGGATATCATTGTTGTAGCAGGTGGTGTTATCCCTGCACAGGATTATGATGCCCTTTACAAAGCAGGTGCTGCTGCAATCTTCGGCCCTGGTACTCCAGTAGCCTATGCAGCAATCAAGATTGTTGAGATGCTTATGCAGAAATTCTAATCTGAAATTCAGATTGCACGATAAAGAGGATCACCCTTCCGGTGGTCCTCTTTTCATTTTATTTCCTCTTCCCGACAAATAATTCCTTCAATTAATTCATCCATTTGCAGATTTTGCCACTACAGGCGAATAAAGGTCATGTTCCGCCGTCCCTCTGGCATGCAGTTTATCTACAAAATCAAGACATGATTTTGTAACAATACCATTTCTGCATCAAAATATGCTATTTCCGCAGCAGTTCTCCATCTATTTATCACAACTGCATCAAAAATGGCTGATTTTGCAGCAGAAATATTGTGCGAGAGGGGAACTGCATCAAAAAATGATCATTTTGCTGCAGTTCGAATACTTTATTGGGATGAAGCATTCTCTTGGCAGTATATCTGGAGATAGAACAAGAACCTTCGTTCATGCCTGTCTGAGGCTGTTCGGCTGAAAAAATCATCTTGACGGCGAACTCCTCCTTTTAGCCATCCTCAAGGATGTCTAACGTCGTCGGACAGTCGCCGTCACAAGACGATGATTTTTCCAGCCTCTCTTACCGCCTCATCCAGGAAATCACTCAGGGTACTTGTTCCCTCCCCGAATGTACAGACCAATAGTAATGTTCCGTAAATGATAAATTTGCAGAATTTGCAACGGAAGAGAATAACTGTCATGTGACTCCTGGAACGGCGTAAGCAACCATTGCAGATGTGCCGGCCGGTTCAGGCATGTTTGAGGCAACGCAGTTGTCGAGTTCCTGAACCAGGTACAGATGCAACAGGTTGCCAGCCAGGTGGAAGGCGGAACATGACCTTTATTCGCCTGCAGTGGAAAATTTTGCAGATGGGTAATTAAATTGAAGATTATTATGTGGGGGAACAAATATGCACTAAAGTGTTCCCCAATATTGATTTATGTGCGTTTGTGGAACATTTCGGTCTGGATTTGTTCCCCAAACCGGCAAATGTTATTTGTTGATGCAAAAAAGAGGGAAACCCGTGAAGATTCCCCTCTATAAAGTGCTGTAAATGTTTATGCGTACAGATAACGTTTGATCTTCTGGGTGGCTGTTTTCTCAAAAGCTTCTGTGCGGAGCTCAACATGGGAGATTTTTGAAAATTTGTTCACCTTGTCGTTCACATATTTCTGGATATCCTTCTCCCACTCCTTCATCTTGCTGTCAAGAGCTTTTTTGGCCTCCTCCTTCTTGGAAAGATATGCAGCGGCGGCCTCCTCCCTTTTGGCGGTGTAGCTCTTGTACATTTCACGCCTCATCTGGTCGTATTCTCTCTTCCACTCCTCAATTTTAGCTTCATACTCAGCTTTCTTGTCCTGATATTCTTTGGCCCATACAGCCTTTTTCTCCTCATACTCCTTCAGCCACTCAGCCTTTTTGGCCTCGTATGCTTCAATCAACTGGAGTTTCTTCTCGTTGTATGCGGCAAGTGCCTCATCTTTTATTTTGCTTATTGCCTCTATCATGTCGGGGTGGATACATACTTTGGCAACAAGGGCACCTTTTTTCATTATAACCACAGATTCTGCTACGCAGCCGTGGGTGTTGATAACTGTCTCAATCTCCTCCGGGTAAATATTCTCACCGCTTGGGCCTACAATCATGCTGTTCAGACGGCCTCTGATTGAAAGCCATCCTTTTTCATCTATATAACCGAGGTCTTTAGTTCTGAACCATCCGTCTTCTGTAAAGGCATCTTTTGTGGCCTCAGGGTTCTTGTAGTATCCTGGCATGATGTTAGGACCTTTTGCAACTATTTCACCTTCTCCGGTTACAGGATCAGGATTGTTGATTCTCAGTTGTACACCTGGTACTGCAGGGCCTGTAGTCTGCCATTTTACAAGATCAGGGGTTGCTCCGGCAAGAAGTGGAGAGCACTCTGTAAGGCCGTATCCTATTGCATATGGGAAGTTTGCCTCAAGGAGGAATCTCTCAACTGTACCATCCAGTTTTGCACCTCCAATACCGTAGAATCTCATCCTACCACCAAAAGTATCTCTAAGAGTCTTCCCGACAACTTTGTTTATAAGTTTTCTTCCAATGGCAGATTTGTACATCTTTGCCATAATTGGATTGCCGTTTATTTTTGGAAGAACAGCATTCTTGTATATCTTTTCAATGATCATTGGCACAGTAAGCATTGTAGTTGGCCTTACCTGTTTGAACGCCTGCATAAGCAATTTTGGTACCGGTGGCTTCTCAAGATAATATACAGAAGCTCCTGCAAGCATAGGGAGCAGGAATGAAAGGCTGAACTCCAGTGTGTGTGACAATGGAAGTACCGACAACCAGACATCCCACTCGTAAGAAGGCCTCATCTTGTTGGCAATCTTTACGTGAGAACACAGATTGCCGTGTGTAAGCATTACACCTTTTGAGTTTCCTGTTGTTCCCGATGTATATATGATTGTAGCAAGGTCCTCCTCTTTTGAGCCCATCTTCTCAACCTCCTCATTTACTGTCTCAGAGCATTCTGCACCCTTGAGCACTTTGAATGTATCAACTTCAATAATAAAATCGAGTTTTGCCTGCATCTCTTCTGTAAGTTTGTGGGCAAGCCTCTTTGATACAAATATACCTTTGCACTCGGAATGGTCAATGATATTGTTTATCTCGTCCACTGAGAAATCAGGCAACATGGGAACAGCTATTTTGTCATATGCAGAAACGGACATGAAAGCTACACCCCAGTTCGGCATGCTCTGGCAGAGGATTCCCACACGGTCTCCCTGTTTGGCACCGTTTTTATGTACCAAGGCAGCTATAGCCTTTACCTTTTCGCCGAACTGTTTAAAAGTGTAAAAATCGCCACCAATGAAGCATAGGAACTTGTTGTTTGCAAAAGCCTCTGTGCTACAATGAAGTAACTCTTTTAATGTTTTAAAATTCATATTGTATTGTTGTTGGTTTAGTATTCGGGTGTGTAATTATACAAAAATTATTCCAAATCTTTTCCTGTAGAGAAAAGTTCCGGATGCTTTCCTACTACACCCTTATCTTTATAGTATTGTCTTATTCTTTTGAGGTCTCCCTTTACATCATCTGTAAGTTTGAATTCAATGCCTCTTCCAACTGTCTTTGTCTTCCAGTCGAAGTAGCCTAGATAAACAGGGACATTGCAGGCTCTGGCAATAGTGTGGAAACCGCTTTTCCAGTTGTCTGTACGTTTGCGGGTCCCCTCCGGTGCAATTGCAAGGTGCATGTACTCTGCCTTATTCATTGCATCTATCATCTGTTTGGCAACAGTGGCCCCTTTTGATCGGTCAACAGGAACTCCTCCCATCCAGCGCATGATTGGGCCCAAAGGACCCCAAAAGAATTCCTTCTTTATCATTACGAATGCTTTGCCGCCTACTGAGTAGTAGTAGAAATATGAGATAAGAAAATCCCAGGCAGAGGTATGCGGTACTCCCAGAATTATCCCTTTAGGGCCTGGAATTGGGGGTTCTATGGCTTTCCAGCCCAGTGCCCACATGAAGAATTTGCAGATATACTTTCTCATAACTGTAAAATGTTTCTAATATACATTGGATTTCTCGGCAAGTTCCTCAAGGATAAGGTCAGACCTCAAGTTCCCCTTTATGAAGTTCTGCCTCTCCATGGTGTTCTTGCCCATGTAGAACTCAAGCAGTTCGTGAATGTTGTCGTCTTTGCTCAGCCTTACTTTGTCGAGCCTTATGCTCTCTCCAATGAATCCTCTGAACTCGTCGGGAGAAATCTCTCCCAAACCTTTGAATCGGGTGATCTCAGGGTTCTTGCCAAGTTTCTTTATTGCTTTTTCCTTCTCCTCGGAGGTGTAGCAGTAATATGTCTCGTTCTTTTTCCTTACACGGAAAAGTGGTGTCTGGAGAATGTAGAGATGCCCTTTTCTTATAAGGTCAGGGAAGAACTGCAGGAAGAATGTGAGCAACAGCAGACGGATATGCATGCCGTCAACATCGGCATCGGTTGCAACAATAACCTTATTGTACCTGAGGTTTTCCAGGTCATCCTCAATATTGAGGGCAGCCTGCAGAAGATTGAACTCCTCGTTCTTATACACAATCTCTTTTGTGCAGTCGTAGCAGTTGAAAGGTTTTCCCCTTAGAGAGAATACTGCCTGGGTGTTTACATCACGGCTTTTTGTAATTGAGCCGCTGGCAGAGTCACCCTCGGTAATGAAGAGCATTGTATCCTGGTTCTTAGGGTCCTTGTCACCGTAGTGTATGCGGCAGTCCCTGAGTTTCTTGTTGTTGAGACTGGCTTTTTTTGCCCTCTCCCTGGCAAGTTTCTGTATTCCCGATATTGCCTTCCTCTCTTTTTCGTTTGCAAGTACTTTCTTTAGGATGGCATCTGCCTGTGAAGGATTTTTGTGAAGGTAGTTGTCCAGTTCAGAAGCGAGGAATTCAACAATGAAGTTCCTTATGCTCTGGCCACCCGGTTCAACCTCCTTTGAACTCAGATAAGTTTTTGTCTGATTTGAAAAGTTAGGCTCTACAACCTTTATGCTTATTGCCCCTACTATCGATTGTCTTACATCTTTAGGGTCAAAATCTTTCTTGAAGAAATCCTTTATAACTTTTGCAACCCCCTCCCTGAATGCGGAAAGATGGGTTCCTCCGTGTATTGTATTCTGTCCGTTTACAAATGAACTTATATTCTCCCCATTCTCTGTGCCGTGGGTGACTGTAATTTCAATATCCTTACCTTTAAGGTGGATAGGCTCATAGAGGGGCGTCTCAGAGAGGGAATCGTTGATAAGATCCAGAAGGCCGTTCTTTGATTTGTACTCTGTACCGTTGAAATTGAGCGAAAGCCCCATATTTAGGTAAGAGTAGTTCTTGAGCATTGTCTCAATGAACTCAAAGTTGTATTTATAGTTGCCGTACAGTTCTGTGTCTGCAATGTATTTTACAAAGGTGCCGTCCTTTTCTGTTGTGGTGCAGTTGCCGGAATCCACGAGGTTTCCCTTTGAGAACTGTGCCCATGCACTCTCCCCGTCCCTGAAAGACTGTATATAGAAATAGGATGAGGTGGCGTTTACCGCTTTGGTACCTACACCGTTCAATCCTACAGATTTTGAGAATGCGCTGCTGCCATATTTGGCTCCGGTATTCATCTTGCTTACTGCATCAATAAGCTTCCCCAAAGGAATTCCGCGTCCGAAATCCCTTACCGTAACCATATTGTCCTCTCCGATGGTCATCTTTATGCTTTTGCCGTGTCCCATTATGAACTCGTCAATTGCATTGTCCACTATCTCCTTGAAAAGTACATACAGGCCATCATCGGGAGAAGAGCCGTCTCCCAACTTGCCAATGTACATTCCGGATCTCCTGCGGATATGTTCGTTCCAACTCAGGGTTTCAAAATCGTCCTCTGTATAGTCTGAGAACTTTATATGGTTTTCGGTCTGGTCACTCATCTTTTACGGCACATTAACACTAAATATGCAAAAGTACATAAAAAAAGGGGTTAAACCAACCCCTTCTTTATCAATAATTCTGCAATCTGCACTGCGTTAGTGGCTGCCCCTTTCCTCAGATTATCGGCAACACACCAGAGATTTATGCCATTTTCCAATGATGGGTCGCGCCTGATTCTTCCCACAAATACCTCATCCTTGTCTTTTGTGAAAAGAGGCATAGGGTAAGGGAGGTTTTCCATAGAGCCTATTGCGCTTGGTTGCGCCCCGTTTTCCATAGCCACCGCATCCTGTACCACAACGCCGGCTGTACCTCGCAAGGTCTCAAAAATCTCCTTCATCTCAAATGGCTTGGCAAACTCAAGGTTTATGGATTCTGCATGACCTCCAAGTACCGGAACCCTTATTGCAGTAGGGGATACCCTGATGCTCTCATCCCTCATTATCTTGTGGGTTTCATTCACCATTTTCATCTCCTCTTTGGTGTATCCGTTCTCAAGGAAAACATCAATATGCGGGAGGAGATTGAGGTCTATCCTGTATGGGTATGCCTGAACAGGAGATTCTTTCCCTTCCCTCTCAGCAGTCATCTGGTCAACAGCCTTCTTGCCGGTGCCGGTAATGCACTGGTATGTGGAAACCACAATCCTCTTTATCCGGAATCTCTTGTGGAGATCTGCAACTGCAATAAGCATCTGTATTGTAGAGCAATTTGGGTTTGCAATTATAAAGTCATCCTTCTCAAGGACATCCCCGTTTATCTCAGGAATCACAAGTTTCTTGGTAGGGTCCATCCTCCAGCAGGCAGAGTTGTCAATTACGCGGCATCCGGCCTTTGCAAACTCCGGTGCCCACTCTTTGGAAACACCGCTCCCTGCAGAGAACAATGCAATTGCAGGTCTCTTCTCTATTGCCTGGGCAGGGGTGCACACTGTATATTCTTTTCCGTTGAATTCTATCTTGCTTCCCGACGATTTCTCAGATGCTACGGGGATAAGTTCTGTAACAGGGAAATTCCTCTCCTGAAGGACCCTCAACATGTTTCTTCCAACCAGTCCGGTTGCTCCAACTACTGCTATCTTCATCTTTATACTGTGTTATAAACTTAAAATGTCATTCAAAACTCCTCCGGCAGTCTGTCTTGCCCCTGCCCCTGCCCCTTTTATGACAATGGCGTTAGGGTAGTAGTCAGACTCAATTATTACTGCATTGTCTGTCCCCTCAAGGGTGTAGAAAGGATGCTCTGCGCCTATGCTCTTGAGAGAAATGGTACATTTTGGCTTGCCGTTTCCGTTGCACTCCTTTGCATCAAGTGAGGCAATGAACCTCAATTTTTCCCCTTTGGCTGCAGCCTTGGTGTATTGTTCTTTGAGCTGCGGTTCGTATGCCAGCAGTTTTGCGTAGAACTCCTCTGCGTATGCAGGGAAATCAGTCTGCTCCTTGCACATAATCTCTTCCGGGATAAATCCCTGGAAATCCACATCACTGCTCTCAATAGGAAATCCACCTTGTCGGGAAGAGATTAGGAATTTGCGAAAAACATCTGTTCCGGCAAGGTCCAATCTTGGATCCGGTTCTGCATATCCCTTTTCTGCCGCCTCTTTTACCAAAGTTGCAAAAGGTGTCTCCCCATTGTAGTTGCTGAACAGGAAGTTTAATGTTCCCGACAATATCCCCTCTATCCTGTAAATTGTATCACCGCAGTTTACAAGCTGGAGGATTGTCTCAAGGACAGGGAGGGCTGCACAAACGGTAGTTTCGTATTTATACTGTACTTTCTCAAGCCTTGCTGTGGCAAAGAGTTCCCTGTATGATTCGTATGAAAGGGAGTTTGCAATCTTGTTGCAGGTTACAACAGAGAACTTGTTTCTGAACATGTCTACATACAGCGATGCAATGTTCCTGTTTGCAGTACAGTCTACAAATATTGAGTTGCTCAGTTTGAGCTTGCATATTTCAGAAATGTATCTGTTGTCTGTATTCTTCTCTCCCTCCTGCAGGTTGAAGTTCTCCTCTATACCGTTTCTGTTGAGCAGATAGTTGCGGCTGTTGCACAGGCCGCAAATTACAATCTCCTTACCCAATCTTGCCTCAATTGATTTGCGCTGTGCAAAGATTATTGAAACAAGGGCCTTTGATACTGTACCGTATCCTGCAATGAAGAGGTTCACCCGGTTGGCCGAGTTTGAGAAGAACTCTGTGTGAATTGCTCTGATAGCATCATTCACATCCTCTGTATGCAGAACGGCAGAGACATTTTTCTCTGAAGAACCCTGGGCAATGGCGCGGATGTTTATCCCCTCCCTGCCAAGTGCCTCAAACATTTTTCCGCTGGCACCGCTCTGGTTCTTCATATCATCACCTACAAGTGAAATGATTGAGAACCCTTTCTCAACTCTGAGCGGATCTACTTTGCCAAGAGAGATTTCGTAGGCGAAAAGCTCATCTGCCGCTTTTTTGGCTTTGTCTGCATCATCTTCGGCAATGGCTATGCACATGGTGTGTACAGATGAGGCCTGGGTAATGAGTATGATGTTCACATTGTTCTTGCTCAATACATCAAACAGTTTGCTCGAATAGCCCGGTATGCCTACCATGCCGCTCCCTTCCATTGAGAGGAGGGCAATCTTGTTGGAACTTGAAATTCCCCTTATCTTTTCCTGGCCCTGAGGCGGATTGCGCTCAATAAGGGTGCCGAAGTCGTCGGGAGCAAAGGTGTTCTTTACATAGATTGGGATACCCTGTTTTACAACCGGCTGGATTGTAGGCGGGTAAACCACTTTTGCCCCAAAGTGTGAGAGCTCCAGCGCCTCCTTGTATGAGATGTTCCTAATTGGATGGGCATCGGGGACAATGCGTGGGTCTGCTGTCATCATTCCACACACATCTGTCCATATCTCAAGCCTTCTGGCCTGGGTCCCCACAGCAATTATGGATGCGGTATAGTCTGAACCTCCGCGCCCGAGTGTAGTGGTGCGTCCTGCCATATCAGAGGCAATGAACCCTGGCATTATGTAGAGTTTGTGCTGGTCATTGTTGAAGTATTCCCATATGTTGTTGGTGGTAAGGTTGTCTATTACCACATTCTTTCCTGCCTGGGCCTCTGTCTTTATAAGATCTCTGGAGTCTTTCCACTGGTGGCTGATGTTCAGCGATTTGAGCTTTGCGCTTATGATGTTTGTAGAGAGCATCTCACCAAAACTTACAAGGTGGTCCTGGCTGAGCTCAGTAAGTTCTTTTAAAAGATATACACCTTTGCAAATCTCCCTCAACTGGTTGAACAGGGCGTTGCATTTTATCTTTATTACCTCCGATTCCTCAGCTGGAATAAGCTCCTCAATAATTGCAGTGTGCTTCTGCTGTAGTGTGTCAATGAGATTCAGATAGTTTTCATCACCTGCTTTTGCTGTTTTGCCTATAAGGAGCAGGGCGTCTGTGGCACCGCTTATTGCAGATGCTACAACAACAGTGCGGTCATTGGCAATAGCCTTTCTTACAATGGCAATTACCTTGTTCATATTTGTAGCGTTGGCAACTGAACTGCCGCCGAATTTCAATACTTGCATAATTCTTACTGTTAAATAAGTTTCTCACTCTCTATAACTTCCTTTATCTGTTTCCACTCAAGGAGGAATCCGTCATGGCCGAATGCAGATGTTATTTCCCTGTATCTTGCACCGGGGATATGCTCTGCCATATATTTCTGTTCAATTGTAGGGAACAGGCCGTCGCTGTCAATCCCTACACATACAGTGTTTGCCTTTACCATTTTAAGGCCGTTTTCCACTCCACCCCTGTTGCGTCCTACATTGTGGCTGTCTGTCAGATTGAGCATGCTCAGATAAGAGTAGGCATCAAACCGGTCAACCAGTTTCTTCCCCTGGTACCTTTGGTATGATCCGGCCCTCTGTGGGAATATGCAGTCATCGTCACTTTCATATTGGGTTGTGTTGTAACCCTCAAAACTTCTGTAGGAGATGAGGGCCAGTGACCTGGCAGCGGCAAGGCCGGCTTTGCCTCCAACCGGAACCACCTTTTCTCCCCTCATTATATTGCTCTTTCCATTTATCCTTCTGGTTGAGAAATCTTCCCACTCCCTGGAAATTGTATACTCCTGCTCTTCAAAAGTAGGATCTGCATGCAGTGCCATCCTCATGGATTCATTGAAAGCGCTTCCCCATGGGGTAAAGCGGCTGTTGCAAGCAAGGAGTACAAGGTTCTTTACTTTGTCGGGATAAAGGATACTCAATTCCAATGCCTGGAATCCACCTACGGACCCTCCTGTGAGGAGGTCTATCTTCTCTATGCCAAGGTGCTCCAGAAGGAGGTTGTGGCATTGTGCTATGTCCCTTACTGTGGTTTTTGGAAAATCCAGCATGTAAGGTTTCCCGGTTGCCGGATTTATGGAGCAGGGGGAGGTACTGCCATAACATGAGCCAAGGATATTGGCACAGATTATGGTGTATTTTCTGGGATCCAGAAATTTACCTTCCCCTACAAGGGTATCCCACCAGTCACATGGGTCTGAATTTGCTGTAAGTGCATGTGTAATCCAGATAACCTTTTTCTCATTTTGGGGTGTGCTGCCAAACTCCTTTGAAATATGGTAGCATATTTCAAGGTTTTCAATGGCATCTCCACACTCAAGAGAAAAAGGTTTGTCGTATTTGAATAATCTTTTTTCCACTTTCCTGCAGTTTATTCTATTGAATCAAGAGCCTGCTGGAAATCAGCTATGAGATCTTCAATATCTTCAATTCCAAGGCTTATTCTTAGTGTTCCTGGGGTGATTCCTATACTCAAAAGTTCCTCATCACTCAACTGGCCGTGGGTTGTTGTGGCAGGGTGGGAGATGAGTGAACGGTTGTCCCCCAAATTGGTAAGCAATGTGTACAGTTTGAGGTTGTTCACAAACTTGCCTGTATCTTCCCTGCTGGCGTTTAGGTCTACAGTGAGGACACCTCCAAAGCCGTTGCGCAGATATTTGAGTGCGTTTGCATGTGAAGGATGGCTCTCAAGTCCGGGATAATTCACTCTTGCAACCATAGGATGTTTCTCAAGCCATTTGGCCAATGCAAGGGTGTTGTCGCAAACCCTCTGGCATCTGAGGGAAAGTGTCTCGCATCCGGTAAGGATAAGGAACGCATTGAAAGGGGAGAGGCAGCAGCCGAAGTCCCTCAATCCTACGCATCTTACATATGCAGCAAAGGCAGTATTCCCGAAATGTTCTGCAAACTTTATGTTATGGTATGAGGCGCATGGCTCTGTGAGTTGGGGGTATTTTCCGCTGGCAAACCAGTCGAAGTTTCCGCAGTCAACCACCATTCCGGCAAGTGAATTGCCGTGTCCCCCAATGTATTTTGTTGCTGAATGGCAGATGATGTTTGCCCCAAGTTCTGCTGGGGAACATACATAACCGGCACATCCGAATGTATTGTCAACTATGAAAAGTATCTTGTGTTTCCTGCAGATGTCTGACAGCATTTTAAAATCAGGTACTGAGAAATCTGAATTTGCAATGGTCTCCACATAAATGGCTTTTGTGTTTTCATCTATCAGGCTCTCTATCTCCTGTGCATCTGTACACTTTGACATCTTTATGTTTATTCCCAGTTTTGGCAGTGTAACCTTGAACTGGTTGAAAGTGCCGCCATAAAGGGCCATTGAACTTATTATGTTGTCTCCGGCATTGCATATTGATGAAATTGTCAGGAACTGGGCGCTCATGCCGCTGGAAGCAGATACCGCTGCTGTACCCCCTTCAAGGGCGGTTACCCTGTTCTCAAGCACCTCTGCAGTGGGATTGCCCAATCGTGAGTATATGTTTCCGGCCTCTTTCAGTTCAAAAAGGCTTTTGCCGTGTTCTACATCCCGGAATGCATAAGCGGATGTCTGGTATATAGGAGTGATGCATGCTCCTGTAGTAGGGTCGGGCTCCTGCCCGGCACGCACTTGTAACGTGTCAAATTTATAGTTGGACATAATAATGGTGTATTATGCGGTTAATGTAAGGTGTATTGTCTTTTTGTCGGATGAATAAGCCTGCGCTCCCGGCCCAAGATTATTCTAAAATGGAAAAATGCAGCATCTTAGCGATGCATTCGCATCACATAAGAAGAAATCTGAATGATATGAAGGTTTCCTTGCATTTGATGCAAATATACAATTTTAAAATCAAAAAAATCCCGGGAACGCTTTTTTTTTTGCCTTTCCCGGGATTCATTTTCTATCGTTTGTTCAACTCTGCTGTCATTCTCCTTTGTGAGGTGTTCTTGTCTGTCCTTATACAAGGGCCGGAAGCACAACCTCCTTCACAAGCCATTACCTCTATGAATGGTGCCGGACATTTCCCTGTCTTGGCATAAACCTTGAGCATTGCAATATTCTTCTTGTTGAGATTTGCAACCTTGAGGGCCTGCAGATTGGCTTTGTCCAGGAATACTTTAACAGCCTGGGTAACACCGCCATCCTGTGCAAAACCATGGGCCTCCTTAACAGAGGCGAAAGCCATTGGGTATGGCTCAATCTTGTTTACGTCAATGTCAAATCCGTCCAGTATTGAGCCCAACTCCTCAAATGTCATCACATAATCAACATTGTCATGATATGTTGCCTCTTTCCTCTTGGCAATACAAGGTCCTATGAACACTGTCTTTGCCTGAGGATCTTTAGCCTTCACAATCTCTGCAGTGTAGTACATAGGAGATTTTGTGGTTGATATATATTTCTCAATTTCAGGAATATGTTTCTTTGCCAACTGTATGTATGAAGGGCAACAACTGGTTGTCATGAAAGGCTGCCCTTCCTCAAGTTTTTCCTCAAGTTCGTGAGCCTCTTTCTCTGTAGTTACCATTGCACCCTGGGCAACCTCAATTACATCTGAGAAACCTATTGCCTTAATGGCACCGTAAATCTGGTCTATAGGCTCGCTGAACTGGCCAAGGATTGCCGGTGCAACCATTGCAACAACTTTTTCTCCACGTCTGATGCTCTGAAGAATGTCAAATACCTGTGAAATCTCAAAGATTGCACCAAAAGGACACGCATTTATACATTTTCCGCAATAGATGCATTTGCTCTCATCTATATGCTCAACCCCGTACTCATCCTTGCTTATAGCCTTAACCGGACAAACATCCTCGCAAGGTACAGGAATATATACAATTGCATGGTATGGACAACTCTGGTGGCAGATGCCGCAACTGATACATTTGTCGTGGTCTATCTCGGCCTGACCGTTGTTCTTGAAATGGATTGCATCCTTAGGACAGTTCATGTAGCAACTCCTTGCAACACAACCACGGCAAAGGTTTGTAATCTCATAGTTTACCTGCACACATGAAGAACAAGCCTCGTCTATTACTGTAAGAATCTCCTCCTTAAGGTTTTTTTCTCTTGTAACTGCAGCCTGTGCATAATAAGAAAGAGGAGTAAGTTCATCTTTCTCATCTGTCATGTCAAATCCAAGCAGCGGAAGTGATTTGTATTTCCATACAGCACGCTCCTTGTGTACACAACAACGCCCTTTTACCTTCGATTTTCTTGGGCTCAGTTCAATTGGAAGCCTGTCAATTTCTTCAACTAATTTGTCGTCTCTCCACAATCTTACAAGTTTTGCCAGCAGACCGTGGCGGACAATCATAACATTATTTGTAAATGCCATATCAGGTTAGTAGGTATTTTGTTTCAAAAATATGCTAAAATAGGCTGCAAATATAGCAATATTTGCTGAATCTTAACTTATCCATAACAAAATCTGCATATTGGACTCAGATAAATTTACTGATTGCATCTATGAAGGCCTCTACAGATGCGGTTACAATGTCGGTATTGGCAGAAAAACCATAATATGTATTTCCCCGGTTTTCAACCTGTATGTGTACTTTTCCAACATCGTCGCAGCCACGTGTAATGGCCTGCACAAGGAACTCTTCAACTACTATCTTTCTGTTTATGAGTTTCTTCACCGCAGTAAAAGCTGCATCAACAGGACCGTTTCCGCTGGATGTAGCCTGGCATATCTCACCATCTATATTCAGTTTTACGGTGGCCATTGGTACAGAGTTCTTTCCGCACATCACTTGCAGGAATTTGAGCCTTATCCTGCGGGTTGCCTCATTACGGTTTACCCCAACTATCACCCTCAGGTCGGCGTCATTTATATCCTTCTTGCGGTCGGCCAGCATCAGGAATTTCCTGTAAGCTTCATTAAGTTCGTCGGGAGTAAGATTTATGCCCAAACGCTCGTAGTGGTGCTTGAGGGCGGCACGTCCGCTTCTGGCACTCAGGGCAATGAGGGAATCGTTTATACCCACATCCATAGGGTCAATTATCTCATAACTCTCCTTGTTCTTCAACACTCCATCCTGGTGTATTCCCGACGAGTGGGCGAAGGCATTCCTCCCCACAATTGCCTTGTTGGGCTGCACAGGCATCCTCATGAGTGTTGACACGAGCCTTGATGTCTTGTATATGTTCTTATGTTTTATCTCTGTATAATAAGGTAGGTCCTTGCGGCATTTCAGGGTCATTGCAACCTCCTCTAAAGAGGTATTTCCGGCCCTCTCACCAATGCCGTTTACAGTAACCTCCACCTGTCTTGCACCGTTCATTATACCTGAAATGGTATTGGCTGTAGCCATGCCCAGATCATTGTGGCAATGGGTGGAGATGATGGCTTTATGTATGTTTGGTACATTGTTTACAAGGTAACTGATCTTCTCCCCGTATTCCCAAGGGGTGCAATATCCTGTAGTGTCGGGGATATTTACGGTTGTGGCACCGGCTGCAATGGCTGTTTCAATCACCTTTGCAAGGAAATCATTGTCTGTGCGCCCAGCATCCTCTGCATAGAACTCCACATCGTCGGTGAACCTTCTTGCATACCCCACCGCTTTGGCGGCCCTTTCCAGAATCTCCTCGCGGGTTGAGTTGAATTTATATTTTATATGGTAATCGCTTGTTCCAATACCGGTATGTATCCTTTTCCTCCTTGCGTAATGAAGTGCCTCTTTTGCTGCATCTATATCTGACTCAACCGCTCTGGTGAGGGCGCATATTACAGGTTCAGTGACATTTTTGGAAATTTCAACTACAGAATTGAAATCACCCGGGCTTGATGCAGGAAAACCGCACTCGATGATATCTACATTCAACATCTCCAGAGAACGAGCAAGCTCAATCTTCTCAATTGTGTTAAGCTGACATCCGGGAACCTGTTCTCCGTCCCTCAAGGTTGTGTCAAATACATAAATCTTGTTTTCCATGGCGTAATGGTAATTATTTGCAGGATGCAAAGGTATAAAAAAGATGGCAACCCATAAGGGATGCCATCCTATATATAACACACTGATGCGGAATTATTCCTCATCAAGTCTTAGATGCTGTACATAGATAGCTTTCTTAATCTCCTCTCTTCTAGCTACAGATTTCTTAACGAATGTCTTTCTGTTTCTAAGCTCACGAACAATGCCGGTCTTCTCGAATTTTCTTTTGAATTTTTTCAAAGCTCTCTCAATGTTCTCACCCTCTTTAATTGGAACTATAATCATCTTAAACCACCTCCTTTTTATTTGGACTGCAAAAGTATGCAAACTTTTCAAATTGACAAAAGTTTTTTGCTAAATTTACAACATTATATAAAATGCAGCAACAGAGTGAAGAACCCTATAGATGAGTATCTTGAGTTTTTGCGTGTGCAGAAAAGGTATTCGGCACGTACGGTGGCATTGTATGAAGATGCCCTGGTGCGCTATTATATATATGTATATGGCCAGGAGGGGACAGATAAGGAAAATCTTCACAATCTCTCTCCCGACAAATGGCTGGAGTGCCTCACTTCACAAATCATAAGGGGATACATTGCCCATCTGCTGGGGGAGGAGGGGGTTCAGGCAAGGAGTGCCAACCTGCACTTGAGTGCCTTGTCGGGATACTGCAAATGGCTCTTTTTTAAGGGAAAACTTAAAGAGAATCCGGCCAAAGTGGTGCCACGCCCCAAGGAGAGCCGTATGCTCCCCCAGTTCTACAGGAAGGAGGTTATGGAGGAGTATATAAATGGTGAGTTTCCCGATGATTTTGCCAAAATGAGGGACAGGCTGATTGTTCTTCTCATATATGCAACCGGCATGAGACGTCAGGAGGTGACTGATCTTAAGATTGGGATGGTTGATTTGCATAGAAAATTGTTCAAAATAGTGGGAAAAGGGGATAAAGAGCGTGAAATTCCTATGATAGGTATGTTATATGAAAAAATTTTATTATATTTACACAAACGAAGGGAAGAGTTTGATTTTGACACTCCGGATGCATTTTTTTTAACGGATAAGGGTACCCCGTTGTATCTGAATTTTGTTAATAATGTAGTGAAGAAAGAATTGGCTTCTTTGAAGGGGGTTGAAGGTAAAATCTCGCCGCATGTGCTCCGGCATTCATTTGCCACACATCTTTTGAATGGAGGAGCAGAACTCAACAGCATAAAGGAGGTACTCGGGCACTCCTCGCTGGCGGCAACGCAGGTTTATACCCACAATTCCTTTGAGCAGCTGAAAAATATATATTTAACCGCCCATCCAAGGGCTAAAAAAGGAGGTTAGTATGGATATCAGAGTTCAATCGGTAAAATTTGACGCAGACGTTAAATTGTTGGAATTCATTGACAAGAAAGTAGGGAAGTTGGACAAGTTCTATGAGGATATCATCAATGCCGAGGTTACCCTTACCCTTTTGCCTGACACGGCAAACAAATGTGTGAAAATAAGGGTAAACATGCCGGGCAAGGATCTTTTCATAGAGAAGAATGCCTCAACATTTGAAGATGCAGTAGTTGACTGCGTGGATGTTCTCAAGGAACAGATAGTAAAAATCAAGGAGAAAAAAATGGGCAAATAAGCCCGATGTTTCATAAACATTTTTTATTGTTAGCAGGGGGGCTGGGAAGCCCCCTTTTTATTTTTATAAAATCAGATTGCTGGAGAACAGGATTTATAGTATCTTTGTAGGAGAATAAAATCCCCGTTTACATATGTATCTTACATTATCCTATAGCATTCTACAGGGTATCAAGTCGTTTGCGCAAAAATTTAATGGCAGGCCACAATACCCTTTTCCGGACATGACTCTTCTGGGACAGGCTAAACGCCTTCAGGTAGAGTCAAAGAACCATAGAGAACTGAACAATATTCTTGGCAGTTTAGAATTTAGACAACTGGAAAATTGCACTATCTATAAAGGAACTGATTATTCAGAGTTGGACAATAGACGCGTTGCGGAAAATATCATTGAAATGCCAATTTCTGACAGCAATGATTACTTCTATAAATTAATCCAGATACTCCTTATTATAGAAAAGAGAGCAATCAAGTGCTTTTTGTATAAGAAAGAAAAGGAAATAAAATCAGACAAGTATTTTGTAAAACTTATAAGAAGCATTTTGAATGAGATAGATGATAGACGCAAGAATCTGAAATCATTTTATATTAATCCGTCGGATCCTGTTTATAACTTGGTGTATTTCCATTATTTTTCCCTTTTTGCAGATATAAGTCTAATGTGGGGAAATGTAAGTTCTTTAGGCAGGAAGAATACTGACAAGTTCTACAAGTTCCTAAAGAACAAATATATTTTGGATTCATGGACAAACGGATTGGAAAATACATATTCTATATTTGGAATAATCTCATAATCCGCTAAGAATAAAAAGTTTATGCGGAAAGTTCAAGAACGAGGTAATGAGTTGGCAACTGTTCTGATTTCTACATACTTGCGTGATTTGCATTGATGTACAAC
>SUYX01000011.1 GCA_015060225.1 Bacteroidales bacterium | reverse complement strand
ACAAGATGAATTGGCATAATATGATAGGCAACTTGGAATGGAACTGCAATATATCTCCTAAATGGAGTGTGAAAACAAATGCTTCATACAACAGTTACCAGAGTGGGCAGACACAGGAGAGGATTATACAGGATAAGTACAATAAGCTTTCTATAACTTCCAGCATAGAGGAACTATCATTGAATACAGCGTTCAGATATAAGATATCTGACAAATGGAATTTGAAAATGGGAATGAGGGTAACAACCAGCACTTTTAACCCGGGATCATCCCAAGAATATGCATCAGCATCAGCTGAGCCTGCAGGGAAATCAAATAAAACGGAGAACTTTTTGGGAAATCTGTATTCAGAACTCAAATACAGCAATAAAGACAGACTGCAAATGGCTTTGTCTTTAAGGGGTAGTTATTTTATAGGGGAGAAATTCAAATATGATGAGTATAAAGGATTTGAGCCGGAGGTGAGCTTCAATGCAAGTGCAAGACTTACAAAATGGATGGGTATTGAGGCAACCTATGACAGACTGGTGCAGTATTATCACACCTTGGAGGGTATCCCTTTGGGATGGTCTTTGGATATGATTGTGCCATCTTCCAGGCAGCTCCATCCAGAAACTGGAATCCAATATTACGGTGGATTATACTTCAAGTTGGCAAAGGACCACAGACTTTCTGTAGGTGCATATTATAAGGAAATGACAAATCTTATTTACTTTGAAAAGGCTAGCGAGTTCTTTGGACAACAGGCAATGAGCGGATGGAAAGATTTTATAAATGTGGGAGATGGCAAGAGTCAGGGAATAGAGTTCCTGTATCAGAAGAGCGGCAAAAAACTGAATTATAAAGTAGCCTATACTTTTTCTGAGACTACCAGATTCTTCCCTGAATTGAATGATGGCAAGGAGTTCAAGGCAAAATTTGACAGACCTCATGTGTTGAATGTAACAGCAGATTACCTTTTCTATTTAAAAGACAACAAAGAGTATGGCGCCAACCTGCTGTTGAGTTATCAGAGCGGCAATATGGAAAGTGTGAAATCCGGGACTTATCCAGGATTTGTTCCGGGTTATGATGTTTCGCTTGACTACTATAGCGGCTTCAACAATAAACGTCTTGAGCATTATATGCGCGTTGATGTAGGTGCATATGCCAAATGGAAAAAGCCAAAAGCTATTCATAATCTGCAACTGGGAATATATAACCTTACTAATAGGCACAATATCTTCAGTTTGTACTATGATGTAGATGAAGATATCTGGAAAAAGGTGTATGTCTTCCCTATAATGCCTAGTATCAGCTATAAGGTTGAGTTTTAATATTGTACCAATATGTTAATATTAAACACGACCTCGATTATAGTTTTAAAACTGATTGGGATTCATATGAGTTGGTAGAAATTGCTCACCACTGCTGAGAGTTTTAATACGCCCGGTCAAGACTTCAGTCGGCAGGCCGTCAGAAGACTTGCCCTTAATGGGCAGAGAGATATCAGAAGTGTGTTTTCAATCTGCAAGCAGGTTGAAAACACACCTCTTCTTTTTTTATGGCACCTTCGGTGCGGAGTAGCCTTGCACATTGAATACTCTGTTTGCGCCACAAGCCTACCGACATTTCGGAGGAATGCTACCCAGCATGCTCACAATAGATGGCGTGGAGACTTAACCTGTTCTCCTGCATAAAAATGCGGCCACTGCATACTTTTGCCCTATGAATGGGGTAAAAGTCCTCCGTTCTCCTCCGCATTTTTACTCCGTCAAATCAGTTTAAGACTCCACATTGTATTCAGTGCGCTTTGCGCACATAAACGTCTCTGCTGGCCTCGGTGGGGAAGGGAGCTGCATCACTTTGTATTCCGCTATATTAACATAATCTTCCCGGTAATTGTGTGATTCCGGCAAGAGCTTCGCTGTGCCTTCATCACACAACTAAGATTATGTATAAATAGCGGGTGCGGTGGTAGAGTGAACTTTGTGGTTCTGTATCGCAGGGACGAGGCGGCTGTCAAGCAGTCGCTTCCCTCAGGGGCCTACGGCCTCCAGGCCCGTCGGGAAGCTCCATACTTTTACCTTGCATCCACAAGTGGCTGCAAAGAAAAACCATTATTCAGGTAAGAGCATAGTTCATTTTTTATCACTTTGCCGAATCTGCAGTATATCATAAAAGAAGAAGATGGCACTAAAGTGTTTGGTATTATTGTTGAGCACATGCTTAATAACCCTCAAGTGACAATAGATGAGTTGGTTGGCTTGACAAGAATATCAAGAATACAAATGGTTAGATATGTTAAAGAGTTGTCAGATAAGGGTATCATACGTCGTGAAGGTGGAATTTTATGTTAGTCATTATTGTGTTTGAAATTGTGTTTAGAAAATTTTGATTTAAATTGTAGTAAATTGCAGTTGGTTCTTCTAAATACTATGTATCTTAGTAGAACTAAAAATATAATGTATATATGGAAATACCTCAGGGAAACAGTAGAGAAGAAGTCAAGTTGAGAGATCAGATCATTAAAGACTTCTATGCAGGGTGGATAGCAGAAAACCCTGAAAAGAAAATGTGGAACGAAGATCTTCAGGATTATATCTTGGTGAAATACCTTTCAATTACCGAGACTGCAGAAAAAGCTGCAAGGCAGTACGAGTCCACATTAGCCGTGATGAGGCTGTCAGAACTTTTGACCAAATCCAAGAAAGTTGCAGAGGTGCCACCAAAGAAAGGTACTAAGAATCAGAAACCATTCTTGAAGATGTACATAATGCAACTTGACAACATAAAGATGACAGTCGGACTCCAGAAGTCAACAGGTGACAAAGTGCAATATTGCATCACAGCCTTATAAACAACACAGCCACTCCGAAGAGTGGCTGTTATACTTTGGGGCTCGAAACTGCCGAAGCAGAAAGGGTTGTCATCCCTTACGCGAATTCCCCTTGACTCTGCAAATGTAGATATAATTTCCTGATTAACAAAATCTGTACTAAAATTTTACGTCTCTCCGGATACCTAATTGTAGATAGTAATTGAAATTCCACCTAAACCACGAAAAACAATCAAGTGTGGTGTCACGTAGTGACGGAGGGGGTTGGACTTATCTCCACGAGAAAGGGGTTCACAATTGTGAACCCCTTTCTCGTGGAGATGGGCGCACCACTTTCTGCTTAAAATCTGAGATAGTATAAGAAGTTAAATTTCTTAAAGTGTTAATAATAAGGAATATCGTGAAGATATGATTCTTATGATTTCTTATTGTTTTGCAAAAATGTGGGTACAATGTGGGTACATTTCTTAAATTATGATTATCTTTGTGTTGACGTAATTTAAGATTGTTTTTATGGCTGTGAATTTTGTGCTGAGGACCTCGCATGATAAGGGTATGGCAACTTTGTTTGCCAGGGTGAGGTCGAGGAAGTTAAAGATTGATTTTAAGGTGGATACCCTTGTTGAGGTTGATATTGAGCAGTGGAAGAAAGCTCAGAGTTCTGCTGATAATCTTCGAAAGTTCCGCAAGTCTGCGGAGGGATCAAAGTTGTTTTCTAAACTTGATATTCTGGAAACTTCTATTAATGCAAGGTTGGATGCTGGGGATGTTATTACTCCGGATATTGCTAGAAAGATTGTTGAGGATGTGATGTATAAGGAGGTTCGTGAGGAGGAGGAACGCAGGCTTTTGGAGGAAGAGGCTAAAGCTGAAGCTGAAAGGCAGCGTATTGAGGCGGAGAATAGAATGACCTTGGATAAGTATTTAAAGTTGTATGTGTCTCAGATTTCTGCTGGGCAAAGAGCAAATTCGAGAGGTAAGATTTTTACTGAACAAAGTATTAAGACTATTAAGACTATTGTGAGACAGTTTGAGGCTTTTGAGAAGTATTCAAAGAAGCATTATGATTTTGATGATATTGATTTGAATTTCAGGAATAGGTTTCAGACATTTCTATATACCCAAAAGAAGTATAGTGCGAATACTGTTGCAAAGTGTCTGAATAATTTAATAACAATTTTGGGCTGTGCAGAAGCAGAGGGATATACATCTAATAATAAATTCCACGATAGAAGATTTAGAGGTGTTAGGGTGGATGTTGATTCTATTTACTTGACCAAGGATGAACTTAGGCGTATGTGTGAGGTGGATTTGTCTGGTTTGTCTAAAGGTCATGAGATTGCCAGAGATATTTTTATGGTGGGAGTTTATACAGCTCAACGTGTTTCTGATTACAACAATATTGTAATGGATGATATTCGTGTTTATGATGATGGTAAAGTTATTATTCAGATTAGGCAACAAAAGACGGGAGTTGCTGTATATATTCCAGCAAAACCTGAATTGGTGAAAATTCTTGAGAAGTATGATTATAAGTTGCCGCATTTGGTTGATCAGAAGATTAATATGTATATAAAGGAGATTGGAAAGTTGGCCAAAATAGATGAGATGGTGGAGGTTGAAACGTCTAAATCCGGTGTGTTTGGTACAGAGAGAATTCCTAAATACAAACTTATTCAAACTCATACAGCACGCAGAACAGGAGCAACTTTAATGTATTTGGCCGGTATGAATGTTTTTAATATATGTGCTGTAACTGGGCATACTAGTATTAAGTCTCTCAAGAAATATATTAAAGCGGATTCACTGCAGAAAGCTGAGACTATTCTAAGTGATGAGGCTTTCATGAAATGGTAATTATGGGACCAGGTAGAACGATTATTGATCAGAGCATATCTTCTTTGCAGATGATAAGTGCTGATATTTTCTCAATAGAAGAATCCCTTAAGTCTAAGTGTTCTCACGTAATAGGGAAATTTTCAATTGAAAGGTTATGGATGGCTTTCAGTGATTTATCCGAAAAATTGAGTTCGGTATATTATTTCGTATGTGATAATTGGGGTAATATTGAAAGTAATCCTATTTTTTGCCGTGAAGTTCTTTCCTTTGTGAAAAGCTTTCAGATATTTGATGAGGCTCTAAATTCATTGGGTAATCTTATGGACAAGAATGCTGGATGTTTGGAAAGTGCTTATACAGACGGGTTTATTGTATATGAATATTTTGCCCTTTTGAATAGTTCTAAAAGTAGGTTTTCTGAGGTTATAGATAGAATTCCGCAGGTTTGTGATATGCATAGCGCAAGAAGGACCAGGTTTAGGGGGATGGCAAAAGATTTGAAACAGTATATTAAAGGGGCAAACGATGAGTTTTTGGATAGGTTGATTCATGACCACATTATAGTTGGCGGAAAAGCCGAATGGATTGGTCCAAAGAATGAGGCAACTTTGTTTGCGCAAAAGTATATGCTTTCACAGAAGATTATGAATGATGCTTTTATTTTTTATGGCAGAAATGGCTCTTGCTCCATTGTGCAATTTAGCAAGGATAAATGTTGCAATGAGAAGGAGTCTTACAGAATTTGGCCAATTTTAAGCAAGTATTCTATCTGATTTATATTGAATATTGACCGAAATTCCACCGAATGACTTATTGTTGAGCGGCTTCCGTCAGGAGCCGCTTTTTGTATATTGTAATGGGTACACCGAAAATGGCACATTGGCCATATCCTGTGTTGTGATTTGAAAATCAGTTTATTGGATTCTATTTTTGTGAGAAGATAATTATCATTTTAAGAGTGGCCACTCCTGTTATTAACTATTAATTATTGATGTTATTATGGATGTTACTGAAATATTCCAGGATTTTTGCAATAATGTGTTAAGGCCTATTATTAAGGATGCAGTTAATGAGGCTTTGCCTAAACAGGAGATTACAGCAGAAGAAAAGAGGTATTATACTGTAATACAGGCGGCAAAATTAGCTCATGTGAGTATTGCGACTATTTATAGGTGGAGCACCGGCGGCGTTGTTGAGTTTAAGAAAATTGAGGGAAGAACATTGTTGGATGCAGAT
Organism: Bacteroidales bacterium; assembly: GCA_015060225.1. GTDB lineage: Bacteria > Bacteroidota > Bacteroidia > Bacteroidales > UBA932 > Egerieousia. The sequence continues at coordinate 54,448 of SUYX01000011.1, read as the reverse complement.
GAGTTTGATGCCAAGATACGGAGTAAGAAGCTTGTCAGATATAAGCATGGTACTAAGAAATAGCATACTGTTATCTTAATGTTACTGATATGCTAAAGTCTGATTTAAGGCAGAGTGCAATGCTCTGTCCTGGAGATATGCTGGTGAGCGTATTTTCAAGTATTGTGCCTAATAATGTGTCTGCTGTGCATCTTATTTCCTCTAATGAAAATTCTTTACAGTCTGTATTGCGACCAAAACTTGTGTGCAAGCTTAAGGATTTTTTATGTATGGGTGAGAAATACAGAGATGTGATTGATTCAATCCGTACGATAGAAGATAAGAAAGCGCGGAATCATGCAAAAGTTACCAAACTTCCTGCAGCCACCATTTCTGCAAACTTATCTACCCGCGATTCTAAAATTCCATTGGTAGAGAAAATGGTAAACTATAATCCTTTGGTTGTGATGGATTTTGATAACGTGGAAGATATAGATTTTGCCAGGAAGATTATTCAAAAGTTTGATTTTGTTTATTATTGCGGGTTGTCAGTAAGTGGTAATGGATTGTTTGCGATTGTACTTATTGATAACATTGATTATACCGGGCATTTAGATTACTTCACATCATTAGTGGCTTTACTGGAGGGTAAGGGACTCAAAGTTGATTCAGCTTGTAAAGATGTGACAAGATTGAGAGTTTTGAGCTATGATGATAATGCATATTTTAATGAATCGTGTATTCCCTTTTGTATTCAAGATTATAATAATGAGGAAGAGTTAGAAGAATGTATTACAGACAATTCTTTGGATCTGGAAAAAGTTGAAGCATATGTGAAGGCTTGGGAGGATATGGAGATTGTACTGGATGATTATGATGAGTGGAGGACTGTTGGGATGGCACTGAGTTCCTTGGGAGAGCCAGGAAGAGATTTTTTTGATAGAGTGTCAAGGTTCTCTTCAAAATATGCAGCGGACGATGTTGCGATTGCCTTTGATAACTATCTCAAGACGACTAAGGATATTTCTATTGGATCATTTTTCTATGTATGTCATATGCATGGAGTGAGGAGTGATAGGTGTCCAAATTATGAATGTATTCCATTCCCGATAGAGATATTCCCTATTCAAGTGAGAGACATAATATGTACCACCCATAGATGCTTAAATTTCCCAGCTGACTATATTGGACCAGCAATGTTGTTTACAGCTAGCATTGCTCTTGGAAATGCTTTGTCATTGGAGATTAAACGGGGTTGGCATGAGAAAGCGATATTTTATATAGCCATTGTTGGAGAGCCTGGAACAAATAAAAGTAGCTGTTTAGAATTTGCAATAGAGCCTTTGCGAAAGATGGACAGAGACAATCTGAAGGCTTATAAGAAGAAGCTGAAAGTATATGAAGCTGAAAAGAATTCTGCAGAGTTGAAATCAAAATCATTTGAAGAGCCTCCGGTGTATGGACAAGTAGTTCTTAGTGATATTACCGTTGAAGGATTTTTGAAGCAGCATTTGAATACGCCCAGAGGTGTTGCGATTTATGCCGATGAATTGATGGGATTCTTTAAGAGTTTTAGCCGATACCGTAGTGGTAATGATGAAGAGATCTGGACACAGCTGTTTACAGGTGTTCCGATTATTGTCAATAGGCTTCATTCGGAATCATTTACTGTTGATAGCCCTTTTGTGGGTGTTATAGGTGGTGTGCAACCTGCATTACTGAAGAAATTTGCTGATGGGAAAATAGAGAGTGGATTTATCTACAGGTGGCTTTTTGCTTTTCCGGATAGAAGAAGTTTTGCAAGATTCCAGGATGAGGAAATAGGAGACGAGACAGTTAAGGCTTGGAGTGAGGTAATTTCCAAAATCAGATCTATAAAATATAATGGAAAAACGAAAGTAATCAGGTTTACAGATAGTGCTTACCAAATGTACAGACATTGGTTTAATAGTGGCCGTGATATTATGGAGCGCTCCAGTGCAAGTTTTGTAGGGGTAAATACCAAGATGGAACGTTATTGTGCAAGATTTGCTTTGGTTATAGAGGTTATAAAATTTGCATGCGGAGAATCTGATTTGAGTTGTGTAACATCTGATAGTTTGAGGATGGCGTTTAAGCTATGTTATTATTTCATTGCGGGGGCACAGAAGGCTCAAAAACGCTTTTATGCAGATCCTTTAAGTGGATTAAATGAGAAGCAAAAAAGTGTTTATATGGATTTGCCGATTACATTTTCTACAAGGGAGGGTGTGGATGTTGCCAAAATGCACTCAATGAGTGAACGAACCTTTAAAGATTGGATTAAGAGTCCATATTTCAGGAAACTGGATTATGGTTCCTATGAAAAGAAGTATAAATGAGATGATATTTTGCATACTCTGCATTCTTTGCATAGACTGTAGCATATGCCAATGTAAAAGTGCAGAAAGTGCAGAGAATGCAAATATGAGAAAGTTGTGAAAAAGATTAATAATAATTGTTTAAATTTGCGAAAAATGTACACTATAAATTGTGGGGGTATGAGGATCACAAAAATACATATGTTGAATTTCAAGGGATTTGAGGATAAGGAAATTCAATTTAATGGAAATCTTACAGTTGCAATTGGTAATAATACAGCAGGTAAGACTACTTTGCTGCAGGCTGTACAGATAGGTTTAGGTGCTTATCTGCAATCGTTGCGTTCGTTGAGAGGTGGAAAGGCTTTTAGGAGAAATTTTGCAGAATCTGATAGATTCCTTAGGTATGATAGTGAGAAAAAGGATTATTTTCCTAATGTAGAATTGCCACGAATATCCATTGAAGCTGAGTTTACAGAGACATATGGAAATGGTGATCATATTGAATTAGCAACGCGCCCCATTCATTGGTACAGAGAATTTACTAAAGCTGGAACTACAACGCATAATAGTGTTTGTGCCGGTGAATTGATTGAAGTTGTGGGTAAGATGGAGAAGCAGAGAGAAACTATTGATGCGGCTTCTGTCTTGCCTGTCGTTTTATCATTTGGTACAAACCGAATAGATGCTCAAGTTAAGACAGTGAGGAAGACCAAGGAAAGACAGCAAAGAATTGAAAAGGCTTATAAAGCAGCGTTGGCCGATAATAGAGTTGACTTTGCAAGTGCTTTGGACTGGTTGAGGAGATATGATAAGAATATACGAGATGAAAGAGAGTTTGAAGGGACAAGAGATGCATTTTATGAAGCTTTAACAAAGGCAATACCATCTTTAAGCGAGATTGATATAGACAATGGAGAGATTGAAGCAGTTGTTTCCATTAAAGGTAAAAAACCGGAGAGACATCATTATTCGTATATGAGTGATGGCTTGAAATCTATGATTAACATTGTTTCAGAGATTGCTTATAGATGTATTGAGTTGAATGGATTTTTGGGTAAAGATGCTATACGTAAGACTCCTGGTGTTGTATTGATTGATGAGGTGGATTTGTATTTACATCCAAAATGGCAGCAACATGTACTAGCTGATATGAAAGAAGCTTTTCCAAATATCCAGTTTATAGTTACAACGCACTCTCCGTTTATTGTGCAGAGCTTGAGAGAGGGTGAATTGATTAGTTTTGATGAGAATACTTCAATAGAAGGCGCTCCGTATAAAGAGGGTTTGGAGGATATTGCCAGTGGCAGAATGGGTATGGTAAATGAGATAAGAAGTAAGCGCTATAACGAAATGGTTGCTACGGCAACAGCATACTTTAAGGAATTGGATGAGGGGAATCCTAAAAAGGCCAAAGAACTGAAAGATAAACTAAATGAGATTGAGGCTGAGTTTAGCGATGATCCTGCATATGTGGCTTTGATTAAGATGGAGTATAATTCTAAAAGTGTGAAATATGAGACCGGTAAGTAAGAAGAAACCTGGTGATGAAGTAGAGTTTATTACTTCTATGAACCGGAAGGTTATTCATACAATCAAGGAGGATTATGATCCATATGGAACAGCTAAGGCCCCTCTGATAGCCAATTTAGGTTCATTTTGCTCATATTGCGAAGAACCAAGAAGTATTGGAGATATGCATGTTGAACATGTAAAGCCTAAAGATGTATATAAAGAGCTGAAAACAAAGTGGAATAACTTCCTATTGGCGTGCAATATTTGCAATTCCGTAAAAGGAGAAACAGATGTTGACTACAATAAAACTCATTTTCCTCATAAGGATAATACATTCCTTGATTTTGTATATGAAGCATCTGGAAGGGTAAAGTTGAATCCGACCCTTCCTGCAGATTTAAAAGAAGGTGCAGAAGGCCTTTACAATTTAGCAAAATTGGGTAGGGACCCATTTGGTGAAGAGGCAACGTCTGAACAAGATTTTAGATGGAGGCACAGATATGAATCTTGGGAGCTTGCGGAGAAACTATTGGTAGAGTATGAGGATAAGAAGCATTCTGTTGAGGATATTGTTTACTACGCTAATCTGAAAGGAAATTGGTCTGTATGGTTTACGGTATTTAAGGGAAAGGATGAGGTTAGAAAAGCTTTGATTGAAAATACTCCCGGGACTTGCGCAGAATGTTTTGATGCTGGTAATCATTACGAGCCGGTAAGAAGATAGATTTTTAATATAGGGAATTGGTAGTGCCGATTCCCTTTTTAATTATAGAAATAATGGCACAGTATTCTGAATTACTTAAAAACGTTCATAAGCAAATAGAGAAGATAACAGGGGTAAGTGATACAATAAAATTTCCATCGTATGAAGATATTCTTACAGATAGTAGTAAGGCTTTGTTAAGAGTGGAATGGCATATTCACACATCTCTTAATTTCATACCAGAAATTCCTGAAAAGTTTGCTGATGGTAAAGAGCAAATAATGTTATATTTATCACAGAGAATCAGCGAGACAAGAAATGCTCTTGCTAAGGCAAAATATAATGAATGTATGTCATATATTACTAAGAGTAATACGTATAAAAAGGCGGCTATTGATGAATATATTGAGTGTTTAAAAACGAGTATAGATAATAATAGCCCTAATATTGGTATGCTGGCAAAACATACAATAAAATTAGCAATGAATCAAAAGTATAGGGTTGAAGATATTAAATCAATATTGACATATGCGCTTAATTCTACAAAAGTTGAGGATTTGACTAAAACCAGAATATTTTTAGAAGCAAAAGAAGAAAAATTTTTTAGAAGTCCTGAAGCTGTTAATTTTGATGAACGCTTTATTGCTTTAGCTCTAAATTCTGTAGATAATATATGGAAGGAACATAACTTGAAATTAGCAGAGTATTATGCCCAGGCGACAGAGAGTGAAAAACTGAAATATGTATATGAACTCTTGGGGGATTATAAAATGACATTGCTAATGGCTGATGATCCATCTAATTTATATGTTCCATTTCATAATGAGAAGAGATGCGAAGAAGCTATTGCATACTATAAAATTGCTAAATGTGATGAGAAAATACAAAATGTTTGGTTGATGCAGAATAAATTCAAAGAGAAGAAGCAATACATACCCTTACGTGTTACTATTCCTCAGAATGATGAAAAGATTAAGTTCTTAAATGCTATATATGAATCTATAACAAAGAGTAATACAGAAATGATTTGTGTTGCTCTAGTTACAGGTGCGGGATTGCCTTATCTGTCGAATGATGTGTTAATCAAATATTTGGAAGAAAAATCTGAGTCTTTATTGATGTTTAAATCAGTTCAGGAGGATGTTAATGGTAATCATAGAGAAATGAAGGATGATGCTTCCAAATATGAGGCTTATAATTATGGAATGGATATAGTCTGTGATCTAGTTTCAGATATAATTGTAAAGAGCTGTAAAACCAAGAAAATTACTACGCGTAAAATTGTTGATTTTTTCTACACTAAAACCATGTTTGGAGTGACATACTGTAAAGAAATTGGAGGAAAGAAATATGAATATACTTGGTTAGAGCAAGTACGGTTTGGGATAGAATCTTTTATAAAACAATATAATAGAGTAATAGCAGGTAAGCAGGTAAATTGGAGCCAATGCGTAGATTCCTTATCAATTAAATTTGAAGGTATTTTACGTGATATGATTCAAATTAATGGTGGCGTGACAACAAAGTTGCAAAATGGAAATACAAGTGAAATAACTTTAGATGAAATCTTAAAAATGAATAAATCAAGTATTTCAAAGGCCTTTTATGCTAGTTTTAATGAGGATGATTTGAATTTGTTTAGATATGCTTTTTCTAGCAACGGGCATTGCTTGAATATAAGGAATAATGTTGCACACTCTTTTTACCTGCCCAAACATTACAATTGGAAGATTGCATTAATATCATTTTTGGCTCTAATAAGATTGGCAAAATTTGCCCCCAAAGAAAAGAATTTGTAAAATTTACCGCCACCCTTCTTTGAGAGTGGCGGCTTTTTAAGCAGACCAAATAGGAATTGGCGGGTTAGATAGGCCTGCTATAAATTAGTATGAATACGGAAGTTTTAGCCTTCCTGATTTGCCTCATCCGGTGTTAGAGTGGCAATAGCCATCATCTCACCAGATTTTTCACCGGTAACTGTATTCACAAAGAAATACTTCATGAACACTTTAGGCGCTGCAGAGGTAGGAACTCCATGCTTGGCATCAAATGCAGCCTTAAGATCATACTCCTCAATGGCAGCCTCAAGCGGCTCTCCAATCTGTGAAGCCTTGCTGTATGCACGGCTGATACCGTTTGATTGTGGGGCAGATGCCTGCACAATCAGTTTAAGGTTTTCTGGCTCTGCTGGCTCACTCTCAAGCTCAAATGTAAACTTGGTTGGAGTAAGACTGATCATAGCCTCTGCTGGAGCCTCAACACCCTGAAGAGTTGGAGGGTTCTGCATGATGTCACCACCACAAGTAACCACCCAATAGTTCAAACGGGTGAAAAGGTTAGCACCAGAGATTTTTGATGCAGTACCCAGTACAGACTTACCTGCCTGAGTAAGAGCTAGCGCATTCCAAGCAAGAATCTGAGCATTGGAAAGATTCTTCCAAGCCTGGGTAAGCTGTTTGAATACCGCTTTAACTGATGACTGTGCAGCAGTGCGGACTGCTCCACCATAGCCACGATTACGGATGTACTTTCTACCACGGCTCTTAGCTGCGGTTACACCCTTTGCTGAGCCCGACATTTCGTCAAAGGCAATTGAAGGAACGTACTTCATAGTTTAATAAATTTTAAGGGTTTAACAATATATAGTACTGAATATACTATCATTCCTATAATCATCCCGATGGCATATCCACCGGTCTTAATCTTGAACTGCTGCCAACCTGTGAGAGGTTTCTCAACCTCAACAGTCTCTATAATTGTTCTGTCTCTGAATACAATACTATCTCTGTAAACAATCTCTTTCTGAATCTCTACCGGCTTCTGAACCGGCTTGGTCTCCAATGAATGTGACAGAATCCCATCCGAGACCTCTGCAGAAGATTTTGCAAACTCATTCTCCAGAAACGATACTGTATCCATAGTCTGCACTTTCTCCACAATTTGGGGAATCTCCACCAGTACAGTATCCTTTTCAAACACTGTAACCACCTCAACCCTGGTGGAAAGCTTCTCAGATGGTGCAGCCTGCCTTGCAACAGAGCATGCCACACACAATGCAGAGAATATAAAAAGAAGGAAGTGTTTCATAGTCTAATCCTGTTTATCTGCTTTCTTATGCAACTCCGCTTCAAACCTGTGGAACTTCACATCATATGAAGCTTTAACACCTAAGATTGCCCCACACAGCACCAGCAGTTCACTCACAATGGAAACTGCCGAATATGTAATCTCTCCAAGCGGCTCAATGAAGAACAGGCACACCATAGCTATCAGAACTCCAAAACTGAAACTCGCTATTGCAAGACCACCCTGCAACCTTGTAATCTGTATGTGGGACATCTTTGGCATATCATCCATTTTTATTCGGTTATATCATCCAATACAAACCATCCTGTAAGGAATCTGCCTTCATTGGCAGAATTGTAATCATCCTGGACAGGGGTGCAATTGACTCCCTGTCCAACAATATGACAAACACAAACTGGAGAACCCACCTCCTGAGAATTCTCTGGAATAGCCAGCACTGCATAACAATCCATTGAATCCGGCAACTGAGGAATAGTGAACGAAAACTCCTCACCGATATTGGGAGCCTGGAACTTCTCAAACAAAAGTGTCATGAATCCCCATCTATTATCCTTAATGATCAGCTGCTGATAGTAGCCAAAAGAATCAAGCTTAAAATTTCCACTCTCTGCCTCCACTGTTGGGCGTACAACCTCATCCAGAACCATATCTGAACGCTGTCCCTTTACCACAAACCCACTGCAGAAGATTATCTGCAAACGTGCACTCGAATCAAAGCACCTGCAAGGCTCAATACAAATGGTATTACAATCCTTTACCCAAGCCTTGAGCAATGTGGCATGCGGCATCTGGTTCTCTATATCCACCAGATACACCACAGCATTTGTACTCTTGTTTATCATAAGCCTTGGCACCTTTATCTCCAGCACCTGTGCTGCCAGGTATGCAGCATTTGCAGGATTAAACTCAAATGCCCCATTAAGGACTACAAGACCATCTTTCTGGAAATCCATAAGCTTAATTTCACCAGCTCCAAAATTATTTGACAATGCAGTAATCATAATCCAATCAATTAATTACCCGCCAAAGCGGTTGAGAAAATTTCATAATGTCTGATTCCCATCTGTCCACCTCTGGCAGATGTAGTTACTTGTACATACCCACGATACTTATCCAATGAGATATAATTCTCTATCAGCATTACCCTATACTTTCCATCCAAGCTGCGGACAGGATGAAGACACCTGCAGGCGTTTATCATATTTTTAGGATATTTGGCAAATTGCATTACCACTCCAGAACTGAATCCCGTACAATGCACTTTCATATTATTGGAAACAATCACAGAACCCGGAATAAGCTCAAAATCCAACTCCTCTATATACCCCTCATTTGCCCCACCTTCATAACGGGATTCCTTAAACTGCACTCTTGGAACATACTGCGCAGGGCCACTCTTACAAACTGAAGAAACTTTAAGACTCTCTCCGGTAAAACCGGTATTCACATCCAGAAACCAGCATTCCAAATAGTACTTCTGTCCGGCAACAGGTGTAATCCCGAAAGTATCCGTATAGAGGGCAGTAATATCCGCATCACCCCAATCAGGTAAAATCCCCGGAGCAACCACAACTGTTTTGCTCCATCCGTTAGAAGTGCCGGGACTCTGGGCTGTGGACATCTTCACAACCAACCTATAAGAATCAGAAGGGACCTCAAGACCGGTGAATATCACCACGTCGGAATAAACCCACAACTCATCATACACCACTGCTGGAACATCCGCTTTGTAAACAGGTGCATCCTCCAGCAATGGCAAACCAAGCATTGCACGGTTGGAATTGATTTTCACAAATGCATTATGGGCGGTAAGAGTTGCAGATTGGCCTAAAGAAGAAGCACCTTTAAGATGACTGGCCAAAACCTCCCAAGCCGTTATTTGGGAATCAGAAAGCTGCTTATATGCCCGGGAGATTTTAGACAATTTATTTCGTGTGACAGCCTGAGCAGGAGTCACTATCTTGCTATGCTGAGCTCTATGGGAGAGTATATTTCTACCATTAACATTTCTTGCGGTAACATCCTTTGCAGTACCGGCAAAATCGTTAAATGCTATTGAAGGCTTTACTATCATATTCACGTATATGCTTAGCAGCCTCTGATTCCACTACAAATATAGTAATTATTTGTGTATTTGCATAATAAACAATTTACCTAAAGTAATACTTTATGTAAATTTGCATAAAAACAGAGATTTATCATGCCAAAATACTACCCTAACAGCAGATTTTCCGATTGCTACTCATCAGTAGGCAACATCACATTCTACCACAGAAATGGAGAATGCTACTACAAGACAAAACCTAACCCAACCTTCCCTGGCACCCCAAACCAGATAGACCAACTATGCGTACACAGAAGAGCCATCAAAGCCTGGGGAGAACTAACACACGAAACACAGCTCCAATGGAATGCATTGGCAAAAAATGTAAAATCCAAACGTCCACCCTTCAACGCCGACACCCACATAAGCGGATATAACCTATTCGTATCCGCATACCATGGTCTTGCAGCCATAGGAAAAGAATCCATCCCCTCACCATCTCCAATGCCTACCTTCCCATTGATAAACCTGCAATACAAAACCTCAACACTCATTAACGGAACAGATCTGCAAATAACATTTGAATCAGGCTCTCCAATTGACACATTCAACAACTACACACTGATAGGAAAACTACAGACAACAAAGCCAGGCTACAGACCCAACAGTGGCAAATACCGTAATTTCACATCAACAATTACAAGAAAGGGAAAAAGCGCATACATAGAATTCATTATTTCTAATCAAAACACATCCCAAATGTTGACAAATGGCTATAGCGTACACATCAAATATTTTCTGATACACAATCCAACTGGATATAGAACACTAGAATCGTATACAAGCATAACCACATCCTCAAGTCTTAAACACATAGTTAGTTTATAGGGAGATGGATAACATTTTAAGAGTATTTATATCGGAACAAATCGGTATGCGTGAGATAATGCTGAATAACCATCTATGAAGAAGCGGGAGATTCTTCCACAGGCTTGGATATTTTGTTGACAGACAAAATATCGAGCAGGCAAGCCCCACAGGGGCGCGGCAGCCAGGGGAGTTTGTGACCGAAGGGAACAATCTCCCCGCCCTTGGGGCGCCGGTTTGTGAGGGAAGCGGCAGCTGACCTGACAAAACGGGAAAAAGCCCCAAGTAACCCCACTGGCGAAGCCAGTACCGAGCCGGAGTTGCACTTTTTCTTTGCAGCCACTTGTGGATGCAAGGTAAAAGGGTACACTCAGGCCCGCAGCTGTGCTGCTAAGGATGGCAAGCCAAAATACTTTTGGCCTCCATTCCGGCACAAAGGTTCCCATTTGCCACACCAAAAGTATGGAGCTTCCCGACGGGCCTGGAGGCCGTAGGCCCCTGAGGGAAGCGACTGCTTGACAGCCGCCTCGTCTCTGCGATATAGAACCACAAAAGTTCACTCTACCACCGTACCCGCTATTTATACATAATCTTGGTTGTGTGATGAAGGCATAGCGAAGCTCTTGCCGGGAATCACACAACTACCAGGAAGATTATGTTAATATAGCGGAATACAAAGTGATGCAGCTCCCTTTCCATCGAGGCCAGCAGAGACGTTTATGTGCGCAATGCGCACTGAACACAAGGTGGAGTCTTAAACTGATTTGACGGAGTAAAAATGCGGAGGAGAACGGAGGACTTTTGCCCCATTCATAGGGCAAAAGTTTGCAGTGGCCGCATTTTTATGTAGGAGAACAGGTTAAGTCTCCACGCCATCATTATGTGCATGCAGGGTGACATTTCTCCGAAACACTGAGAATTTGTGGCAGCTTATAAACATTCTGAGGTTGTAGGCAACTCTGCACCGAAGGTGCTATTAAAAAAGAAGAGGTGTGTTTGCAACCTGCCTGCAGATTGAAAACACACTTCTGATACCTCTCTGCCCATCAAGGGCAAGTCTTCTGACGGCCTGCTGGCTGAAGTCTTGATCGGGCGGTTATTTTGGTTGCATTATTTCTTGGCCCAAGTATTGGTCAATATGACTGATAAAATTGATAAAGGTGGAACAATTGCTATCAGGATAATAAAATTATCAGCAAACATCAGCATAATAGGAGACAAAATCAATAACATTCCTCCTATGCAGATACGGACTCTTTTTATGTTATATTTCTCTTTCTCCTCTTCAGTTGATGTGTTATATCCGGCAATTAAGTTATCACTTTTGCCAGTTAAGATAATAATTGCAAAAACAAGAACTATCAGTGATATTATCAGTAGTAATATAAATTTTGCAGCCATACACAAATATAGTGATTATTTGATTAGCTTGGTCTCAGGATAGATATGATACTGTCTGCAAACTAGTGCACCTATGTCAGCAGAGACGTTTATGTGCGCAAAGCGCACTGGACACAAGGTTGAGTCTTAAACTGATTTGACGGAGTAAAAATGCGGAGGAGAACGGAGGACTTTTGCCCCATTCATAGGGCAAAAGTATGCAGTGGCCGCATTTTTATGCAGGATAACAGGTTAAGTCTCCACGCCAATATTATGTGCATGCTGGGTGGCATTCCTTTGAAATACTGAGAAATTGTGGCGTCTGATAAACATTCTGTTACCATAGGCTACTCCGCACCGGAGATGCTATTAAAAATGAAGAGGTGTGTTTGCAACCTGCTTGCAGATTGAAAACACACTTCTGATACCTCTCTGCCCATCAAGGGCAAGTCTTCTGACGGCTTGCCGGCTGAAGTCTTGACCGGGCGTTTATAAAACTCTCAGCACTGCTGAGACAATTTCAATCCACTCATTTTGCTACGGAGAACTGTAGGCAAGTGTGTTGTTTTGTGAGAGTGGTGCGAGTGATAAGGGAGAGACCGCCTTTGTCGGTCTTCTCCCAAATGAGTACCACGGGAGCAACAACACTCTTGCCCTCCACCAAATATATAACAGGTTGCTGAGTGTTGTTGTACAATGAACGGAGCACTTTAGTGCGAAGGGAGTGAAACAACATAAGCTGAGCAACGCCAATTTATTGAATTCTACTGAAATATCTCCTCCTTTGCATATCCCCTTATTGCGTTCTTTTGCGCAAACAAGAAGAATGCAAAATGCAAAGCAAGTCCTATACCCCAACTCATTGCGCCAATATTCAATGATCTCAACGGCTCGGTATTCCATCCTATAAAATATGATGAGTATCCCAACGCAATACACAATACATATGTAATAAAATGGAAACGGAATCCTATATCATGGATTTCATTTTCAACTGCATCTTTACTTCCGTAGTACCAACCTGCAAAAAACATCAACCCAAAATATACAATTGAACACACCAAAGCTGCAGGAATGCTTTTCATCCCGACAGATAAATCAAGCGCATATCTGAATGCAACGGTAAATATCAATGCGCTAATTGCAAATTGTCCTAATCTTTGTGTAAATACTCTCATAATTTACTGTGTTAAAAGGTTAATAATTGATTCTTTTGTAAATATCATGATATTGCGTTCCACAAAACGCTTGAACAGTTCCTTGCCGGTTGGAGTAAGATAATAGTACTTCCTGTCGGGACCTTTACTTACCTTCTTACTGTCATATGCAACTATATCCAGATTTTGGAATTTCCTCAGATTGCGATAAAGGCTCTGTTCTTCACAGGTCATTGTCCCCTCAGATGCCTTCTCCACAAACTCTTTTATCTCTTCCATACATTTGTTGCTCTCTTGTAATGCCAGGAATACCCAAAATGTAAGCTGACCTTTCTTGTAAGTCTCTTCCCATGCATCAAGCAATTCTTCAATCATAGTATCTTTTGCCATAACAATAGTATTACTCTTTATGTATTAAACATCTTGTATAATACAAAGGTAGTATAAATATTTATCCCTCCAAATAAATATTCAAACATTTGTTGTGATATAAGAAAAACAAGCCCTGCAACCTCATCCCGAGACTACAGGGCTTGTTCTACTTAACCTAACTTAAAAAACTATTTCACTTATGTAAACAAGTGTTGCAGCAAAAAGTTCAGGTGATATCAGATTTTTCCTTCCATAAAATCCAATGTCTCATTCATCCACCGCTCAAAATCCACAACCATGGGAGACTGATTGCCACCATGCCCGGCTTTATCATAAACAGATAGCTTTTTATTTACCTTTTCCGGCAATGCGTTGTAGATCTTTTCAGACATCCATACAGGGGTCCTGTCGTCATTCTTCCCGACAATCAACAATACAGATTTCCTGAATTTTGGGGCAATATGAAAAGGCATCTTATCTTTTGGGAAATTATCGGGAACAATAAGGTTGTCTGCAGTTTTTCCTTTTGGATGAACTTTTATAAGTTGTGGAATTACATCTTCAAATGATGATGGAGTCCCCAGCAAAATACATCCTTTTACATTTTTATTATTGTGGGATGTTATCATGCTTAAATACGCTCCAGTGGACCATCCAAGCAGGTAGATTTCCTTTTTGTCCACTTCCGGCTGTTGTACTGCGGTTTTGATAATAGCCTCGTAGTCAAGGAGCATTTCTGTATAGCAGAGATAATCCTTGTTCATCTCAAATTGAGAACTGTTTCCAAAGCCACGCCAGTCAAATGTGACAACATTATACCCGTTTGCAGCATATACAGCAGCCAAATCTATTTGCATATAGGACATATTACCGGCATCTCCATTGCATATGATGAGAGTTGGCCTTTTTTTGTTGTCTTTGGTCTTATATGGTAACATCTCTTTTTGCCCAGCCTTGTAATCGGGCATATCTTGTGCAGGGAAGAACCAGGTCTCTATCTTGTAGCCGTCTTTGGTTTCCACCGGCAAGTTTTTGTATACAAGTCCCCTTTCTTGAGGTAACCTGATATATTTTCTGTCGGGAATAATACTGTATGATTGCAAAGTAATCAGTACTGCCAAAAGTAATAATATAAAACGTCTCATGTTTTTATAAGTTATTCTGAATATGTACGAAATGACACTAATACTTTAAATTCACCTTTTACATCATAAGACAGACTACCAGATGATTTCATGTTCTGTAACTTAAAGCTGCCGCTATACTTATGATTTGTCTTGTTATATTCTGTAAATATCAATGTTCCCGATAGGGGACATGGCATTTCATAAGAACTGCTTATAATATCAGAATACTTTTTAAGTACCAGTATTCCCGATGGATACATTGAAGAAGTTTCTTTTGCCTGAAATTCCATATAGTTATCAGCAATCTTTTCTGCTGGCTTATCTGAAATATCAAAACATGGATGACAATATATATGGTACTCTTTGTTCAAAATTGGAAAGTTTTCCTCTTTTCCAAACGGAATACCTCCAAACAGGTAATAACAGATTTTGCCATTAGCATCAGATAGCTGAAACTGTATGTACGCAAGATTGTTGCTCGTGCCTATAAAAATTCTCCCATTAGTAGCAAAAGGATATCCTCTTCTCCCCAATTCTTCCCTTACTGTTGTGACGTCTTTATATTCTTCACCGTTTATTGTTGCTGTACAATATGTTGTCTTTATATCCAGGATGTTGATCTTTTCACAACTTGAAAGCATTACCACCATCAATGCCAATACACAAAAAATCTTATTCATACCTCAAAATTTTACATGTTAAATTTATTTTTGCACAGGCTGCGCAATAATATATGTCTTTGAAATCTCCACTTCGGAATCAAACCAATTTACCAAAGCTGCTACAAATTTGTCAGTAACCCAGATATATTTTACAGTTTCCCTATTGTCTGTGCCGGCAAAAAGTTCTGAATATTTCTCTGCCACTCCTGTATTCTCATCATATAGTGGTGAAGAGTTGTATACTTGACACATATATTCGTACAACCATTGGTCTTCGGCAGGATAATCAGGTATTGAAATCTTTGCTACAGGAGTATTTTGATTTATGTAATGGGTACTGATTATTTCAAGACTTGGGTTCAAGAAATTCACATAACCTATACTGCTTGAAGAATTTTGTGTGATTTCATTCCAATTATACATAAGGAAATCCTTGTTGTTATGCAATTTTATCTGTTTGCTGTCTGTATATACAATTTCTCCATTTTTATATCCCTGTATCCTACACATAGCACTCATTGGAATATAGAAACAGTGGGCCCATGAAGAGGTTAATTTGGCTTCTCCTGTTTTTTGGTAATATACTTTTGCGGTACCATCTTTACTACCCATAATATCAAATACCAGCGAATCACACAATTCCCTTAAATTTTCTTGCATATATTCATCTCCATCCAGATAAAAATGCACCGGATCAAAGATGTTGGCTTCGTAGCCATTGGCCTCTGTCTGTGCTAATCCTTTTACTGCCAATTGTGGAAATGCAACAGGCCTCTGTTCCACTATAGAAATGAGTTTATATTTTACGCTGGAAGCATCCATTGGAGGATTGACCAGCGTTGTTTTCTCTACCAGCAATGTGTATTTGTGCCCCTTTATATATTCAAAACCACTAATCTCCTGAAACGGTCTGCTTTCCCAATCTTGCCATCCTTCTTCTTTTATGAGCATTCCTTCTACAGGTGAGGACAACATTCCATAATATATACCTGTTTCGTGTGAAACATACATTGTAACCTCTTCAATCTTGTCTTTTGCCTCTTTTTCAAAGCAGCTTGTGAAGATGAAGGCTATTGCCAATAATAAGATTTGAGTAAATTGTTTCATAATGTCAGTCTGTTTAATTCCCATTCATTTGCAATAAACGTGCAAAAGCTGCGATTACTGCACCTACATCCTGTTTTTTTGGCTCTCTCCGGCACCTGTTCCCTTGTATTTGCTCTTGCTGGTGTTGAATTTGTAGCGGAGGGTAAGGGAAATCTGCCTGTGAAATACCTGAGTCTGCTGCATAACCCTCTTTCCACTATACATGGTTATATTCTGTTTGGATTCAAGGAGATCGTTTGCCCTCAATTGCAGGATAAGACTCTCTTTCAAGAAACTTTTGTATAACGAAGCACTCATATCAAATTTTGCCTCATTCAGATAAACATTGGTAGAATGTCCTTTTGTTGTAAAATTACCACTCACATCCAATACAAAACCTTTAGGCAATTTGAAGTTATTCCTTAGGGTTATACTCCCCAAGGGATTATTGAATTTTTCTATTCCCTGCGGAGTATTGGCATTATACCATTGTTGCTGCAGTGCCAAACTCAACTGAGGTCTCCAGAGCCCAATGGTTGGGGAAATATTAACAGAAGCAGCCAGTTTATCGTATGCAGGGGCATTGCTCATTGTGAGCAATGCAATGGAAGGATTATCTTCTGAATATGCTACAGTTTCATTAATCATCTCATCCAATACGCGTGAATATCCCACATATAAATTTACCCATTTGTATGATGCCCCTAAAGTTATATTGTGGCTCAATGAAGGCATAAGGAAAGGGTTTCCCATATCGTACATATAACGGTTCACATATGTGATGTTGCTTCTGAGGTTCCAGTATGAAGGGCGGTCTATGTCATTCGCATATCCCAACATTATCTGCACTTTATTTATCGGGAAGCTGAAAGTTATTGAAGGGAATAGATTGTTGTAGGTCTTGCTCTGCTCCTTCATATATTTTCCGGAGTCATAATAGTCAAACCCTACATTTTCATAACGCAATCCCGCCTGCATCTGCAGATTCCCCAACTGTCGGGAATATTCTACAAAAGCAGAAGTTGCCCCCTCCTTTATCTGTGCCTGGTCATTCTCTATAATCCCCTCCTCATTAAAATAGGTAGTATTGCGGTTATTGTGTGAATACTCCGCTCCAAATGAAAGATTACCCTTTGCAAAAGAGCGCGAAAGAACCAATTTGGCTGCATACAATTCATTCTGCTTGGTATCTACAGTTGTTACAGAACGCTCCTGGTTACCATTTGCCCCATCCAATATTTTCTCATCGGCAATTTGAGTACTTTTTGCATCACTCCAAAGTCCGTCTGCATTAAAATCTATACTCCAATTCTTCACTTTTCCACTATAATAGAGGTTGCTTCTGTGGTATGTTTCAGGTTCATTATCTGCCAGGTAACTGTAAAGGCTCTCCTGCAGCTCATCATTGCAATAAGTGTTGGCATACTGGTTTACTAGCCAATAAGACTCCGGATAACGTTCAAAATTGTAGCGGGCTCCAAATGTGTGGTTTTCATTAACCTGATAATTTAGAGTAAGGGTAGCCTCAACATTGGTGGCATCTGATGTCTGATTTGTAAGATCCATATCCTGCTGCCAGTGCTTGTCCAAGTACATATCTGTAACAACAGTCTGGTCATTCCCATTGCGGTATTTCCCGGGAAGCAACATTCCACTCAAGTCAAACCCATTCTTCCTGTATTTGAGCTCCAACTGGTCATAATAGGAAAATCCATATTTTTCCCGATGAGTAATCACTGCTCTGTTGTCCAAACCAAATCCATCACCTACAACCTTCTTGGTAATTATTCGGATAACAGCCTTTACAGATGCATCATACCTGGCTCCTGGATTGGAAACTACCTCTACAGATTTCACCTGATCTGATGATAGCTGTTCCAGCTCCGATGCATCTCTCATCTTACGGCCATTAATGTAAATCTCTGGAGCTCCCCTCCCAAATACCTCCACATTACCATCTTGCGCTGTTACATTTGGAATCTTGTCCAAAAGGTTCTCTGCAGTACCTGCTTTCTCAAGTACAGTACCCTGAATTGGGGTTACAAGGGCATCCCCTTTATACTCAGGTTTTGGAAGCTCAGCTTTTACAACCACCTCAGCAAGGAGAAGATTGCTGGGAAGAAGTTGGATTGTACCCATATCTGCTACCTCAATTTCTTTGCAGATAGTTTGATATCCCACAAATGAGAGGTTCAGGAATTTACCTCCCGGCTCTGCTTTTATAGTAAATGTACCATCCTCTGCTGTAATTGTTCCTGCAATGTATGATGAATCTACCCTTTGGAGCAATACATTCACATATGGGAATGGATTGTTCTGCTCATCTGTAACTTTTCCGGTAATATTCTGTGCAATTGCTATGTTTGCAAACATTGTGGCTACAATGATTATTGCCACTGAAAATAGTTTTCTCATTCTGCGCTTTTTTTGTGTAAAATCCTTGTTTATCACCATCTGGTACAACCTATATGCCAAACGTGCAATCTAATTGTATTTCAATTGGTTATATAAATATAACCAATACATACTTGTAAGATTCCTTTACAGGTGTAAAATGTCTTTACATAAATTACGTTAAACTCAAGTTATTGTAACGCTATTTAGCCTTTATATTGTTGAGTTTAACACAAAAATAGCGTGGGTGGTTATACGCTCTAAAGGTACTGCCATACCCACGCAACATATAAGCACAACCCACGCTAAGCGCAGGCGTTTTGTGCCTATTGTATTGTTGCGAATGAAATTGGCAGTTTCTTAGAGCAATTACAATAGTAAAACGCTATTTTTCTATTTCATTTGAAAGTTTCCTTTCTATGCAACAAAGATAGACTAAATTTTTAGTCTCTGTATTATCGAGACGTAATGATAAGTGAAATGTTGCACAAATTTTGTCGGGAGGAACATTTTATATTCTAAAATAGATGAATCTTTTCGGTTATGCTGTGTTGTGGTAGCGTATCTATATGCAGCCAGGTTACATTCTTTTCCATTCTTATTGGGTATGGCAGCAGATATGCATTTTGGATGATTTTATTTCTGGCTTCCTCAGCAGTGAGTCCACGGACTGTGAAATCGCCGGCTTTACCTAAGATGTGAGCCGAGAGGTAAAGGCTTTGTTTGTTGGACACAATGGGGCAAAGATTGCATCGGAGTCCGCGTTGGTTGAGGTTGGAGGTGTTGCAATACATTGGAGCTGCTAAGATTTGTTCTCTGATAACAAGTAGTGTTTCCAGGTAGCAGGTAGATAGGAATTGCCAAGCATTTTCTCCATACCTTTGGTATGTGTGCGGACAAACTAGTTCTTTTACTTTAAAATATTGCTTGAGTGCTGTGATAGTTTTGGATCTGGACATAGTTGTAGTTTATGTGCCAATTCCTGGGGTAAAGGTAGGGAGAAAAGTTGAGAAATATTTTATCTTTGTGATAAGATTGCTACAAAGCAATTCTTATTTACGTCACGCCCTGAAGCTGTTCAATATGGCTTCAGGGTTTTTATTTAAAAATGTGGGTACAATGTGGGCACATTTTGGCGTTTTGAAATAATAAACCCTCTCTATAATGACGTATAGAGAGGGTGAAAGTGGAGATGGGCGGACTCGAACCGCCGTCCAACCAAACCATCAATATGCTTTCTACATGCTTATTCTTTCTTTGGTTGTCGGTAAAAGGCTGCCGAAAGACAGGCTACCTTAACCTTATCCTTTAGGTCTTGGGATGTTTTAAAGGAGTCCACATCCGCATCCCGCTTTAGATGATACCCCATATGCCATACCCATAGCGGGATTAAAGAGTTGGCGGGATACTTGTCCACCGGGCACCTTGGCGGGGCGGATTAAGCGTACCAGCTTGGCTGATTACGCAGCAAGTGCATAGTTATTGTTGCCAGTTATAGGCGTGCAGTTGGAGATTAAAGAGCTTGGCTGCCAATGCTCTGCATGCTTACATACCAATTAATCTGATGTCAAAACCAAAACATCCCCTTAGTATGTGGGTGCAAATGTAACAATTTTTGTTGAATAAAGTTGCAATTGGAGAGCTGCCTTATCTTATGGCCTTGAGGATAAGTTCAAACGCACCGTTGAACATGGATATCAGACCCAGCACAAATATCACTATCCCCGATATCCTGTTTATCATCATCAGCTGTTTGATACGGAATTTCTTCCTGAATACATTTATGGTTGTGCTGAGAATGAACCACCATAGTGCAGATCCTGCAAAGACACCCCATAGAGTAGTTATCAGGTCTCCGGTAGAGACATTTTCTCCAACGTTTATCCCGACAGCCGCAAAAAGGCCCAGGATAAGGAAGATTGCTCCAGGGTTGGTCACTGTCATGAACAGCGCTTCAAAGAAATCTTCAAAGTGTTTCTTGTTCTTGTTTTTCTGTTTTATCTGCTTGATTGGATTGGTAAGGTATATCTTAGCTCCAATATACATGATTACCAGTCCTCCAACCAGCATTACCCAATCGATATTCTCATCTATAAGGTTCTGTATGAATGCCAGACCCATAAGGGAGATGGCTGCGTAGAAAGTATCTGATACCGATGCTCCAAGCCCTGTAATGAAGCCCGAATTGCGTCCGCTGCCAAGTGTCTTCTGTACGCACAAAACACCGAGCGGTCCCAGCGGAATTGACGCACCAAGACCCACTATAATACCTTTAAGCAGCGCTGTAATCATTTAATGCAGGATATTTATTATATTTGCAATGGACAAAAATAGCAATTTACTTTTTAAATATACCAGAGATGTCTCAAAAAAGTAAAATAAATCTTCAGATATGGGGCTTGTCCCTGCTCAGTTCTATTCTTCTTTCAATACCGTACATTATACCCCATTGCGGCCTTGTTTCCCTTGTGGCCTTTATACCGTTGTTTGCAGCCGAACAGATAGCGTACAATAACGGCAAGAAGCACTTTTTCCATATTGCATACACAAGTTTCCTTGTATGGAACCTTATTGCAACCTATTGGGTATGGTTTGCCACCCCTCCCGGGGCAGTAGCGGCATTCCTGCTCAACACCCTTCAGATGGCAGTCCTGTTCACCCTTTTCCGCTGGATGCGCAAGTTTACCAACGGATTCCTTCCGTATATTTTCTTCATAGTCATTTGGCTGGCGTGGGAACACTCTTACCAGACCTGGCAGGTAACCTGGCCATGGCTGGTTCTGGGCAACAGTTTTGCCACCTCAATAAAACATATCCAGTGGTATGAATTTACCGGCTCCCTGGGAGGAACATTGTGGATTCTCCTCACCAATCTCCTCCTTTACAGGATAATACTCCTCAAACTGAGACACAAACCCATTAAAATCTCGGTTGTCTCCCTGGCAGTTATTGTCCTCTTCCCGACAATCCTTTCCCATATCATGTATTATAATTATCGGGAAGGAGAAAATCCTGCACAATTTGCAGTTCTGCAGCCGAATATTGACCCATATACCGACAAATTCGGAGGGATGACCCAGATGCAGCAGACTGCAGAGCTTCTGGAACTTGCTGGGAAGGCATCTGCACAGAACAGTGCAGGAGAGGAGCAGATAGTAGTGGCACCGGAGACATTCATCTTTACGGAGTCGTGGAATACCAGACTGAGGGAGGAGGCTCCCCAGTCCAATCCTGCATACAGGGCAATATCACAGTGGGTTGCAGGGGAGAGAATAGCACAGAAGCAAGAACCGTTTATTGTGGGGGCTGTATCATATGACGGGAAACGTTATTTCAATACTGCCGTTTTTATGGAGCCGCAAGGAGATTCGGCAGTCGCAGTTTCGCCAGAGTATTACCACAAATCCAAACTTGTGATTCTGGCCGAGAGCAATCCGTTCAAGAGCGGGCCGTTCAAGTTTATGGATAAACTGGTAAGGGGTATGGCCGGCGGAATAGGTGATTTCGGTACCCAGGAAGAGCGTACCCTGTTTGAAACCAGGGGCGGTGCCAGGATAGGAACCGCAATCTGCTACGAATCGGTATTTGGCGATTTCTACCGTGAGTGGGCCAACAACGGAGCCAATGTGATGGCCATCATTACCAACGACGGCTGGTGGCGCGATACTCCCGGTCACAAACAGCACCTCAATTATGCCCGTCTGAGGGCAATTGAGACCCGCCGCAGCATTGCCCGCAGTGCCAACACCGGTATAAGTGCCTTCATAAACCAGAGAGGTGACATTCTGCAGCGCACCGCATGGTGGGAGAGGGGATACCTCACCGGTACCCTCAATCTCAACGAAGAAAAAACCATCTTCACCACCCACAGCGACATTATAGGCCGCCTTAGCCGCTTCCTCGCCTTCCTCTTCCTGCTCATGGGAGTTGCCAGAAAAATTGCTAAAAAACATATATTTTCCCGATAACATCAGAATATTTATCGGAATAATTGTTCAGATGCAGAATGTTACGACAAGAGCATTTCTGCCTGCATAATTCGACGGTTGCGAGTTATTCCACAGGAATGACGAAGCAGAGGAGACTTCGAGCAGGTGGAAATGCTCTTGTCGCAACATATGTACAAAATTGCGACGTGATTATAGAAAAATTTGGAATTATAGAAATTGTATATATCTTTGTGATATCAAAACGATATCAAAATAACAGATCTTATGAAAAACGAAAACTACACTTATTCAGGATGGAAACTCAACGGTTTCCTTGCCCTTTTGCTGAATTTGCTTGTATTGGCAGGTTCTGTATGGAATTTTGTCCTTCTTGGCAATGCTGAAGAATTTGAACCTATCTTCCTTATTACAGCCATTGTACTTCTTATAGGTGCAATCATCATGGCATGCGGTTTTATAATGCTTGAGCCAAACGAGGCAAGAGTACTTCTTTTCTTTGGAAATTACAGGGGTACCTTCTATGATACAGGTTACTGGTGGGTAAATCCTTTTATGAGTGCCAAGAAACTCTCTTTGAGAGCACGTAACCTTAATGTGAATCCTATAAAGGTTAATGATAAGGCCGGTAACCCAATCCTTATTGGTCTTGTGCTTGTGTGGAAGATTAAGGAGGATGGCGCTTACAAGGCAGTATTTGAGATTGACTCGCCAGAGGTTGTAACCGGTGCTGCTACCAGCCGTATGAATGTTCTTGAGAACTTTGTGGCAGTACAGAGTGACTCCGCCCTCAGACAGGTTGCAGGAATGTATGCGTATGATGAGAACTCAAATAACGATGCAGGAGAAGTTACCCTCCGTTCAGGTGGTGAGGAGATAAATGAGAGATTGAAGGATGAACTCAACGACCGTCTCTCAATGGCCGGCATTGAGGTGATGGAGGCACGCTTGAACTACCTTGCATACGCACCTGAGATTGCTGCAGCAATGTTGCGCCGCCAGCAGGCAGATGCAATCATCTCAGCCCGCGAGAAGATTGTTGAGGGAGCTGTGTCAATGGTTAAGATTGCCCTTGAAAGACTCTCTACTGAGGAGGTTGTGGAGTTGGATGAGGAGCGTAAGGCTGCAATGGTAAGCAATCTTCTTGTAGTACTTTGTGCTGATGAAGCAGCGCAGCCGGTGGTAAATACAGGTACACTTCATAACTAAACAATTTATTATGGCGGCAAAAGAGTCCAATACAAAAAGTTTTGTACTGCGTATAGATGCAGAGACAATGGATGCCATTGAGAAATGGGCTGCCGATGAATTCCGCAGTACCAACGGTCAGCTGCAATGGATAATAGCCGAGGCTTTGCGCCGCAGCGGGCGCAAGCCTAAGGCTAAAGGTAAAACCAATAAAGGGGAGGTAAATGATGAACTTCGGTAAATTCAGTTGGGCAAACTACAGGGCCAACTATGCCTATGCAAAGAAAATGGCAGAACGCAAGAATGGATTTGGAGGGCCATTGTCCAAAAAGTTCCAATGGGGAGATATCTTCACCTTTATCTCCTTCATCTTAATTGTAAACCAGCGTTCTCTTCCCGACAACTGGCCAGCGGAGTATATCTACATTGCCTCCGCGGTAATCTATATGATAGGGCAGATGCTCTACTTCATAAAATTACCACCAAGGAGCAGATGGGGCAGACTCTCCTGGGGCTTGGTTTTGGGTGCCTTTGCATGGACTATAATACCACTCATACTATACTGGTGTGAGGATACTGCCACCAGAGATCTGCAGTCCAATCTCGTAGCGAGCGGCCTCTCAATAACAATGTGGCTGATGGCGGCATTTTCCCTCTTCAAATACAGGCAGGTTAGGCGCCGTGCAGCAGACCAGATATACAATATCCGAATGCAGAGCCGTCGCAGGAGAATGTACCAATAATCCACTTTTAAACAGTACTAAAATTACCATTATGAATGAAGACCAAATAATTGTTACATTGATTTCCGTAGCGGTGTTATGCTATGGGTTGCTCACCCTTATGGGAAAATGCGACAAGATCATCATCTCCAAGCACAATTCCATTATCCCTTTCAATATAGAAAAATACAATATATACAAACTCAGGTTTCTGCAGGGAGGGATGTTGGTCATTTGTTCAATATTGCTGGCAATAACTTATTTCTGTGACAATATATATGTATTGCCGTGGATATTGGTCCCTTTATTGATTATTGAGGAGATTCTCAGATACACCTGGGCAAGAAAAAGAGATTAATGAATCTCTTTTTTTTGACATGTCTACTAAAATTTTAGTAGAAATATTTGTTCTTCTAAAAATTTAGTAGTAAGTTTGCACTCAAATTAGGAATTGTTCTGCACTCAAACAGAAATTATATGGGACAAAAAGATAATAAGGTTACCCTTACAAAGGGGGAAGAGGAGGTGATGCAACTCTTGTGGGAGTTGGGAAAAGGTACGGTAAATGATATCCTTGAGAGATATGGCCAGGAGAAACCCAAATACACCACAGTAGCAACTTTTCTCAAACTTCTGGAGGATAAGGGGTATGTAGGTCATCTGCAGCAGGGCAAGAGCAATATGTATTATCCGCTGGTGGAGAAGGCGGAGTATGCAGGTTCTGTAGCCAGCAGCATGCTGGACAATTTTTTTGGAGGATCGCTCATGCAAATGGTCTCTTATTTCAATAAGGAGAGACAACTTTCCAAGGAAGAGAAGCAGGAGTTGCTCCGCCTGGCGCAACAGATAATGGACAAGGAGGAGTAATAATGACAGCAATACTTGAAATATTCATTCTCAGCGGAGTCTCTTATCTCATATACGCCTTGTGTATGGGAAAGAATGTCTCTTATGCAGTAAAGAGGAGATACCTTTTGCTAAGCATTGCTGCATCGGGAATAATACCTTTCATCAACCTTCCGGTTGAGGTATCTGTAACGGAGGAGATATATCGGGTATTGCAGTATACACCTCATGGCACAGAAGGGTACTCCCATCTGTTGCCATGGATTTATGGGGTTGGAACAATAGTTATGGGTGTTGTATTTGTTTTGCAGTTGTTATCCATAAAGAAGAAGATGGCTGCCAATGTCAAATGCAGTTACAGCCATAAAGGGGCCCGGGTATTTGAGTGTGAAAGGGCAAAAGGGGATGAATTCTCGTTTTTCGGGAAGATTTCAATCTCCAGCAGCCTCACCCAAAAGGAGAAGGCCCTCATCCTGGAGCATGAGTTGAGTCATGTGAGACACAACCACTCTCTGGAGAAGGTGTTTATGGGGTTACTCAAGGTGGTGATGTGGTTCAACCCGTTTGTATATATTGCGGCCATACATATAGAGGAACTGCAGGAGTATGAGGCAGATTATGATGTCCTTGCAAGTGGGGCAGACAAAAAGGAGTATGTTTCCCTAATAGTGGAGCAGGTAATCACTTCGGCATTGCCGGTGGGGTCCAAATTCTACAGTTATTTTACCAAAAACAGGTTCAACTGGATGCTCAACCCTCCACGCAACAGCAGAGGAATTGCCGTTGTGCCGTTTGCAATCTTTCTGGCAGTTGCGGTACTTTTTACCATACAGGCAAACTGCCTTATACCCAATACAGAGATAATTATACCGCATATTGGGGCAGATGCAGATTCCCTTGAACAGGCGGGTAAGATGCATCTTTATACTCCCGACAAAGAAAAATTCATAGATAATAAGATAAAATCTGTTCCGGAACCAGATGAGCAAGTTCTTATGATAGTAAAGTAATCCTAAAAATTGTTTGTTATGAATGTGAGAAAACATTTTGCGGCAAGAGCGTTTCTTGTTGCTGTGGTACTCTTTGCCACAAACTTTACACTCCAGGGGCAATGGCTGTGGCCGGTAGATGGGGCCAAGGCCGGAGAGAACATGTTGCTGGTTCCACAGCAATATTTGGACACAGAGCATAATTTTGACGATATAATAATTGCTGCACCAGAGGGGACAAAGGTTATAGCACCTGCAGACGGAGAGATAAGGTTCCTCTCGGTAGGCATCTATACATCACTCGCTTCAACCTATACCACCCATTTTACCCAGGGCTCATTTGATTCTGCTATTGCAGATTACAGGGCAAAGTACAAAACCTTGCCTGTAAAGGGGCAGTATCTTCAGGGATGTGCAGGTATAACTTTGGATGACGGCCGGAAAATATACATTTCCGGATTGAAGGGTGATGTAGAACTCAAAACCGGGATGAAAGTGAAAAAGGGTGACCAGTTGGGCAACGTTTCATACTGTTACCACAAAATCACCTCACCGTCAATAATGTTGTCCGTTTCTACTCCCGACAGCAGGCCGGCAGACCCAATGACCCCGTTCGGCCTTAAAACAACATTCAAGGAGGCCGGGGAGCTTGTACTTCCAGAGTATCTTTCGGCAGAGCAGGCAAATGAAGATTTTACAGTGCTTATGAATGCCTACAGGGAGTGTTACCCCTCTTTGGAGGAGATAGTAACCCCGGAACAGTTTGATGCTTTTGACAAGAAACAGAGGGCAGCAATGAAAAAGGCATCTCCTACGCAGATTTCTACAATGTTGTAAGGGCTTCAATGTCGGCAGAACTGGTGCACGATTCACATATAGGCCTACTTACTCCAAATCCGGGACTGGGAAAAGGTACAGATATCTATGTCCCTCACCTGATGTTGGGTATTCTGGGTGACAGTGTAATGGTTACAAAAGCGGAGAGGGGATGTGCAGGATTTATCGGGAAGAAAATTGAATCAGTTGACGGGGAGAGTGCTGCAGATATTGTTGCCAGGGTAAACAGGATGATGTTGGGGTATGACGGTGACAACAGGAGCCACAGGGACAACCTCAAACTTACTGCTTGGAACTATATTTACGGGAACAGTGTTGCAGGGGCCCGTACAACCAATGTGAAATTTGCGGATGGAACTGAGTATAAGGATGTATGGATGAAATACAACAAGGTGCAGTATCTTCCGTTTACTACACTTAAGGTGAGTTATATAAAGAACCAGTACATGAGCCGTACAAAATCCTTTGATTTCAGGAGGCTTAATGACAGTACAGTATTGTTCTCCCTCCATTCATTTGTACTTAACCAGGTGGAGATGGAGAGGATTGCAGATTCTCTTAAGAGTTTTTCAAATGTGCCGTATATGGTCATAGATGTAAGGAACAACCCTGGTGGAGACGTTAGGATAATCAACAAACTGGTGTCATATTTTATGGACAAGCCAACCAAAAAGTTGAACTCTTATCTGATGGTGAACAAGAACGGCAAATATGAGAGTTTCAGATATGCCATGAACTATCTTCCAGATTACGAGGTATTCCCTGACTATAAGGCAGTGGAGGGTAAAGATGGATTCTATGCCGCTTCAGACTATTATGATGCCCCTGTGCAACCCGATTCTCTGGTCCAATATGGAGGCAAACTCTATCTCCTCACCGATGAAACATCTGTTTCCGCTGCTACAATGTTCCCTGCATTGCTGGTTAGAAACCGCAGGGCAGTTACAGTAGGAAGGGAGACCTTGTCGGGATACCACTATATGACTGCATACAAGTTTGTGAACCTTATGCTGCCCAACTCAAAAATCCAGTTGAGAATTCCTCTGGTAAAGGATGTGTTTGATGATATGGTTACTACAAGGACACCAAAGGGGAGGGGCCTTATCCCCGATTATCATGTGCCGCTCAGTTATGAGGAGGTTTACACTGCAGAAAATGACATTATTTTGGATAAGGCACTGGAACTGATATCTCAAGGAAAATACCTTGGTGAGGACTCTTTTGTGGAGGGACGCAGTGGAGAGAGTGATGGGAATCTCCTCACTTATGTAGCCATAGGTACAGCATTGGCAGGCTGCGCCTGGCTGGTAGCCATGAGACACCGCCGGCACAGGTAATATTTGGAATGTTGAAACAGAAGCATTTCTGCCTGCATAATTCGACGGTTGCGAGTTATTCTGCAGGAATGACGAAGCAGAGGAGATATCGAGCAGGTAGAGATGCTCCTGTTTCAACATAGATATGTTAACGCGTTGTGATTATTATGGCATAGATATTGAACTGGTACAAGAAAATCTATTTTTATGCGAAAACTGTTTCTCCTTTTCCTGGGGCTGACCATTTGTTCACTTGCACAGGCCCAGGTCATTATTCTCTCCTCGGATACATTCGGCTATCCTGAATCGGAGGTGAAAATCAAATTGGTTGATTCCCTTACACAACAGCCGCTCCCTATGGCAACGGTGTATCTGCAACCAAAGGGTGACACCACAATAATGTATTTCAACCTTTCAGATACCAGCGGTACTGCTGTGCTGGACGGTGTCGTGAGGGGCAGTTACAGACTTACGGCAGAGTTCCTCGGTTACAGACCTTTTGTAAAGGAGTTCTATTTCCGCAAGAAAAAGGAAGATCTTGGAACTATAAAGATGGTGGAGGATGCTGTTCTGCTTGAGGCTGCAACAGTTTCGGCTGTCGGGAATCCTGTGGAGATTATAAAGGATACAATTGTATATAATGCTACAATGTTCCGCACTGCAGATAATGCGGTATTGGGTGAACTGCTCAAGAAAATGCCCGGTTTTGAGGTCTCCAGCAGCGGAGAGGTAAAGGTAAATGGCCAGGCGGTCTCAAAGATTACAGTAAACGGCAAAACCTTCTTCTTTGATGACCCTTCAATGGCCGTAAAGAATCTTCCGGCCAAGATTGTTGACAAGATAAAGATTACAGACTACAAGAGTGATGAGGAGAAGGCCACCGGAATAACCAATATGGTGAGCCAGGAGAAGGAGATGGACATTGCCCTTAAGAAGGAGTATGAGAAGGGGTGGTTCGGAAACGCCAAACTTGCCGGAGGTTCCCCTCTTTCAGCCGGTGACAACAAGAACCAGCCTGTAATTATAAACCGGGATGTCTTGTATAACGGAAGTGTGATGCTGTCGGGATACAATGAGAAGGAACAGGTTACATTTGTGGCAAATGCAAAGAATGTGGATGATTATGGTGCCAATGATATGATAATAGTTTCGTTTGGTGCCGGTGATCTTCTTCCCGACAGCGGCCTTTCTACAAGCCGCCAGTTGGGGGCAAACTATAACTCATCAAGAATAAAGGGGTTTGATTTTACCTCTTCAGTGAACTATAATGGTACTGAGACTGAGTTCCAAACCCTTACCAAGCGTACAACAGCGCAGGAAAATGCCTCTTCAATCCTTACAGATACAAAATATCTTGGAGAAACGGTGCAGGACAGGGTGAATGTCTCTTTGGAACTCAACAAGCAGGACAAGAAGAAATATACTGTAAGGATATCACCAAAATTTGTTTACAGAAAAGGGTCAAGCGAGTCTTATAAGGATATTGCCACATCCAGGGAGATTCCCGACTACAGCAGTGAGAGCGCTTTGCTCAATACATCATCTGCAAAGGATTACTCTGAGTACGACAATTTTACCCACAGCACATCCATAGTTCTGGGACGTTCCAATTGGGGCAAAAAGAACAGGAGTGTTACCTTCTCCGGTTCTTACAACATTGCTGGAGAAGACAGACAGCGGAAAGAGTTTTCAGATATCTCCTTCCTCTCTGCAGCCAATTCCGATACACGGGACCTTTATTATAAAAGCAAAACGGAGGGGGGTGGCTACTCTGCAACCATTGCCTATGTAGAGCCTTTGGGAAAGAACTGGAGACTGAGTACCGAATTTAGCAGTTCCCTTACGCATAGCAATGTTACCACAGATGCATACAAATATACAGGCCCAGAACACTCTTTTATTGCCGGTTTTCCCGACAAAGACAGATATACTGAGTATGATGACTATTACTCTTCAGTCTCTGAAAACAGGTATTTCCAGAACTCCGGACAGTTGCTTGCCCAGTATAACAAAGGGACAACCAGAATACAGTTTGGAGGATCTGCAATTGTAGTGAACAATGAAACCTACAGCAAGACATACGGCATTTCCCAAACTACAGGAAAAGGGGAGTGGCTGTGGAATTGGGCTCCGTTTGTAAGATTGGGTTTTCAGGGTAAAAAGGGTGCCAGTTACAATGTAAATTACTCGGGCTATGTGGAGAATGTAAGCAACAGCCAGTTGTCACCTGTTCCAAACATTTCCAATCCTGCCTACATAACTTTTGGAAACATATATCTTGAGCCTACTGCAACACACCGCTTCAGCATTTATACAAACTACAACAGCAAGAAGAATTTCAGTTTTATAAGTGCCGTATTGAGCGGTTCACGTTCTACAAACGGTATTGTAAATGCCAACTGGTTTGATACTGAGGGTGTACAGTACAACGTACCTGTAAATTCCAGAAAAGGTGTCACCAACTTGACTCTCTACAGTTATCTGAATGCAATACCGTTGAACAAGGAGAGATCTTTCAGATTGAATCTGAGTACAGACATGAGTTTTACAAAAAGTTATACTTACCAGAGTGTAGCCCAGGGGGAGAGCATAGATATGGATAACTTCGATTATGGCAAGTTTATGGAGAAGTTCTGGGGTAATGCAGATGGAGACCTGTTCTACAGCGGACAGAGCGGGTTCAAGGAGAGCAGTACAACCTCCGGCTCCTTTGGCTTTGGCGGAAACCTCTACTATGAAAGTGATTTTCTTGAGATTTCATTTGGCGGAAATGCAAGGCATGGAATAAGGAAATATTCCATTAACAGGAAGGCCAATACGAATACCTGGGATTATGAACTGGATGGTATGCTGGAAATCAAGACAAACAACAACTTCAATATAATCAACAAATTGGATTATAAATGGTATGACGGCTATTCTGCCGGTTACGGCAAGTCGCACATGCTCTGGAATTTTGAGGTGCACAAGAGCATTAAGGCTGTAACATTGAGCCTTAAAGTGAATGATCTCCTCAACCAGACTGTTACATTCAGCCGCATTAAAAGTGCAAACTATGTTGAGGACAGATACACCGGTATAATAGGGAGAAGGTTCCTCTTTGGAATAACCCTCAACTTTGGAAAAATGAATTCTGCCAAGAGCAGGGCTGCCACCAGAAGCATGCTGAGAATGATGTAAATCCTCTTTTATAATGAAATAATAAAAGATAGAAATAAATATTAAGGACCACCTGCTCGAAGTCTCCTCTGCTTCGTCATTCCTGTGGAATAACTCGCAACCGTCGAATTATGCAGGCGGCCCTTATATTTCTTTCTATCCCTATATTCCTTTCACTCCTTATCAGTATCTTTCAACAAACTCCTTTACCATCTCAAATATCCTCTTGTAACTCTCGCTGGTAAAGTGCTCAAGATTATCGTCGGGAGAATGGTAATACTTGTAGAATTCCCCTTTGGACTCAAAATACATTGCAGGGACACCGGCCATTGCAAAATAATAATGGTCTGAGTTGTCAACAAGTTCACCCCTGTGAGGATTAGGGAAATATCCGTGTGCCCTGTTTATCTCCATAAAGAGTTCCAGGCCCTTGTCAGCTTCAGGCCCCCCTTCATAATAAAGCATATCCGGAGTATCACCAATCATATCAAGGTTAATGAGATATTTGATATTCTCAAGAGGGTAAACAGGGTTGTTCACATAATATTTGGAACCCAGAAGGTTTGCCTCCTCACCGCCAACCCACATGAACATCATATCCAGTTCAGGACGGTTCTCCGGCTGGGAGTAATACTGTGCAAGGGTAAGCAACGCTGCTGTTCCCGATGCATTGTCATTGGCTCCAAGGCAGAAATTGTCAATCCCCATAAGTCCCAGATGGTCATAATGGGCAATGAAAGTGTAGCAGCTGTCGCTTCCCGACGTACCGCGTACCCATGCAATAACATTGTTGGCAGTATAATCCTCAATGAACTCGTTCTGGAACTTCACCGAAGCCTCCTTTGCATCTGCAGGGAACTCCGGACCCACACAAACCACAGGATAGGGTGTGGTAAAGAAAGCACGCGCCTTGAAATAGTTGGGTTTCTTGCTCCACTTGAAGATTACTCCTCCAAGGTTCAGATCCTTCAGGTATTTGAAATATCTGTCTCCCTCAGAAGGCAAAGTGTGGAACTTGTCATAATCAAGTACTACAAAGGCATTTTCTGCTTTAAGGGCTGCAATGTTTGCCGCAAATTTGTCGGGAGTATAGAATTTCTCCTCCAATGCATAAATAATTGGCATTGTGCGGTCTGCTCCGGTAGAGAACTCCTTCACAACATAATCCTCAAATGGCTTGTACTCCTTGCCGTCAACTGCAAAGAACATATCCCCGCGGGTAGTGTTCAATGGATATTTGAATGGCTGGAAAAATGGCTTTACTACAAAATCAGATGTGCAGAATTCATTGAATTTCTCCACAATGTAATTTGCTGCACGCAGCTCGCCATCCTGGTACAGGCTCCTCCCGGCAAACTCTGGTGAAGCCAGATCCGCTACAATATTTTCAAATTCCTGTACATGGTTAAAATTGTCCTGTGTACAAGATATGGCACAAAATGCCAAAACAATAGCAAACAGTTTTTTCATATAGATCAGTTAATTTTCCTTAAAGTTAAGGTATCTTTTCTTAAATCTTTCAAAAATTTGTTTGTATTCACCATCACATGCCTCAATCAGGGCATCTACAAACGCTTCAAGAGTAACTCCCCGTATTTTATCTTTTGCCTGTGGAAGCAATTCTTTCTGTAATGATTCAATTTCCCTTTCAGTGGAAGGATGCTTTGCAGGGGCCAGAACTATTGAATTGGAGGCCATCCCTTCATGATTGCCATAGGCTTCGCTTAAAATGAAGTTTCTGTACAATTGTGTAAGTTTGCTTGGCCTATTTCGTATTTTATCTTCTATGTCGGGAAGAAACAAGTTAAGTATTTTGATGGTCTCAAAATACTTTTGCCGTTTTTCTTCATATTTTTCTCCCGACAATTTCATGAATGATGCGGCGTTGCTCCCCAGGTTCTCTGAGTATTTGGTTTCAATGGCAATGAAGCACTCTTTCCCCTCAAAGTTCCTGTATTTTATAATGGCATCCATCGCACTTTTGTCTCCTGTGAGACTTTGGTAATTGCTGGGAATAAATTCCAGTTCAACCGCTGTAACCATGGCAATGGAGTAGTAGGGGAGGGCTGCCTGGATTGCCTTTGTGGCTGCAATCCGGTTTTCTTCAAGCAGCTTTCTCAATGGACAGAACAGGTTGAAGGCCATAGGCTGGCTGGAAAGCAGATTATTGAACATCCTGTCTTCATCAAACGTCTCGTAAGGCTCGCGGTTGTTTAATCTGTCTTTAGCGTGCACAAATATATAATCTGAAAGAAAATTTGCTCCGTCTTCTTTGCCTGAGGAAATATAATTACCCAAATTGTAAACTTTGCCAAAATCCTTGCTTCTGCGGTTCTGTACAGTATATGGCCTCAGCGGCAAACCTAGCTCCTCCCTATACCGGGACTGCATCTGTCTGCACTCCGCCACAAAATGGGTATCATACGGGTATGGCTCGGATTTTATCATGGATGTTGGATCAGTTTAATTCATAGGATATCATTTCCTTACAAATATACAGATGCAATACAGATTCTCCAAGTTATTTCTGTCTGCTACTATTAATTTGATATATTTATTCTATGGAAAATATGGGAATAGTCAGCAATAAAAAACCACCGCTGTTTAATGGCGGTGGCTAGACTTTGGGGCTCGAAACCGCTTGAGCGATAAGGGTTGTCATCCCTTCTGCGAATTCCCCTTTGACTTTGCAAAAGTATATCTTTTAAATTTAGGATACAATTTACTTTGTGCCCAATTGTATTCAAACTGCCCAGAGTGCCCTCAATATCTATTCACTCGCTTCATCAAGCAAGTACAATATAGACTTGAATGTGATTCCGCTGTTGCGGCTGAGGCCAATCTCGCAGGTGCGGCTGGTGGCGTAACCTTCCACGCAAGGGGAGGTCTTTGTGCCGTCTGCAAGGGTTCCTTCCACCTGGCTGCGGAGCATCCTCAGTCCGTGGGTGTTGAGTTGTGGGAGGGTGAAGCCTCTGTCGCCGGCAAAACCGCAGCAGTTGCTCTCAATTACTGTAACCTCCTTGGCGCAAAGCCTTGCCACATCAAAGAGCATATTGTCAACCCCAAGTTTCTTGGTAGAGCATACTGCAAACACTGCAACCCTCTTGTCCAATTTCTTTATCTTGAGTTTGTCCTTCAGGAATTTCAGTATGAATTCTGCAGGTTCATACAGTTTCAATGCTCCTCCATCCATATTGGTATGCATGGTGTAAAGGCATGGGCTCATATCGCATAGAACAGGGTATTTGCCGTTCTCGGATGCCTTGAGCAATGCTCCCTCCAGTTCATCTGATGCCTTCTTGCCGGCCTCCACATATCCTTTGCTGCTGAATGCCATTCCGCAGCATAATTTGTTGAGATTGTCGGGATAAATAACCTTGTATCCTGCTTTAAGAAGAAGTTTCTCTGTGAGACGGGTAATCTCCACCTCGTTACTGTAAACTTTGCTTACACCCATAGAACGGGTAATGCATGAAGGGAAATATACAACTGTCCCAGCAGGGGTAACCTCAGGAGCAGGTGATACGCTTGTGTAGTTTATCTTGTGGGCAGCTTTAGGGAAATGCTCGTTCCACATTGGAATTGCTCCGCAGGTTATCTTGCGGGCTGCCATGGCAAGTGTGCCGAACACCTTTTTGCCCATTGCCACCCGCATTGCGTAGGTGATGTTCAGGCCGGCGCGCATTCCGGAGGTAACCTTATCCATATTGGATGCCAGTTTAACGGCATTTGCCTCTGCTTTTGCAGAGTGTCCTGCATGACGCAGTTCCTTTATAAGTTTTCCTGTATCCACTTTTACAGGACATTTTATTGAACACAGGCTGTCTGTTGCACAGGTGTCCATGCCCCAATATTTGTACTGTTTCTGCATCTCTGCAGCAATATGCGGTGCCTCTCCGGTAGCCTTCAGCCTCTCCATCTCACGGAATGATGCCACCCTCTGGCGAGGTGACAGTGTGAGTCCCTCTGCAACGCATCCACCCTCACAGAAACCGCACTCCATACATTTGTTTATCCCCTCCTTAACGTCAGGGCAAGGTTTCAGGTTCTTTATGTGAGCCTTGTGGTCATTGTTCAAAATGACACCTGGGTTCAGTATCCCTTTAGGGTCAAAAATCTGTTTTACCTCCTTCATGAGGGCGTAAGCCTGCTCTCCCCACTCTTTCTCCACATATGGAGCCATATTGCGGCCGGTACCATGCTCGGCCTTAAGTGAGCCGTCATATTTGTTTACAACAAGGTCTGCAATGTCATCCATAAACTTGCTGTACTTTTCAACTTCGCTCTCTGTTCCAAAATCCTGGTTGAACATGAAATGCAGGTTCCCCTCCAGTGCATGTCCGAATATTACAGCATCCGCATATCCGTCCTTCTCAAAAATCTCCCTCAAATCCAGCACTGCATCTGCCAACTGTGGCACAGGGAAACAGATATCCTCAATAATTGCAGTTGTTCCGGCTTTTCTCATACCTGCAACTGTAGGGAGGGTCTCCTTCCTTATCTTCCACAGAATTGCCTGCTCTTTGGCATCCTTTGTAAATGCATATGGCAACTCGGTTGGAATATCCTTTATGCTTGCCGCAATCTGCGCACATTTTGCATCTACTGCAGCATCATCCTCGCCACGCACTTCAACCAGCAATCCTGCTGCTCCTCCCGACAAAGTCTTTATGTATTCAGGTACTCCCGATGCATTCTCCACTGACCTGATACTGGCACGGTCCATCATCTCCACTGCCGAAACAGGCTGCTGCTTGAGGATCTGTACTGCCTCGCATGCCTCTTTTATTGTAGGGAAAATCATCAATGCCAACCCCTTGTGCGGATGCTCCACAACTGTATTGTATGTAATAGAAGAGATGAATGCCAAAGTACCCTCAGAGCCAATGATAATATGCTTGAGGATGTCAAAACCATCTTTATAATCCACAAAGGCATTAAGGCTGTATCCGGTGGTATTCTTAATCTTGTATTTTCTCTGTATTCTCTCTTTAAGAGTCTGGTCGGCCTCAATTCTACGGGCTATATCCTCCAGTTGCTCAAGCATTTTACCATGGGTAGCCGCAAAGTTTTTGCGTGACTCTTCGCTTGCAGTGTCCAGTTCTGTTCCGTCTGCAAGAATAAGTTTTATATCGGCAATTGTCTTGTAGGAGTTCTCGCTGGTGCCGCAGCACATTCCACTGGCATTGTTTGCCGCAATACCGCCAATCATGGCAGAATCAATTGAAGCGGGATCCGGTCCAATCTTGCGTCCGTATTTCACAAGATACCTGTTCGCCGCACCACCTCTGATACCGGGCTGCAACTCTATTTTCAAACCGTTGTCCAGAATATTGTAATCCTTGAACCCGTGAGTTGCAATTACCAGCACGGAATCAGAAATTCCTTGTCCCGACAATGATGTACCTGCCGCCCTGTAGGTAACGGCAATTCCCATTTCGTATGCAGTGCGCATGATGAACTTTATCTCATCTGCAGATTGCGCCCTTACAACCAGTTTTGGTATCAGGCGGTAAAAGGATGCATCTGTACCAAAGGCAAGAGTGCTCAAAGCATCGTGCAACAGCCTCTCTTTAGGAATTATTGTGTTGAGTTTGTCGTGAAACTCCTTGTATTTGCCGGTAATCATTTTGTAATAGTATTTAGAATTTCTTCAAGGTCAATATCATTTATATCTTTTGCCACAACAATGCCGTTTTCCAGCAGATATATGGCAGGGATATTCTGTAGCCAGTATTTTTTGTAAATAGGGGAGCTGTCGCCATCTGTCCCCCTTGCATCAATCCATCCAGCTCCGGTTTGCTGCATATATCCAACCCACTCACCAAAGCTTCCTCCAAGATTTATGGCAATGAACTCAATGTCCAGTTTCCCCTTGAACCTGTTGTACAGTTGTGCCATCTTGGGTGTGACTGCAGAGCACATGCCGCAATTCGGTCTGTAAAAATACAAAACTTTATATTTGGTTGTAACATCAGAAAGCCCAATTGATGATCCGTCCACCATTTCCAAAGTAATTTCTGCAGCTTTGGAGCCCAATCTGTTCATGTTGAACCTTTGAACCTCCCCATGTACTTTATCCAGCAGTTTTTTGCTCCAGAGTTCCGGCATCCCTATGATGTACTTTTCTGCAAGCCATATTGCCTCCTCCTGCAGGGAGTAGGTGCTGCTGTGCCCAAGTGTGGTATAACAGTCCCAAATGAATTCCTTGCTTGTTGCACCATCATCTCCATAATTTTTCAGAACTGCATTTATAACCGCCCTTATTGAGGCTGAGTCACCGGCCATGGTAGCAAAACTTTTCTCAAGGAGATCCCTTGCCAGGTCCCTCATGTTGTTCCTCTCTTCAAGCATATTCCTGAGCATATCCACAGAAAGCCCTCTCCCAACAATTTTCATCTCTTTGTCAAGAAGGAACATCTGAGGAGTCTTTATTACATTGTACAGCATCTGGAATCCGCTGGAGTAATCGGGGTCATACACATTTACCCAATTGAGGAAAGGGTTGTAGATATACAGATTGTCATCTATATATTTGAGCCATTTCTCCCTGTTCCCCTCGGCATATACGGCATATACGGATAGTACCCCTCTGTCATATCCGTTCACAAAATCAACAAGCTTTGGTGTCTCATTCATGCAGCTGCGGCATTCGTCCGTATAGAAATAAACAATGGTGTATTCAGAATCGAGAGAGTGGAGCGGTATGGCAGTGCCCGATGTGTCTGTAAGATTCAGCTCAGGTGCCTCCATTCCAAGCAAGGAGTTTTTGTTGAACTCTACAAATGTGCGGAGCATGAATTTTCCCTCCTCATTCGGCCACTCCAATTTGTCATTGAGGAACCACTCCCGGGCAATCTCTACTGCAATCCCCTCATACCCCATAATTTTTGAGTTGTAAAAGAATTCGTATGCCGTATGGGCAACTTTGCTCTGGAGATTCTTGTCCTGTATGCTTCCAATAAGGCTGTTGACCTCCTTAATTATAAAATCATATCTGCTCTCCTGCAACAATTCCAGATACTGGACAATCTTCTCTTTTACAAAATAAGTATTTGTTATTGCAGGATTGTCAAAAGGGAAACTCTCCCTCATCTGCAGGTTGCTTTCAGGGGCAAAGAGATTGTTGCTTAAGATTATATCAACCAGTGTCCCCCCAAACTGGGATGATGCCCTCTCCTGCAGCTCCCGTATCTTTGCAAGGAACCCTTCTTTACCCTTTATCTGTTCCCATTCCCAGTTTATGAGGTTCTGGAACTCCACAAAAAGGGTGTTCTCCCCATTTCCCTTTTTTATTGAAATTTCTCTTCCCGACAATTCCAACATACATCTGAACCCCTCATTTTCTGTCGGGACAATGAATTCTACAACCCTCTTCCCGTCCGCACCGCTTATGGCATAGGTGCCGCACTCCAAATCCTGTTTCCCTTTGAAAACCACTTTTCCTTTTGCTGCAGATACTGTGTCGATAGAATATTTTTGGCCCCAATGCCACCCTTGGAGTATATAACTCCCCTTAAGATCCCCCTTAATGGAAACCTTGTACCCTGCAGCGGCAAAAGAGAACTCCGCAAGGAACAACAGTGCAACGGCGGCAAATATGTTGCGGAACCGTCCCATGAAGTTAGCCGTTGATGAATTTGCTGATGTCAACCCCTTTAGGGAGGAATTGTGAAGCATCCCCTTTATGGATAAGCAGATCCCTTACAATTGTAGAAGAGACGAATGAATATTCGCCATAAGCCGGTATGAATACGGTTGAAATTTCAGGTGCAAGTTTAGTATTTGCCTGGGCAATGACACTCTCCATCTCAAAGTCTGCAGTTGTCCTCAATCCCCTGATAATGTGGCTTGCCCCATGTTCCCTGCATGCATCTATGGTAAGGCCGCTGTAGCTGCACACCTCCACATTTGAAAGGTGTGCCACAGCATCCTTAATTATATCACTCCTTGTCTGAGGTGTGAAGAATCCTTTTTTGGAACTGTTGTATCCCACTGCTACAATTACTTTGTCAAATAGCTGCAGGGCAGACAGAAGCACCTCGTAATGTCCTATAGTAAACGGATCAAAAGATCCTGGAAATAAAGCTGTACGCATTATGAAACCAATTTTCAACAAATGTAATCAATTTTCCAATGCGTTAGGTTCACTCTTCTTCAGAATGGCAACAATATTTCCTTCTTTGTCTTTAAAAGTGAGGGTATCCTGTACGATTGTGAACGATGAAATGTCGTTCAAGGCATTCATATATGAATTTTCAAACTCCATCTGTGGGCACATCATTCTTGTAGATCCCATATTGGTAAATGTAATTTTATCCCCGTCTGCTTCAAAATCGCCAAAGAAAATGTTGCATCCTGTCTCGCCGGCTATCTTGTTTCCCTTAAGGAATGAAATGCCCGGATTATGCCCTGCAGGAATTGCAATGGTGTCCCCGTTTGCATAAAGTGTCTCTACACACCAGTGGCTTTCTACCGGAATGGAAGAGCTGCATGATGTTATGGCAAAAGTCATTGAAATTAGTGCAATCGCAAAAGTGTAAACTGATTTTTTCATAATTCTCCCGTTTTATTGCCCATCCCGCCTGCTCTATAAACTCCAGTCTATTGGGGTTTTGCCAAGCGAGGTGAGTATGTTGTTGCATTTTGAGAAATGTCTGCATCCAAAAAACGCGCCACGGGCGAGAGGAGAGGGGTGTGCAGCCTCAAGGATATAGTGTTTTGTGCTGTCTATCAGCTCTTTCTTGCTCTTTGCAAAACTTCCCCAAAGCATAAACACCACACCTTGTGAATTGTCTGAGATTGCATTTATAACGGCGTCGGTAAATTCAGCCCACCCAATTTTGCTGTGCGAGGTTGGCTTTGCGGCCTCCACTGTAAGAACAGCGTTCAGGAGGAATACCCCCTGCTTTGCCCATCCCTCAAGGTTGCCGTTCTTGTTGAGCTTTATCCCCAAATCGCTTTCAATCTCCTTGTAGATATTTTTCAGCGATGGGGGAGGGGTTACATTGTCGGGAACAGAGAAAGAGAGTCCGTGGGCCTGGTTGGGGCCATGATATGGATCCTGCCCCAATATTACCACCTTTACATCATTGAATGGGGTAAGGGCAAATGCGTTGAATATAAGGCTCCCCGGGGGGTAAATGGTTTTCCCCGCAGCTTTCTCTGCATGGAGGAATCTGACAAGGTTTGTAAAATACTCCTTGTCAAATTCTCCGCTGAGTCTCTCTTTCCACTGCTGTTCAATTTTTACATCCATCTCAGAAAATGAATTTCAGGACATCTTCCATTGTCTGCACATAATGGAAATCAAGCCCTTTTATGTATATCTCCTTAATGTCCTTTATATCCTTTTCATTCTCCTGTGAGAGGATTATGGTTGTAATGCCGGCCCTTTTTGCAGCAAGGATTTTCTCTTTAATTCCACCCACAGGGAGTACTTTGCCCCTGAGTGTCATCTCTCCCGTCATTGCTATTGCTTTCTTTACCGGTCTCTCCATAAAGGCAGAGGCCATGGAGCTTACCATTGTAATTCCGGCTGAAGGACCGTCCTTTGGAATTGCCCCTTCAGGTACATGAAGGTGTACATCCTTCTCCTGTATATCTTCAGGTTTCAGCCCAAGAAGCTCGGGATGTGCCTTTATGTACTGGTATGCAATCATGGCAGACTCTTTCATTACATCTCCCAAATTGCCTGTGGTGGTAAGTGCCCCTTTACCTTTGCTCAGACTTGTCTCTACAAACAGTATCTCTCCCCCCATCTCAGTCCATGCCAGGCCGGTTACAACACCTGCAGCCTCATTTCCCTTCTGCATATCATGGCTGTTGGTTGGGAGTCCCAGTATTTCCTGTACAAGTTTTGCATCCAGATGTGCAGGCAATTCTTCCTCAAGTGCAATCCTTTTTGCCATGTTTCTGGCAAGTTTTGCAATCTGCTTGTCCAGTGTCCTTACACCTGATTCCCTGGTGTATTTGTCAATGATGGTCTCAATGCCGCTTTTGTTTATTTTAAAGTTACCGGCAGTAAGGCCATGGGCTTCGCGCTGTTTTGGAATAAGATAATCTTTAGCTATATGGTATTTTTCCTCTGCAAGGTATCCGCTTACAGGTATCATCTCCATCCTGTCCTTGAGGGCAGGGTGTATTGTGCTTATGTTGTTGGCTGTTGTTATGAACAGAACCTGTGACAAATCATAATCCATGTCCAGATAGTTGTCATGGAATGTGGTGTTCTGTTCAGGATCCAGAGCCTCAAGCAATGCAGATGCGGGATCGCCCTTGTAGTCTGCACTCACCTTGTCTATCTCATCCAGCACAATTACAGGGTTTGAACTTCCTGCTTTGCTAATTGTCTGCATGATTCTTCCCGCCATGGCGCCAATGTATGTCTTCCTGTGTCCCCTTATTTCAGATTCGTCATGCAACCCTCCCAAAGAGATTCTTCCGTATTTCCTCCCCAGAGCCTTGGCAATTGATTTTCCCAACGATGTCTTTCCAACACCCGGAGGGCCGTAAAGGCACAGTATAGGGGATTTCATGTCCCCTTTCAGCTTGAGCACTGCAAGGTATTCAATAATCC
This sequence comes from Bacteroidales bacterium, assembly GCA_015060225.1. GTDB lineage: Bacteria > Bacteroidota > Bacteroidia > Bacteroidales > UBA932 > Egerieousia. The sequence goes on along the minus strand of SUYX01000011.1, from coordinate 12,153 downwards.
TCTCTTTTACTGTTTCAAGTCCGAAGTGGTCCTTGTCAAGCACTTTCTGTGCATGTTTCATGTCAAGATTATCCTTGGTTACATGATTCCATGGAAGATCAAGAATGAACTCTACATAGTTCATCTGCACACCGTACTCAGGAGAGTTCGGGTTTGACCTTTCAAGCCTTGCCATCTCCTTTTCAAATGCTTTTGCAACCCATTCAGGCCACTCTTTAGTCTTAGCCCTCTGGCGCAAATCTGCCACATCCTTTCCGTTGCCGTCCATTCCAAGCTCCTCCTGGATGGTCTTCAACTGGTTGTTGAGGTAATATTCCCTTTGCTGCTGGTCAATTTCGCTCTTTACCTTCTGCTGTATGTCATCCTTTATCTTCAATATCTCCACATGCTTGTTCAATGCCGCCAGAAGTTTGTATCCCCTTGTGATTATGTCATCTGCAGAGAGGATGTCAAGCTTGTCGGGAGTAAGGTCATTGTCCAGGTTGGTTGCAATCATGTTTATCAGGAATTTTGGATCCCCAATTCCCTTTATGGCAACTGCCGTCTCCTGTGGCATGTGCGGAGTCATCTTTATTACATACAGCGCAGCATCCTTGATTGAGCTCATCAGTGGCTCAACCACATTATGCTGGTCATTGAGTATATCTTCCCTGTATGTTACTGTACCTATCAGATACGGTTCCTCCGCGATAATTGTATCAAGGGTGAATCTTTTTATTCCCTGAAGAATTACCGTAAATGCCCCGTCAGGCATCTCCAGTATCCTCACAATCCTGGCACTTGTGCCAATGTGGAACAGGTCGTCCTTTACAGGCTCTTCCACAACGGCATCCTTTTGGGTTACCGTTCCTATGATATTGCTTGACTTATGCAGCGCCTTTACAAGTTTAAGTGATTTTTCACGCCCCACTGTTATGGGAAGTATTGTTCCCGGGAACAGCACGGCATCCCTTAATGCCAGAATCGGCAGGGTGTTTGGCATATCAACTTCATCCATATTGGCACTTCCGTTTATGTCAAGTACCGGAATGATGTTTATCTCTCCGCTCTCCATCTGATTTATAGAAAATTTTGGAATCTTCATGTTCTGTTTATTGTATAATATGTCAAAATGTCAGTATTTGTTGTCAAACATCCCCTTTCCCAAGGGGGAAATATATAAGGTCAATATATATGCCAAACTTGCGCTTGGGACATTTTTTGGGGTAAACTAAAAAAAAGTGCTAATTTTTAACATTTGTTATTGAAATTCAGAAAAAATACTCTACTTTTGTTGTCCCAAAAAATAACTAACCTTTTAATTATACAGATAATTATGACTAAAGCAGATATCGTTAATGAGGTTGCGAAGGCGACAGGTATTGAGAAGATTGCAGTGCAGAATGTGATTGAGTCTTTCATGGAGAGTGTAAAAGATTCATTGGCTAAGGATAATAATGTGTATTTGCGTGGATTCGGCAGCTTTATTGTTAAGAAACGTGCTAAAAAGACTGCAAGAAATATTTCAAAGAACACTACTTTGATTATTCCTGAGCACAATATTCCTTCGTTCAAACCTGCAAAGGTTTTCATGAACAAAGTTAAAGGCAACGTTAAATAATTGATGTTCCAATAAGTTTTGACAATTATTATTAACTAGATATTTTTAAAATTTACGATTATGCCAAGCGGAAAGAAAAGAAAGAGACATAAGATGGCTACTCACAAACGTAAAAAACGTCTTCGTAAGAACAGACATAAGAAGCGTAAATAGTTTGTAGGCATTTGGTCTGAAGAATTATTGAGAGAGTGGCCATATCCACTCTCTTATCTTTTTTAATAGGATGGAGAAGGATCTGATAATTGATGTAAGTTCAACAGAGATTTCAATTGCACTGTTGGACAATCACAGGCTTGTGGAGTTGAACAAGGAGCAGAACAACGGATCCTATTCTGTAGGCGATGTATATCTGGGCAAGGTTAAGAAAATCATGCCGGCACTTAATGCAGCGTTTGTAGATATAGGTGACAACAAGGATGCTTTTATCCACTATCTGGATCTTGGTTTCAATTTCAGGGCTTTTGATTATTTTGCCAAGCAAGTGAATCCCAACAGGGATTTGAGAACCTTCTACTCCAATATTAAAATTGGTAGTATCCTCGAAAAAGAGGGTAAGATAGGGGATGTTTTACAGCCGGGCCAACCTATAGTAGTGCAGATTGTAAAGGAACCGATCTCCACTAAAGGGTCAAGGCTCACAGCAGAAATATCCATAGCGGGAAGAAACGTTGTATTATTGCCTTTTGCAGACAAAGTAAGCGTTTCGCAGAAGATTTCTTCCAAAGAAGAGAAAAGAAGGCTTGAGCGCCTGGTTTACAGCATCTTGCCAAGAAATTACGGTGTTATTATCAGAACAGCCGCAGAGGGCAAGAAGGCTGCAGTTCTGGATGCGGAACTCAAAATGCTCATAAAGAAATGGGAAGACTGCTGGACAAAGCTTGTTTCCTGCAAACCGCCCCAGCTTCTGTTTACAGAGAACAGCAGAACCACAACAATCTTAAGGGATTTGCTGAATGATTCGTTCTCAAATATCTATGTAAACGATGAGGGCGTTTATGAAGAGGTGAAGGAGTATATCTCAACTATTGCTCCGGAGCAGGAGAAGATTGTAAAGCTTTACAGAGGTGACAACCCGATATTTGACCATTTTGATGTCACCAGGCAGATAAAGGGTGCTTTTGGCCGTGTAGTTCCACTTAAGCAGGGTGCCTATATTGTAATTGAGCATACGGAGGCACTGCACGTTGTAGATGTAAACAGCGGAATAAGGGCAAAACAGGGAGTTGATCAGGAGCAGAATACTTTGGAAGTCAATATGCATGCGGCTGAAGAGATTGCAAGGCAGTTGAGGTTGAGGGATATGGGAGGAATCATCATTGTGGACTTCATTGATATGGAGACCAATGAGAACAAGAACAGGCTCCACAAGTATATGCAGGAGCTCCTCTCTACAGACAGGGCAAAACATAATGTCCTCCCCCTTACCAAGTTTGGCCTTATGCAGATAACAAGGCAGAGGGTAAGGCCCGCTACTGAAATTAATGTTAACGAAAAGTGTCCTATGTGCAACGGTACAGGGGAGATTGCATCGAGCATCATCATTGATGAAACCCTGGAAAGGCAGTTGGCCTATTACGTTAAAGAGAGAAATATCAAGTCCTTTATCTTGCAGACTAATCCAATTTTAGGAGCCTACCTTACAAAAGGATGGTTTACAAGTATCAAGAGCAAATGGTGCAGAAAATATGGATGCAGCATTAAAGTGAAGAACAATACTGAGTATACACTTTTGCAGGCAGAATGGTTCCGCAATAATGGAGAAAGAATAGATGAGTAATGAAAAAAGCAGCTTAGAAAGCTGCTTTTTTCATTTTATCCGCTATCTCTGCATTGCAGAGGTTTCCTATACTTCCTTTATGTGTGTGGTTGAGTTCCCCATTGAAAGAGAATTTACCTTCATTCACCTCAATTCCAACACTCTTGTAAGCATCCCTGAAAGGCATCCCTTCAAGGACTCTTCTGTTCACCTCTTCTACAGTAAAGAGGTACATGTATTTCTCATCTTCCAGAATATGCTCATTTACAGATATGTTCTCCAGCATATATTTTGCCATGAACAGGCATTTGTGCATCTGCTCCAGGCCGGGGAACAATACATCTTTAAGGAGCTGGTAATCCCTGTGATAGCCATGGGCCATATTGGTGGTCATAAGGCTTATCTCGTTAGGAAGGCTCTGTATCCTGTTGCAGGTTCCCCTCAAGATCTCCCATACATCCGGATTCTTTTTGTGGGGCATTATGCTCGAACCGGTTGTAAGCTCGTCGGGAAATTTGATGAACCCGAAGTTGGGACACATATACATGCAGCAGTCTGCCGCAAATTTGTTGAGGGTAAGTGCAAGTTGTGAGATGGCAGATGCTACTGCCTTTTCACTCTTTCCACGGCTCAACTGCGCTGCTACAACATTGTAGTTAAGGGTGTCAAATCCCAACAGTTCTGTTGTCATATCCCTGTCCAAAGGGAAAGAACTGCCGTATCCTGCAGCAGAACCAAGAGGGTTCTGGTTTACAATATTGTATGCCCCTCTGAGCATGTACATATCATCAACGAGGGCTTCTGCGTATGCTCCAAACCACAGACCAAAAGATGATGGCATGGCTATCTGGGCATGGGTATAACCTGGCATAAGTACATCCTTGTACTTTTCGCTCAATTGCTGGAGGGTATTGAAAAGGGATATCATTTCATCCCTTATAATCTCAAGCTCTTCTCTTAAAAACAGTTTCAAATCTACCAGAACCTGGTCATTGCGGGATCTGCCGGAATGGATTTTTTTACCAACCTCACCCAATCTTTGTGTAAGGAGGAATTCAACTTGTGAGTGGATATCCTCCACATCATCTCCGAGTGAAAATTCTCCTCTTGAAATCTCATCCAGAATCCCATCCAAACCTTTTGTAAGTATTTCCAGTTCCTCTTGCTCAAGCAATCCAATGGATGCCAGCATCTTTATGTGGGCTTTAGAACCAATTACATCATGTTTTGCAAGCCTCAAATCCAACACTCTGTCATTTCCTACAGTAAAATCCTCCACAATTTGAGTGGCACTGGTCCCTTTGCTCCATAGTGTTCCCATACCTGTTATATATTCTTTATAAAATTAATGTATCCTTTAATAGCATCTTCAATCTCCTGAATTCTTATGAACTCATCTGCCTTATGGCTTCTTGCAGAGTCTCCCGGCCCCATCTTTATTGCCGGCCATGGAATCTTCATCCAGTCAGAAGTTGTTGCCGAAATTTGTGTTCCAATGCCCATTTTCCTGACAGTTTCCATAAGGAAATGCTCAGACGGTGTAGCGGAAGAACGGTTCTTCAGGTTTCTTGCAACCAACGTGCTTTTTACCTCTTTCTGAAGCAGTTCAAGTATTTCAGCATTTCCGTATTGTTCTGTAGGCCTTATATCTACAACAAATTTGGCTTCTGCCGGAACAACATTGTGGGCTGTTCCGCAATTCATCTGGGTAACACTGAGCTTAACATCACCCATAAGGGGAGATTTCTTTTCAAATCTGTAATTGTGTAAGGTGTTTATATCGTCCAATGCAATATATAGGGCATTTACCCCTTCGTTTCTTGCAGCATGTCCGCTGACACCATGTGCGGTTCCGTCAATAACCAGCAATCCCCTCTCAGCAACTGCAGCCTGCATTCCTGTAGGCTCTCCAATAATGGCGCAATTGGGCTTTGGCTCAAATGTCTCTACAAATCTTGCCATACCGTTGCTCCCGCTCCTCTCTTCCTCTGCGGTAAGTACCAGCATAAGGTTTACATTCAGATTTTCAGGAGCAACGGCATCATTATCCCTTTCACCATTAAGATAGAAGAATGCCTCAATCTGGCTCACCACACTTCCACCGTCATCATTGCTCCCCAGACCATAAATGCATCCATCTTTTTCAAAAGGGGCAAAGGGGTCAAACGAATAGGTTGGGGCAGGAGCCACAGTATCAATATGGGAGTTTAGCATAAGCGTCTGCTTTTCTGCAGAAAAGTTGTCCCTGTACAATATTATATTGTTCTCCAGCTTCCCGACAACTATCCTGTCATTCCTTTTCTGGAGTTTGTCCAGTCTCATTGCCCTCTCCTGCAGAGATGCAAACAAAAAAACGCTTCTCTTCTCCTCTTCAAAAGAAACGGAAGGAATACAGAGCATCCTTTTCAGGTTCTCCACCGCACTGTATGTCATCTGCTGAAGCAATTCCATCTTTATAGTTTTAGAAGGGTCTCCTTGTTGTTGTTGTTCAGCAGGTTGTCTGCATGTTTTATGAATACCTCAGCAACACCCTCTTCAAGGGCTGCAAAAGCGTTGTCCAATTTTGGTATCATCCCCCCAACAATCATCCCTTTCTCCAGAAGTTCCTTATAACTTGTACGGGTAATCAGTGGAATTACAGAACTGTCATCGTCAGGGTTGGCAAGTACACCATCCTTCTCAAAACAATACACAAGAGTGCTCTCCATTACAGAAGAGAGGGCTCTTGCTATGCTGGAGGCCATTGTGTCTGCATTTGTATTGAGTAAGGAGCCATTGTTGTCGTGTGTTATGGCGCAGAATACAGGTGTATATCCTCCATCCAGCAGCATCTTCAGGAACTCTACATTTATCTTTGACGGCTCAACATCCCCTACAAAACCCCAGTCAATTGGATTTGCAGCCCTCTTTGAGGCAGGGACAGCATTGCCGTCTGCCCCGGAAAGGCCAACAGCCTTGCAGCCAATCTGCTGCAGCGCAGCAACAATCTGTTTGTTTATAAGGCCGGCATAAACCATTGTAACCAGCTTTAGGGTCTCAAAATCTGTAATCCTCCGGCCGTTGTGCATCTTAACCTCAATGCCCAACTCCTTTGAAAGCTGGCTGGCAATCTTTCCTCCCCCATGAATAAGCACTTTTGGCCCTTCCAACTTGTGGAAATTGCCCAAGAACCTCTCAAGAGCCTGAGGATTGTCAACTATATTGCCGCCTATCTTTACAATCTTTACCTTTTTCATACTATTTCAACCCCAAAAGAATCTCCTTAATTACAGTCTGGGCAGAAACAACCCTGTTTGCAGCCTCCGGAATTACCAGAGAGTTGGCGCTCTCAATAACATTGTCTGTAACAATCATATTTCTCCTTACAGGGAGGCAGTGCATGAAGTAGCCGTTGTTTGTAAGGGCCATTTTCCTCTCATCAATTGTCCAGTTCTTGTCTGTACAAAGCACTTTCCCGTAGTTTGGATCTGCATATGCGCTCCAGTTTTTGCCGTAAATGAAATCTGCCCCCTCAAAAGCCTTCTCCTGGTCATACTCAATGGTGGCACCGCGGGTAAACTCAGGATCAAGTTCATACCCCTTGGGGTGTGTAATCACAACCTCGTAGCCTGCTGCAATCATCCACTCTGCAAAAGAATTTGGAACAGCCTGCGGCAATGCCTTTGGATGTGGTGCCCAACTCAAAACAACTTTTGGCCTCTCAACCCTCTTGTACTCATTTATTGTAATGAGGTCGGCAAAACTCTGCAGAGGATGCCTTGTAGCCGCCTCCATGCTTATTACCGGTTTTCCCGACAACTTTATGAACTGGTTGAGAATCTTCTCTCCGTAATCATCAGCTTTGCTCGCAAAATTTGCAAAACTCCTCACCCCAATTATATCGCAATAGCTCCCCATAACAGGAATTGCTTCAAGGATGTGTTCAGGCTTGTCACCGTCCATCACAACACCTCTCTCTGTCTCCAGTTTCCAGGCCCCCTGGTTAATGTCAAGTACAATCACATTCATCCCAAGATTCAAGGCCGCCTTCTGGGTACTCAACCTTGTGCGGAGACTTGAATTGAAGAAAATGAGTAGCATTGTCTTGTTTTTACCCAATTCACAATCTGCATAAGGGTTCTCCTTTACAAATTTTGCTTTTGCAAGGGCATCATTCAGATTGCCCATATCTTTAACTGTAATGAAATTTCTCATCTCTTCTTCCCGATAAATTAAAATTACATGTCAACCAGTTCGTCAAGTGCGCTGAAGAACCTCTCTGCCTCCTCTTTCCCCACACACAATGGCGGAAGCAGCCTGATAATTGTCTTTCCTGCACCTCCGGTAAATATACCCTTCTCAAACAGAAGCCTGTTCCTCAAATCCTCATAACCGGGGTTCACCTCTATTCCAATCATGAGCCCTTTGCCCCTGAGTTCCTTTACAGGTTTCCCTTCTCCAACATATTTCTGCAATCCTGCCATAAAATAATCACCCATTGCAGCTGCATTAGCAATAAGCTTCTCTTCCTTTATAACTTTAAGCACAGCCAATGCAGCAGCACAGGCAAGGTGGTTTCCTCCAAATGTGGTTCCAAGCATACCGTACTCAGCCTTTATCTCAGGAGAGATGATTATTGCACCAACAGGGAACCCGTTGGCAATACCTTTGGCCATTGAAACAATGTCAGCCTTTACTCCGCTGTGCTGGTGGGCAAAGAATTTTCCGCTTCTGCCGTATCCGCTCTGTATCTCGTCAAGGATAAGTACTGTGCCTGTTTCATCGCACAACTGTCTCACCCCTTTCAGGTATTCGGCTTCAGGTGTGTATATTCCTGCAACTCCCTGTATGCCCTCAATGATTATTGCTGCAAACTCCTTTGTGCGCAACTGCTGGGCTGCTGCCTCAAGATCATTTATCGGGATAAAGACAATATTCCCGTTCTTGTTGAACTCTGCCTGTATCTTTGGGTTGTCAGTTGCCTCCACTGCACCGCTGGTGCGTCCGTGGAAAGCTTTCTTAAGTGCAAGTATTTTTTTCCTTCCTGTATGGAAAGATGCAACCTTCATTGCATTCTCGTTTGCCTCGGCACCGCTGTTGCAAAGGAAAAGGTTATACTCGGGATAACCGCATACCTCACCCAACTCTTTTGCAAGCTGTTTCTGGAGCGGGTTCTGTACAGCATTTGAGTAGAATCCCAATTTGCCGGCCTGCTCAGAAACCATTTGGGTGTAGGTAGGGTGGGAGTGGCCTATGCTTATTACGGCGTGTCCTCCGTACAAATCCATGTATTCTTTCCCATCCTTGTCCCAGATTCTGCATCCGCAGCCCTTTACTGGCTCAATATTCCATAACGGATATACGTCAAATAAATTCATTTCTTTTTTGTTAAAATGCATTTGGCTTGAATCTCAGACCTGTAGTCTGCTCAAGACCGAATATCATGTTCATGTTCTCAACCGCCTGGCCGCTTGCCCCCTTTACAAGGTTGTCTATAATTGAGGCAATATGTATATAGCCGTTGTGCAGTTCTATATGCAGCAGCACTTTGTTTGTATTCACAACCTCCTTAAGGCTTATATCCTCCTTTGATACATGAATGAAAGGAGAATCTTTGTAATACTGCTCAAAATACTCTACAGCATCTTCCAAAGTTGTTCCAACGGTACCGTCATTTTTCTTTATGCCGTTCCATCTGGTATGCACACTTGCAAAGATTCCCCTTGCAAAATCACCCCTCATAGGAACAAAGTTTATCTGAGGTTCTTTTCCCGACAACTCCTTCATTGTCCTTCCAATCTCCCCAAGATGCTGGTGGGTGAAGTTCTTGTAAATGGAAAGGTTATTGTTGCGGTAACTGAAATGGCTCTTCTCCCCAGGTTTCTTGCCGGCTCCGGTAGAACCTGTGATGGCGGTTACATGCACATCATCTGTAATGGCATCTGCTTTTGCCAATGGTGCAATTGCACTCTGTATGGCAGTTGCAAAACATCCCGGGTTGGCAATGTTGTCTGCCTTGAGGATTTTCTCCTTAAAGGTATCTGTGAGTCCATAGATGAATTCCCTCCCTTTGTAGTGGGGGTCCAGACGGAAGTCATTTCCAAGATCAATAATCTTGCATCCGTCGGGAAGAGGGGTGGTATCTATGAATTCTTTGGAAAGTCCGTGCCCAAGGCATAGGAAAACCACGTCGGGAGTACCTATCTGGTCTGTAAAACACAAATCTGTTTCACCAAAAAGGTCCCTGTGCACAGAGGTGATGCTTTGTCCTACGCTGGTGGTGCTGAGGACACTTGTAATCTCCACATTCGGATGATATATAAGTATTCTCAACAGCTCGCCTGCAGTGTATCCTGTACCGCCGGCAATGGCGGCTTTTATCTTTTTCATGTTCATGTATGCAGATTAGTTTTTGCTTGCCTGCTCCTTCTCGTCCTCATGAAGGCTGTAGTAAATCTTGAGTGGGTTTGCAAGAACTTTGGTGAATCCAATCACATCCCTTCCTGTGTATGATTTGTTCATCTCGCCGTACTCTCCGAATTTTGAACTCATCAGGTCATATTTGCTTGTGCATCCAAGAACAAAGAAGTTGTAAGGCCTTAGAAGAACCTCTACAGTTCCGTTAACGCTGCTCTGGGTGCTCTCAAGGAATTTCTCCATATCCCTCATTACAGGGTTAAGGTACTGGGCCTCGTGCATAAGTTGGCCGTAGTAGTTTGCAATAAGTTCTTTCCAGTACAACTGCTCCTTTACAAGAGTGTGTTTCTCCAGCATATGGTGCGCCTTAATTATAATAAGTGGAGCTGCAGCCTCAAAGCCAACCCTTCCTTTTATACCAATTATTGTATCACCAATGTGCATGTCCCTTCCGCAACCGTATCCGTTTGCAATCTCTGCCAGTGCGTGGATGAGTGCTACAGGTGCCATCTCCTTGCCGTTTAGGGCAACCGGCTCACCGTTCCTGAACTCTATTGAAACTTTCTCCTCACCTGTCTTTACAACTTTATGCGGATATGCCTCCTCCGGAAGGTAGCCGCTTGAAGACAATGTCTCAACTCCACCTATGCTAGTACCCCAGATACCCTGGTTGATTGAGTATTTGCTCTTTTCCCAGCTGAAATTGAAGCCGTTCTTTACAAGGAAGTCAATCTCCTCTTTTCTGCTCAACTGCAATTCCCTGATAGGGGCAATGATGTTTACCTCAGGTGCAAGAATCTCAAATACAATGTCAAACCTCACCTGGTCGTTTCCAGCACCGGTACTTCCATGGGCTACATTAGTGGCACCAAGTTTCTTTACATGCCTCAAAACCTCAAGAGCCTGGAAAATTCTCTCTGAACTTACAGAAAGGGGATATGTGTTGTTTTTAAGGATATTTCCAAAGATAAGGTATTTGATGCCGTTGTTGTAATAACTTTCAACTGCATCTACTGTGGTATGTGATGCTGCACCCAACTGCAGAGCCCTCTCCTCAATCCTCTTTACCTCTTCTGCAGAAAAGCCGCCTGTATTTACCATTATTGTGTGTACTTCAAAACCTTTCTCGTTTTTCAAATAAGGCACGCAGAATGAAGTGTCCAATCCACCGCTGAATGCCAAAACTACTTTCTCTTTCATTTCAATATATTTTTCTGTTATTACCATTATATATGCTTATTCCTGTTTCTTCTCCTTGAGTTTTCTGTTTATGGACTTGAAGGGCATTGCTATCCCTTTCCCCATTTTGGAGATGAAATTGGAACCTTTGTTCTCTTTTTCTGTTTCTTTCTCTTCCCGATGGTTCATCTCTTCCGCTGCGCTTTTTGCAGGATCGTACAAAAGACCTGTGCAAAGGCACAGCTTGTAGTCATTCCTTTTAAGTATGTCTATATTCCTGCACCCTTCGCATCCTGCCCAGAACTCCTTGTCATCTGTAAGTTCAGAGAATGTAACTGGCTTGAATCCCATCTCTGTGTTAATTTTCATTACAGCAAGGCCTGTTGTAATGCTGAAGATTTTGGCGTAAGGGAACATTTTTCTAGAAAGTTCAAAAGTCTTGTGCTTGATACGTCTTGCCAGGCCGGTCTTTCTGAACTCATGGGCTACAATAAGGCCGGAGTTGGCAACAAACTTGGTGTGTCCCCAGGTCTCGATGTATGAGTAGCCCGCAAGGGTGCCGTCTTCGGCAATTGCTATCACTGCTTTGCCGTCCCTCATCTTCTCCTTAATGTACTCCGGTGTCCTTTTTGCAATTCCGGTACCCCTTTCCTGGGCCGATATATATATAAGTTCACACACTCTTTCTGCATAATCCAAATGGGATTCATCTGCAACTATTACATCAACTTTCATCTTCTTTCACAATTATAGTAAAGGCCCCGACAGGCCATAATAAATTCATACTTGTATAATACGGGAAAACAGAGCCGCTATAGGAATATAGGGCACAGATCACACTATCGGCGTCGTCGGACACCAAAACTGAAGTAGCGGTTGAATATGTGACCTGATTTTTTCATCGCCGCAAAGATAGTAAGTTTTTTTAATATAGGTATTATTTTATGGATCTTTTTGTATTTATGTTTTTGTTCTGGCAGTGTTGCCAATCTTTGGATAAACGTCCGGTTTTCTTCAATGGATCTTCCAGTGAAAACTGTTTAAATTTTTTTTCAATTGGAATTTGTTGACGATAAGGTTTTTGCGTTTATACAGCAAAAAATCTTTCAAATTTTTTTGTAAAAATATTTGGAAGTGAATAAAAAGTGCGTATCTTTGCGGTCCCAAAACGGAAGAACGGTTACACCGGACGGATGTTTGATAGGGAAAGTTCATTGAAAAT
>SUYX01000051.1 GCA_015060225.1 Bacteroidales bacterium | reverse complement strand
AATACAAAATTGATGAAATATTTAAAGAGGATAATCTGGTTAGGGATTCGTTAATTATTAAAAGTATAAAAGCACTCTTTAGCAAAGATGCCATTAGTAATACATCATATTATGGTAATTGGTTGGGGTACTATTATATATCAAAATATGAAAATAAGATGCTTATTTTAAGGGTTGATGAAGATAAGATTTTTGATGAAATATTAATAGTTGCAGATAAAGGAAGCAATCAGTATTATAGCTACCATATTGCCCGAGAATATTATGACGGTTATGATTTTGAATTATTGAGTACTGAATTAAAGCATAATAAGTTGACAAAGAATTTTAAGGTAGGATATTTTGATTCAAAGGCACAATGCGATGTTATAACACTTGACACGATAATATATCAAACAATTAAAATTCAGTAATGCCAATTATCCTTAACATGCCAATGTGGTGAGAAGTGCTTTGGGGCTGCAACATACAGTTTCAGTGCAGACGGCATAAAGGTTGGGGTGGAGAGGAATGGTTATTATCCTTTCGGGAGTGAAACGGCCTTGGGAAGCAGTTATCCGAAGTTGCTGGACAACAGGATGAAGTTCAACGGCAAGGAGGTGCAAACAACAGGTAACCTTGGGTTGTTGGATTATGGGGCGAGGATGTATGACCCGGCAATTGGAAGATGGATAGCACAGGATCCGCTGAGTGAGAAGTATTATTCTTTCAGTGCTTATAACTATTGCGTTAATAATCCGGTGATGTTTGTGGATCCGGATGGAAGGGCGGCAGGTATATACTATAATGGATTAGGACAAGTTGTTGGGCATGATGGAATTAATGATGATAAAATATATATTACTAATTATGATAATTACTAACAAAATCAATTAATATGAAATATTTTTTAATTTTTAATATATTTTTTGTTTTGCATTCTTATAGCATTATAGGGCAAAATTCACAAAAAATAACTTCAATGATAAGTTACTTTAATGATAGAAATTATAGTTCCTTCATGACAGAATTTCCGGAAACGTACGTAGATTTTCTATCTCTATATGGATTTGATCTGGATAAAGGTAAAGCAGCGCCATTTTATTATGATTCATATAAACATATTAATTTTATTTTTTCTGATAGTCTTCTTAATGACACAAGGTATTTTGAAAAAATTTTTAATGTCGCAACTAGTGCTAAATGGGATGCTGATGCCACAAATTATCTGCAGGATAACCTTATAACGTTTATAATGGATAACCCCCAGTATGTTTATAATTTTATAAAAAAGTATAGTGAAAAGGATATAAAGAATTTTTTTATATTTATTTTAGACAATCCTCATCCTTACCAAAAGAGCCATCAAAATATGTGTGATAGACTGAAGGATTTGTTTAGAGGAATTGATAAAAATATTGTAGATTTTATCGAACAATCTTATGAGAGTGTAAAAAAAGACTGGCCCAGTTCATATTAGGGACACAAGTAATAGCACATAGATATCCTATTGTGATATTTTTACACAATATCAATGCCGTATATTGCAGATAATCTTTATATTACAAAGAGTCCATGTGATATAAAAATATACAAAAGTTACACAATTTTTTTATTTGCCGATTTTAAATTTGTAAAGAAGTTTTATGAATTCCTAACCTTATGCCGCTTATCTCAAAAGCTAATTGTACAGCAGATTGTGCATGTATTGCTGCATCCAGTTGCAGATTTTTGTGGCGGGTTTGCGGAAAATCCACATCAGGAGGGTGCCGGAGGTTATCCCTATTATGTTTGCAAGGAAATCCAGCGGATCTGAATCCCTGTAGGTGGTGAAGGCTCCCTGGGCATATTCTGTAAAGGCGGCGAAGGCCAGGCCGGTAATGAAAAGGAGCGGATACAGATATCCGTGGCGGATTTTTATGTGCTTGTTGTAGGTACACATGAGCCACCCCACAACCGGATAGGCAAAATACATTAGAAAATGGGCAATCTTGTCCATAGGGATTCCCAGAAAGTATTTTGGAAGTTCCGGGGTCTTGTCTGAGAGATCAAGCAATGTGAGACACAATACTGCAATTATGTATAGTGCAAACAAACCGGTTACAGCAACGTATGTTTTCCTTTTTTCCATTATCTTTGTAAGATATAAACTTTTATGTAATGAACATCAAAATGGTTGATCTGGTTGGCCAGTACCTTAAAATTAAGGATGAGGTTGACACCCAGATGCAGAACGTAATAAATACAAGCCAGTTCATAGCCGGTGCCAAATGTAAGGAATTTTCCGCTAATCTGGGCCATTATACTGGGGTAGAACATTGCATAACTTGTGCCAATGGTACAGATGCACTTCAGATTGCCCTTATGGCCCTTGGGCTGGAGAGGGGGGATGAGGTGATTGTTCCTGCCTTTACATATATTGCCACAGCAGAGGTGATTGCCCTTTTGGGGCTCGTTCCGGTGCTTGTGGATGTGGAGTGGGATACATTCAATATTGACCCTTCAAAAATTGAGGAGGCAATTTCTCCCCGTACCAGGGCAATTGTGCCGGTGCATCTGTTCGGACAGTGTGCAAATATGGAGGCAATTCTGAAGATTGCCCGCAAACATAACCTGTTTGTTGTGGAGGACAATGCCCAGGCACTGGGGGCGCAGTGGAAAGGTGTTCTGGAGGGGAAGGAGAACCCAAAGAGCGGAACTATGGGACACATTGGCTGCACATCGTTTTTCCCTTCAAAGAACCTTGGATGTTTTGGAGACGGCGGTGCAATGTTTACCAATGATGCTGAACTTGCCGGCAGACTACATTGCATTGCAAACCATGGCCAGAAGGTAAAATACCACCACAGCATGGTGGGGTGCAATTCGCGCCTGGATACCATTCAGGCAGCCGTACTTGATGTGAAACTCAAATATTTGGATGAGTATATTGCTTCCCGACAATCTGCTGCTGCATATTATCTTGAGAACCTTGCCGGTATGGAAGGTGTTGAGTTGCCTGTTACCGCAGAATATACCACCCATGCATACCATCAGTTTACAGTTAAGGTTGCAGACGGAAAAAGGGATGCATTGAAGGAGTTTCTGGCAAAGAGGGATATCCCTTCTATGGTGTATTATCCGCTGCCGCTGCATCACCAGGAGGCATACAGGGATATGGCAAAGATTGTGGGAGGTCTGGAGAACAGTGAGGAATTGTCGGGAAGAGTATTGTCTTTGCCTATGCATACAGAACTCAGTGAGGAACAATTGCATTATATTTGCAAAGGAATTAAAGCATTTTACAGATAGGATATGAAGAATTTTGCACTAATAGGGGCGGCAGGGTATATTGCTCCGCGCCACCTGAAAGCAATAAAAGATACAGGAAACAATCTGGTTGCGGCGTATGATCCGTTTGACAGTGTGGGAATTATGGACAGTTTCTTTCCGCAGGCCAGTTTCTTTACCCAGCAGGAACTGTTTGACAGGCACTGTACCAAGTTGCAGCGCTCGGAGAATAAAATAGATTTTGTCTCGGTATGTACTCCCAACTACCTTCATGATGCACATGTGCGTTACGGCTTGCGACTGGGAGCAAATGTAATTTGTGAAAAGCCGCTGGTCCTGAAGGCCCGCAATATAGATGCCCTTGAGCAGTTGGAGAAGGAGACCGGCTGCTGTGCATACAATATTCTCCAGTTGAGACTCCATGATTCAATAGTGGCCCTTAAGGAGAAGATTGACAACGGCCCCGCAGACAAGATTTATGATGTGGACCTCACTTATATAACATCCCGCGGAAACTGGTATTATACTTCATGGAAAGGGGATGAGCGCAAGAGCGGTGGAGTGGCAACCAATATTGGCGTCCATTTTTATGATATGCTCCAGTGGATTTTTGGCCCTGTACAGAAGAATATTGTACATGTGAAGTCTCACGACAGGGTAGCAGGTTTCCTTGAACTCAAGAAGGCCCGTGTGAGGTATTTCCTGAGTATAAATGCAGACCATCTTCCAGCAAATGCGGTTCAGGGTGAGAAGAGAACCTACCGTACCATTATGATTGACGGAACAGAGTTTGAGTTCAGCGCCGGCTTTACAGAACTCCATACACGCAGTTATGAGAATATCCTTGCCGGGAAAGGGTTCAGAATCTCCGAGGCCCGCAACTGCATACAGATAGTGAATGACATCAATGATGCCGTGCCGGTTGGTCTGGTAGGGGATTATCACCCTTTGGCCAGGATTCCGTTGTGCGGACATCCGTTCGGGTGGTAGTTTCTTATGACAAGATAATGGAAAAAGGGCAACTCCGGTTTGGAATTGCCCTTTGTTTTATAGCCTGCTTGCTTTTAATCCCCTTTTACAATGTTGTTGTCCTTATCCATGTTTATTATTGTTGGATTGCCGTAGTGGGTAAGTTTGGATGTTCTTCCTACCATTATTTTCAGTTCTCCTGTACATCTTACCTTTGAGTTGCTGGCTCCGGTCACCTCTGCGTATCCGTTTCTTGCTGTATATTCCTGCCCTTTAAAGTTGCTGGCACCTGTGGCAATGGTTTTCAGATAATTGGTGCTGCCGCTCAGTTTTACATTTGATGCACCGCTGCATGTGATATCTGTATTCTTGTGGTCTCCTGTTAATGAGAAGTTCGATGCTCCGCTTATATCACCTTCAACTGTTGTTCCGCTGCTGTTCAATTTTACTGAAGATGCTCCCGATACATCTGCCTCAATATCTCTGAAATCTCCAGTAAGATCAAGTGATGATGCTCCGCTGCAATCGAGTGAAAGTTCATCTCCGCTTATGTTCAGACCGCTTACGGATGTTGCCCCGCTAAGGTCTATTTCAAGTTCATTGGTTGTAAATACACCTGTTGCTTTCAGTGATGATGCTCCCGACAGGTCCAGTTCCTCAATTGTCTGCATCTGCAGATATACTTTTATTCCAATCTGGTCTTTTTGGTTGCGGTTTCTCTCTATACGGGCGTTAGGTGTAAGTGAAAGTTTGAGTTCCCCTTGTGAGCATCTTATATCCAGGTGTTTCTCATAAACTTCATCACATTCTATCCTTACCCCCTTGGCATTTCCTTGGGTTACTTCAATTGCAAATATTGAAGAGGCCTCAATGGATTTGATATTTCCAAAATTGTAATTCTTTGTAACTGTGTTGTTTGCATAAAGAGACGACGTCATAATTAACAACGCGCTGAGTATTAATGCTAATCTTTTCATAATATTTGTGTTTTTTAATCAATTATTTCATTAGAGTGGGCCAGTGCCCTGAAGTTCTTGAGGGCTGCAGTTCTGGTTTTGTAGTATTCTCTGAGAATTTGGGCCCGTTTTTCCTGAGAGAGCTCTGCTGGTAGTTGTTCTGAAAGGGGAATGGCCTCTTCTGTAATGGATTTGATGGAGTTTACAATGTTATGGTCATCTTCTCCAAGCTTCATTAGAATCTCAGCCTCTTCAATGTACATCTCTTCTGCCACTTCATGTATTGCTATTGTGTATTCATCTGTGTTTGTGGCAGGTGAGCCTGTTGTGATAAAGAATGCAATAATTATTGCGGCAGCGGATGCTGTAGCGGCAAACAGGCTTCTGCGGGAGAAGACGCGGTGAACCTTGTGGGGTGTGGTACCCTCGGCGTTGCTTGCCTGTGCTGTCTGGAGTTTTGCCATAAACCTCTCCTGATGTCCCAAAGGCATTTCGCCACAGTTGAACTGTTCCAGATTGTCCTGTATGTATTTTTCCAAGTTTTCCATGTTGTCTGTTTTATCTGTTCTGCAGCGTTGCTGCCAATTTCTCTTTTGCCCTTTTGTAGATGCTTCTCAGGGTTGCCTCTTTTGTGCCGGTTATCTGTTCAATCTCCTGGTAGTCGTACCCCTCAAAGAGGTGCAGGGAGAGGATTGTACGGTAATTGTCGGGAAGAAGGAGGAGGGCTTTTTTTATCTCCTCTACCGAGTATTGCAACGGAGGAGGTGTTGCAGGGGGCTCATCCTTATATTCCTCCAGGAAGGCTTTTGTGCGGTGCTTCTCCCTCAGTTTGTCCAGCGATTTTCTCACACATACGCTCTTGAGCCAGCTTGCAGGCTTTTCTATTGTCTCTACGGCAGCCTGGCTGAGGTATTTGAGGAGGGTGTCATGCATTATCTCCTCTGCCTCAAAACTGTTTCCTACAATCCGCAGGCTTGTGAAGTACAGGTGCTGCGAGTGGGTTGCGTATAGTTTCTTTATGTCTGTGGTGCTGTTCATTCTCTCTCTTTTTCACTTATAAGACGAATCGTTTTTGCGAATGTTGCAGTTTGTAGGAAATATTTTGTAAATTTGTTCAAACTGAAAACAAATTTAACAATTATACAATTATGACAGCAGCAGAACTTCATAAGGAAGCATTTGTGCTTGACTCACATTGCGATACCCCTTTGGCAATCATCCGCGGCCAGGATGTCTCAAAGAGGAGGAAACTTGGACACATTGATTTTGACCGCCTTAAAGAGGGTGGAGTGGATGGCGTATTCTTTGCGGCATACACTTCTAATTCCCTTTCTCCCGACGAGGCTACCCGTCGTGCCCTCCAGTTGGTTGCCCTTACCCATGAGGTGATAGATGAGAATCCCAAGAAAGTTGGTCTTGCTACTAGCGTACGTGAGGCTCGCAAACTTAAGGCAGAGGGAAGAACTGCAATTTTCATTGGTCTGGAGAACGGTTCTCCAATCCAGAAGGATCTTTCCCTTTTGAAACTTTTCTATAAGATGGGCGTACGTTATATGACCCTTACCCACGCAGGAAACAATGAGATTTGTGATTCTTGTGCCCCTAAAGAGAAGAGATGGGGTGGCGTAAGCCCATTTGGTAAAGAGGTTATTGAGGTGATGAACCGCTTGGGTATGATGATTGATGTTTCTCACCTTTCAGATGAGAGTTTCTATGACTGTTTGAAGTATTCCAAGGCTCCGATAGTGGCTACACACTCTTGCTGCAGGGCTTTGTGCAACCATCCAAGGAACATGACTGACCAGATGATAAAGGATCTGGCTGCTGCAGGTGGTGTAATACAGATAAACTTTTACTCATCTTTCATTGATCCTGAGTATTCTAAGGTTGCCGGCCATTTGTGTGACGAGTTTGATGAGGCCATAATTGATTACCAGTTGCATCCGCGCTGCAAACGCCGCAAGGAGAGATATGAGAAGGCATACGAGGCTCTTTATTCAACCCCAAGACCATCATATAAGGTATTGGTTGACCATATAGACCATGTGGTAAAACTTGTTGGCGTTAAACACGTTGGTTTAGGATCAGACTTTGACGGCATTGAGTCACCTCCTGCAGGTTTGGAAGATGCTTCAAAATTTGGCGTAATTACTGAGGAACTCAAACTTAGGGGATACTCGGATGAGGATATAAAATGTATTCTTGGAGAGAACTTCCTGAGGGTTATGAATGAGGTAGAGAATATTGCTTATACACTTTAACAAATGAATATTGGCCCTCTGGTATTTTGCCGGAGGGCTTTTTTTAAATAGGGATATTATGGGAAAAGTAGCATTGGTAACAGGTGCAACCTCCGGAATAGGTGAGGCGGTTGCCGTTCTTTTGGCCAGAGAGGGGTATAAACTAATTATTACAGGCCGCAGGGCAGACCGTCTGGAGACTCTTGCATTTGAAATTGAGAATGAATACGGCATAAAGGTATTGCCGCTTGTATTTGATGTACGCTCTCAGAAAGAGGTTGAGAAACATCTTGGCAATTTGCCTCAGGAGTGGAGAGATATAGATGTACTTGTAAACAATGCCGGCCTGGCAGTTGGACTCAATCCTGTTCAGGAAGGAGTTGTGGATGATTGGGAGAGGATGATAGATACCAATGTAAAAGGTTTGCTCTATGTTACAAAAGTTGTATCCAAGTATATGGTGGAGCGCTGCAAAGGGCATATTGTAAACCTCTGTTCAATTGCCGGCAAGGAGGCATACGCCAACGGAAATGTCTATTGTGCCACCAAACATGCCGTAGATGCCCTTACAAAAGGGATGAGGATAGACCTTCTCAAATACGGCATAAGGGTATCCCAGATATGTCCTGGCGCTGTGGAGACTGAATTCTCCCTGGTGCGCTTCAAAGGTGACCGGCAACGTGCAGACAATGTGTACAAAGGATTTACACCACTCACTGCAATGGATGTAGCTGATGCCATAATGTATATGGTAAAATGTCCTCCTCATGTAAACATCAATGACATGGTGATAATGCCTACCGCTCAGGCAAATTCCTATACTTTCCATAAAGAGTTATAGAGTGGGATGAATTGTAGGGAAGCATTGATGTGATCCAAGAGAATGGGCACAGCAATTTTCCCCACAGCAGTGTGTACACTGATATTAGGTGCCTAACCTGTCTGGTTCTCCAGAGGTTGGGCACCTTTTTAGGTTCTGGACGTCTTGTACCAAAGAATAGTGTGCCTAACCTCTTGCCAATGGTGTCTTGCCAGCGGTATCTTGCCAATGGTGTCTTGCATGCATCAAAATTTTTCTGTTTTTATTTGCACAATTAAAAATCTTCTCTATATTTGCAGTGTAATAGTAAACTAATACACTATAAAGCATAAAGCCATGATAAATTTAAGGGATGTCAGTTTTTCTTACGGCAGGCACAAGGTGCTGGGCAATGTAAGCATGAATCTGGAGCAGGGGAAGATTTATGGTCTGTTGGGGGAGAATGGTGTAGGAAAATCCACGCTGCTCAAGATTTTGTCGGGATTATTGAAGATGGAAGGGGGAGAATGTACCGTATGTGGGGAGGTTCCATACATGAGGTATCCTTCGTTTTTGCAGGAAATCTACTATTTGCCGGAGGATTTTGCAGGGGAGAATGTGGTGGTAGAGAAATATGCAATGCAGACAGGGGCGTTTTATCCCAATTTTTCTCCCGACAAATTCTACCGTATTTTGAGTGAGTTTGGAGTTGACGGGAAGGCCAAATTCAATAAACTCTCTTTGGGACAGCAGAAAAAGGCGATAATTGCCGTTGCCCTCTCATTGGGAACCAAGGTGCTTCTGATGGATGAGCCGAGCAACGGCCTTGATATCCCATCCAAGGCGCTGTTGCGCAGACTTATTGCCGAGAACGCCTCAGATGACCAGTTGATAATCATTTCTACACACCAGGTTAAGGATCTGGAGAATCTTATAGACCCTATAATCATTATGGACAGGGAGTGTGTGCTCATGAATGCCTCAATAGAGGAGATTTCGCGCAGACTCACTTTTAGCATTGAGCCGGAAGAGGATAAGGGTGCCCTTTATTGCCAGAGGGATTTGAGGGGATATGTTACTGTAAGGGATAATGAGTACGGAGTGGAGACCCCGGTGGATCTGGAGTCGCTTTTCAATTGTGCTTTGGCCAACAAGGCTTTGTTTAAGGAGATGTTTAACGCAAACAGATAAGAGTATGAGTAATATATTTTCATTTGAGAGATTCCTTAAGGTATTGAAATATGACCTCGTAATGAGGGTGCCAGCCATTGGCATATTCTTTTTGGTACTGTTGATTATGCCACATGTGCTCCATCAGATGATGGATTTTGGTAATATTTTTCCTGTGGACCAGAGATTTGATTTGTGCGGAGTAATGTGTGTATTTGTTGTATTTTTTGCTCCATTCAAAATATATACGGCATTTAGGGGAAAACAGGAGCTGGGTTCTTATCTGATGTTGCCTGCATCCTCTCTGGAGAAATTTGTGAGTATGGTTCTGGTTTCTCTTGTATTGGTGCCGGTATCGTTTGTCTTGAGCTGTTATCTGCTTGATGCCATTTTGTGTCTGTTGTTCAGCGGACAATATGGTTCTGTTGTAATTGTAGATTATATGCTGCTGCTAAGGGGTGCATATGCGATGTTTGCCCTTACAGGTGCTGCAATTTTGGGTAATACATTATTTAAAAAAGGAGCCCCAGGCAAAACATTGTTGTGTATGCTGATTTTGGTTTTATTGTGGACATCAGTAATTGCAAGCAAATTTTTTGACATGTTATTGGGAGAAGGTGTGGTAGCCGTAGATCCAGAAGTTCTGAGATTATGGGGCGATATCACTGCAATAGCATATTTTGCAGGTGCAACATTGTTCTATATCCTTGCATGGTGGAGAATAAGGAAAATTCAGATATCATAACAGGAGGTTCCTATGGATTTCAATCAGAATAAACCCATATATCTGCAGATTGCAGACTCAATCTGTGACAAGATTCTGCAGGGAGAGTATCTTCCCGACGAACGTATCCTTTCTGTCCGGGAACTTGGAATCTCCCTTGGTGTAAACCCGAACACCATTGCAAGAGTATATGACCATCTTCAGGGGATGGAGATAATCTACAACAGGAGGGGAATAGGGTACTTTGTATCACCTTCTGCACCGGAGAGGATTCTGGAGCAGCAGAAGGAGGAGTTCCTCCGCAATGAACTCCCCGCAGTTGCCCGCAAGATGAAACTGCTGGGTGTGCCGTTGAGTGTGCTGGAAAAACTGTTGGAAGAAAAAGGAGATGACCGATAAGGTCATCTCCTTTTTCTATATTGCAGAATCCTTTATATCCAATCCGGTAGGGCTCTGGAAGGCCTGCAGGCCGAAAGTGTGGAGCATTGCCAGAACATGGTCAAAGACCTCGCCCTGAAGGTGTTCATATTTAAGCCATGCAGTATCTGCAGAGAAGAAGTACAGTTCAATTGGCATACCCTGCGGTGTTGGCTGCAATTGGCGTACCGTCATTATCATATCCTGGTTCACCTTAGGGTGGTGGCTCAGATAATATTCCATATAATGGCGGAAAACATAGAGGTTTACCGGATCTGTGCCGGTCTCCTCAAATCCCTCTATCCAAGGCTGTTTGCGGTATTTTGTCATCTCTTCCTCTGTGCAGAAACGGACTGTATTCATATCTATGTTTATGGAGCGTTTTACTCTGCGGCCTCCAATATCAAACATACCCCTCCAGTTCTGGAAAGAGTCATTCACCAGGGCATAAGGTGGAACGGTAGTTATGGTCTTGTCCCAGTTCTGCACCTTTACGGTGGTTAAGGTAACCTCTATTACATCACCGTCTGCGCCGTATTTTGGCATTGTAATCCAGT
>SUYX01000010.1 GCA_015060225.1 Bacteroidales bacterium | reverse complement strand
AATCTAACACGAGCTACTTTACGCATAGCTGAGTTAGGTTTCTTAGGAGTTGTAGTGTAAACACGTACACAAACTCCACGTCTTTGAGGACAAGCATCCAGTGCGCGTGATTTTGATTTCTCTACAACCACCTCGCGACCGTTGCGTACTAACTGTTGAATTGTTGGCATAATTTGTTGTTAATCTTAACTTTATACAAATACCCGATTATAAATCGGCTTGCAAAGGTATAAATAATTTCTTAAACTACAAGACTTTATGAAAAAAATATCATTCAGGAAGTTGTCGGGAAGCCTAAAACCCGTTCAACTTCATGAATATGGTAGGGAGAAGAAGGAGAAATCCCACCAATATAAGGAGCAGTATGAACGGGAGTATCCACTTCACCCATTTCCCATATGGAATGCGGGCAATCCCCAATACAGCAATGAGCACTCCAGATGTAGGGGTTATCATATTGGTAAAACCGTCCCCGAACTGGAATGCCATTACAGTAGCCTGTCTGCTCACACCTATAATATCCGAGAAAGGGGCCATTATAGGCATTGTGATAGCCGCTTTTGCACTTGCAGACGGGATAACCAGATTTATCAGTGTCTGAATGCCATACATCAGGCCAAGCGCACCGGTCTCCCCGGAGCCGTCCAGCCAACCGGCCATTGAGTGCAGTAATGTATCAATTATCTTCCCTTCCTGAAGGATAAAGATGATGCCGGCCGCCAGCCCCACAATAAGGGCTGCCCCCAGAATATCCTTTGCCCCATCCATCAATTCCTTTACAATTGCATTTCCCGACAATCCCATGGCCACTCCACTCAACACACCCATGGTAAGGAACAGGGCTGATATTTCACCTATATACCATCCGAAGCCCAGCACACCTGCTACAAGATATATAATTGTAAAACCCAGCAATGTAAGGACATAAAAATGGACTGACTTGCGCAATGCCACAACGCATGTTACAATGAAGGCGACCGCCACAGTCGGAAGCAACCATACAGTATGATACTTCTGCGAACCTATGGAGAGCCATGTTTCACCGCTGCAGCTTACAGTAAACAATATCACCACAACTGCCGCTATAGCAAATGAAACCCATGAGGCACCGTTCCTGTAATACTCTACTCCCCCTCCCTGCTCATTTATATGGTTTCTCCAATGTGCATCCGCTTCATACATCATGGATTTCTGCGGATTCCTCTTAATTTTTGCCGCATACAGCAATACAAAAGCAATTGTAATTACATTGAGCACAACCCAACAGAAGAAACGGTACTCTATTCCCGAGAACATTGGGAGTCCTGCCAGATCCTGGGCAATACCTATGGTAAACGGATTGAGTATGGCACCTGCAAAGCCCACATGAGCCGCAACATATACCATACATACTCCAACAATGGAATCATATCCCATGGAGATTGCCAACGGCACAAGAATTACCACAAACGCTATAGTCTCTTCGCTCATTCCGAAAATAGCCCCAAAGAGACTGAACATAAGCATAATCAGCACTATTACAAGATTGCTTACACCTATTTTGGCCAGAGCCCTGTTCTTCTCCAGACGGGTAACCAGCTTGAGAAATGAAAAGATACCTGCATCTATTGCCCTACTCCTGTTGACTACCCAAAAGGAAGCACCTATCACCAGAATGAAACATATGATTCCACTCTGCTTTGTAAAACCATTATAGAAAGCCTCCATAATGGTCCACCATTGCCCTACAGAGGGAACATTCCTGAACTCAACACCCTGAGAAATACCGGATGCATCTTCCACCTTAACATATTCCCCTCCAGGTACCATCCATGTCGCAATGGCACACACAAGAATTATTGCAAAAATTATAACATAAGTGTTGGGGAACTCCCTTTTTTTCTTTCCCATACAGACTCCTTTTTGAAATTTGCAGGCAAAAATACCCAACTATTCAGAAAATAACAACCTTTGTCACATCACCCTTATATCAACATACCCACTCACCGACTGATTGTCCAAGGAAATGGCATACACCTTGCATTGCCCGCTGCCCACAGTAGTAATTACCCCATTATTGTCCACCTTCACCACATTCCTGTTGCTGGTGGTCCATTTTACCCTCTTATCAAAGGCTGTGGGAGGTTTGATCTCTACAGACAAATTATATGTATTCCCGGCTCCAGGAGCAAAGATTATCAGCGCTGGAGACACCAGCACCTGCTTTACCCTATCCTTCAGGGCACTGTTGTCCACGCTCACACTGTTCTCATCCTCACTGGCATTTCCCTTGAACCTAACTTCAATCTCCTGCCATGTATTCCTTGCCACATTGCAGTTATCATGTCCGCTACCAAGATAAAACCTGTAAACCATCCTTCCCCTGTGCGAAGCGGAAACCAGATCGCATTCCAGTTCCACATAACTGCACAACTGCCTCCTCTGCTGGGTCAGTTTCAGCGCCTTATCCTTATTGTCAAGAGCACCGGGCACACTCCCCTGAAGATTCTCCAACATATAAAAGTGAACTCCATCACCCTTTATACTGCCCAAAAGGTCCCCTTCAAGCACTTTGCCGTCAACTACACTCCCCGCAACATTCTCCTCAAACAGAAATGACTCCTCCGGCACATTCTTAAGGCTTGCCCTTACAACATTTACAGTAACTCCATAATTCAATCCGGACATATTGCACTTCAGATTTACCCCGGCATATACTTTTGACAGCCCTACCTCTATATGGGCTCCGTCATACAGATGCACATCTTCCAGCACCCCTGTCATCAGAGGGGCACTGTCTGCAAATGTCTCAAGATTGTCGGGAACAAACCTTACCTCCTTAAGTTCATCCAACGAGCCTACCTTCAGTTCCTCACCCCAATTCACCAGCAGATATACAGAATACCTATCATTGGAGAAGAAGAGAAAATCCTCTATTTGCACATTGCCTTGAAAAAAATAGTTGTGGAGCAGCTGCTCCCCAGCCGCATTGAAAATATAGAGATTTACATCTTCCACGAGTGAAGCATCAATCCCCTCAGCGCCTTTGGTAACGGATGAACCTCCCAACAGCTCCACATTAAAATCTATCTCCTCCCCATCCAAAGATGGATCCTGATGAATGGTGCACCCCACAACCAGCAGGAGAAGCACCGTTGCCAGATTCTTCATATCTTTTTTCCGCAATATTAACCGGAATGGATGAGACAGTATGCCACAAAAAGAAAAAATCCCCGTCTCATGCAAAAAGTTTTTCTTTTTCAGGAAACAGAGATAATTTCTTATTTTAAAAAGAGCAAAAAAGATGCTCTACAATGCCATCAGAATAAGTATCTGCGGAGTAAGTACCCTCAGGAACATTACAAGGGGATAAACCGTAGCATACGAAACTGCCTGCTGGTTAATTGGGGAAACCGAGTTTGAATATGCCAGTCCCGACGGATTTGTACCGCTTCCTGAGATGAGTCCCATCAACTGGAAATAGTTGAACTTGAATACAAACCTTCCGATTGCAGCACCTGCAAGCATTGGAACAAGTGTAATGATTACACCATATCCTATCCATGCAAGACCTCCCTGGTTGATTACCGTATCAACGAATCCTGCACCGGAACCTATACCTACTGCAGCCAGGAACAATGATATACCTACCTCCCTGAGCATCATATTAGCACTCAAGGTTGTATAGGTTACAATATTGAATTTGTACCCGAAACGGCTTATGAGGATAGCAATAATAAGCGGGCCGCCTGCAAGACCAAGTTTTACAGGTTGAGGCATTCCTGGAAGCATGAACGGAATTGAACCGAATATCATACCTACTGCTATTCCAAGGAATATTGCAAGCAGATTAGGCTCCCTCAACTGTTTTGAAGAGTTGCCAAGCATCTTTGCAAAACTGTCCAGTTTCTTGTCATCTCCAACAGCCAATACACGGTCACCAATCTGAAGTTCAAGGTCCGGTGCTGCCACAAGGTCTATACCGGCACGGTTTACCCTGGTAACATTCACACCAAAAACAGATCTCACCTTA
Organism: Bacteroidales bacterium; assembly: GCA_015060225.1. GTDB lineage: Bacteria > Bacteroidota > Bacteroidia > Bacteroidales > UBA932 > Egerieousia. The sequence continues at coordinate 61,219 of SUYX01000010.1, read as the reverse complement.
AGCTCTCCAAGGGTCTTGCCGTTTATCTTGTGTTTGGTTACAATAATCTTTCTTGTAGCCATCATGCTGTCCATATCGGTCCACTCCTCAGAACTCATATCAAGCAGTTCACCAAAGAAAGCAACAATGGATTCCTTACTTGACTCTACTGATATCACAAGCAATTTGTCCCCTTCATATAATTTTGATTCAGATGTTGGAATCTCAACAGAACCGTCAGCCCTGCAAAGCCTTGAAACAACAAAATCTTTATCTATAAGGCCATGCAGTTCTTCTATTGTCTTGCCGAATATTGCCACATTCTTAACCTCTACAGAATATTTTGTAGCCATTTTGGCGGCATCCGCACTGGAACCTGTGGCTTTCTCAAGCTCTTTCTCCATTGTCATGCCAAAAAGGCCCTTGATAACAACTATGGACATTACTATACCAACCACACCCAGAGGATATGCCACTGCATAACCCATTGCAATGGACGGATCTGCAACCCCTGTAGCATCAATATATGTCTGTTGTGCTGCACCGAGGCCAGGGGTGTTTGTAACGGCACCGCAAAGCACTCCAACCATTGTAACAAGACTTGTCCCGGTAATAAGATGGATTATATAAGCCAGAAGCACACTCATGAACACTATCATTACTGCCACCCCATTAAGGGTAAGGCCTCCCTTCTTGAACGAAGAGAAGAATCCGGGGCCAACCTGCAATCCTACAGAATATACAAACAGGATAAGTCCGAATTCCTTGATGAAATGGAGAATGTTGTGCTCAACTGTAAGGCCGAAATGACCTGCTACAATACCTACAAACAATATCCAGGTAACGCCAAGTGACACTCCACAGATCTTAATTCTGCTCAAAAGGACTCCCAGAGCAACAACCCCAGAGAGGACCAATACGGCATGGGCAATGGATGAGCCCATAACTAACTCGTAAAACCAATTCATAATATTTATTACTGATAAAGCGGCGGCAAAGGTAGCATAATTTTCACCTGCCGCAAAAGCAATTTCTATCTAATTTGACCCTTTCTGAATGCAACAAGCAACTGCTTGAGATCATCAATCTGATCTATGAGCTTCTTCCCGATATCTGTATCCCTTACAAATTTCCTCTTCTCTACAAACTCCACAACTATTGTCTCAGAGATAATGTCCTTGCCCTGTTCAATTGCCACCTGGGTAGATTCAAACGGCTCATGCTGCACAAGTCTCAATCCATACGAGTTGTAAATTAGGGTATAACCTGCAATACCGGTCTCGGCCTGATATGGCTTTGAGTAGCCACCATCAATGACCAATAACCTTCCACCTGCCTTTATTGGAGACTCCCCTTTTGTTGTCTTTACAGGAATATGGCCGTTAATAATGTGGGAAGGCTCCCCTTCTACCCCAAATTCAGCCAATATCTTTTCACATATCTCCTTGTTGTTCTTGTGAATGTTGTACCATCCCTTATGCTCTTTCTGGGCCTCTTTATCACTAAGGAAATATCGTTCAAAGGTTGCCATCCTGTTCTTGTCAAATGGAGGTGAAACGGGACCACACCACAAATACCATACAAAATCCTGGGCAAACTGCTTGGAAGCAGATTTTTCAGTCTCAAAATATGCCTGTCTCACAATCTGGTCTATCTTGTCAAATAATGCCTTGCCTGCATAATCCTTCCCCTGGATATTAAGGGTTTTGAACGAGCCGTCCTCATTCAGAGGAACCGAACCGTGGAATAGGAGGTTTGAGTTCCTCACAAGATACAATGCCCCATGAGAATAAAGCAACTGCATATGCTTGGCCAGGTGGGCACTGCTTACAAAGTTGTTGGTGAGCCTGTTTATCACCCTCTCCTCCTCCGGTGTAAGTTTATAAGGATTCTCAGGGTCTATTGTCTGGAAATCGTCATCCCTCAAAGGGTATTCCTTCCCGTCCAGTACAATCACACCTTTCTTATAGTCTATCAGATGGAGCAGATTGCGGTCATCCATTCCAAACTCAGGCCTGCGGCTGATAATTTCATATTCCAGCTTGAACTGCATTATTGTAATGGCCTTGTGCATCTGGGCCACCAGTCTGGTCTGTTTTGGATTCAACCCCTCAGCATCTGCCCCTTTAGGCCTGAATATGGTACAAGGGTCATCGCCATATGCATCCATCGCAAATGTAACAAGGGGAAGAAGATTAATTCCATACCCCTCTTCAAGAATCTTGAAATTGGCATATCTTGAGCACATCCTTACCACATTGGCCACGCAAGCCTTGCTTCCGGCTGCTGCACCCATCCATACAAGATCATGGTTGCCCCACTGGACATCCCAATTATGGTAATTCTCCAGTATATCAAGGATGATGTGGGCACCGGGGCCCCTGTCATAAATATCTCCGATAATATGGAGGGAATCAATTGTAAGCCTTTGGATGAGGTTGCAGATTGCAATGATAAAATGGTCTGCCCTACCTGTAGAGATGATTGTCTCAACAATTGCCGTAATATAATTGTGCTTGTTGGCCTCTCCGCTCTTTGACTCATGCAGAAGCTCCTGTATGATATACTCATACTCCTGCGGCATCGCCTTCCTCACTTTTGACCTTGTGTATTTTGTAGATACATTGGAACATACCTTCACAAGTCTCATAAGTATCACCTTGTACCATTCATGGAGCGCCTTCTCCTTCTCCCTAAGCTTTATGATTTTAAGTTTCTCCTCGGGATAATAGATTAGTGTACACAATTCACTCTTCTCAGCCTCCCTCAACGAATGCCCAAAAATATCCTCCACCTTCCTCTTTATCACACCCGACGCATTCTTCAGTACATGCTGGAATGCCTCATGCTCACCATGAAGGTCGGTAACAAAGTGCTCAGTACCCTTTGGCAGATTCAGGATTGCCTCCAGGTTTATAATTTCCGTACTGGCAGCCTGTATGGTAGGGAAACTCTTTGCCAGCAGCTGCAAATATTTCAAATCTCTCTTCATGATATTGTTCAAGGTTTAATTGTTCTCCTTCAATTGTCGCAACACTTCCTCAATTCCCTTCTCAAGTTGGGGATCTTTACCCTCCATCCTGTCCTTGAATGTATTGCGGATATAAATATCCGGTGCCACACCGGTCCTCTCAAGGTCTTTGCCGTCCAATGAGTAGCATCCCCAGGCAGGGAGCCTCAACGAAGAGCCGTCTATCATACTTGCTCCCGATGTAAATATTACCCAACGGTATGTCTCAGTTCCCACAATTGTTGCCAGTTTCAGTGCCTTTATGCCGTTTGATGTAACCTCTGCATCACTCAGGCTCCTCTCATTGATAAGGACCACCACCGGCATGTTCCCAGGGGTAACATTAGGATGGGAATTGGTTTCATTATCCCTGTAACCCCAATTGTAATGGGCTTTCTGTCCCAAAAAGTCAAGCACCTCCTTATGTACATTTCCTCCATTGTTGAAGCGAAGGTCAAGGATGATTCCCTCCTTCCCGACAGTTCTGGTATGCATATCCATAAGGAATCTGTTGAGCTCACCTGCCCCCATATCCCTCATGTGGGTATATGCAATCCTCCCCTTACCCTTCTTCTCTACAATGCTCCGGCAGTTCTCCTCCCACTCCCCGTAAAGGAGGTTTTTAAGTTCTGAATATGTGATTGTGTGCAATTTTACATCAAATTCCTTCCCATTGCGGCTGAATGTCAGTTTCACCTCAGGCTCCCTTATGGCAGAACTCATAAGTTTCTCCCTGTTTTCCACCTCTTTCACCCTTACCCCATTCATTGCTACAAGCTTGTCTCCTTTCTGTATGTCTGTATCCACATTGTCTGCAGGAGAACCCGCTACAATCCTCTCAACGGTATATGGGGCTGCGTTGTTCCATTCAATACCTGTCTCCAGAGTATAGCTGCGGGTCTGCGGCGGCTGTTGCTCCTTGCCATAGGAATTGAATCCCAGATGCGATGAGTTGAGCTCACCCAACATGTCATTCACCAATGTTACCAGATTGGCCCTGTTTCTCACATAAGGAAGGAATGATGCATAATAATCCCTTTTGGCCTTCCAGTCCACACCGTGGAAATTGACATCATAGAAGTTCTGGTCCATCAGTCCCCAGGCCTCATGGAACATTTGCTCAAATTCATCCTTGAGATTTTTCTCCACAGATTTCTTGACAGTAACTTTTGTAGCCCTCAACTGGTTGAGGTCCACTTTATATATATCTGCTCCGTTTACTGCAAAGAGCTCATTGTCTGAGTTTATAAAAGTTCCCCTCCTCAAATCCCTTATTGTCTTCACCTCTGCATATGGATCTGAAAGTTCAAGAGCATAAACTTTATCTCTTGCAGGAGACAAAAGCCAATCCTTTCCCTTTGCAGAGAAAGTATATATGCCATATCCTCCCTGGAGTCCGTTCATCCTTATTATCCTGCTGTATATATCATTGAAGTCAATTTTTGTCTGGGCTCTCTTCTTCCCCTTTTTCTCAGGCTTGCCCTCTTTCTTCTCTTCACCCTTACCCTCCTTCTTTGCCTGTTCATCCTTCCTCACATCTTCCGGCTTCTCTTTGAAGAGATCGTCATAGATGTCAGATTTGAACGGTTTTGTGTTATAGTCCAACAAAGGGAGCTTATATATGCTCCTTTGTCCACCTCCCCTTGGGAAAGATGTTCCATAGAAATTTGCCGCCATAAACAGATATTTGCCGCATGGAGAAAAACATGGAGCCCCTTCCGAGCTTGCCGAATTTGTAAGATTATGGAGTTTTTTATCCTTGAATGAATATATGAAGATATCCCCTTCAACCAGATTCACCGCCTCAAATGCCAGAAATGCATCATCGTATGAGAAATTGAGGGTATATCCGGCATATGACCAGAATTGGGCATCGGCCAGCTTTTCCACTGTTTCATCTGCAGTATTGAATACACATACACTTGTATTGCCGTTGATGAACGCCAACTTCTCCCTATTGTGCGACATCTTGAGGTTCTTGATGTTGCAAGGGGCTTTGTAAAGCAGTTTCTCTCCAGTTGTACCATCTGCGCTTATCTTGTACAATGCTGTAAACCCTTTGTCAGTTCTGGTATAGTAAATGGTCCTGTTGTCCTTGCCCCAGACCATCTCATCCACCCTTTCATTGGCAGGGGTAACCAGTTGCTGCTGGTATTTCCCTTTTGCATCACCCACATACAGGAGTCCCCTTATGGCAAATGAGAACTTTTTTCCGTCGGGAGAAACAGCAACCCTTCTTGGAGAGACATCTGCAAAACTGCGCATGATATCCACATTGTTGTCTGCCAGATGAATCTGCGGAACAGTTACCTCCCCTGTTGCCATATCCATGACATGAAGCTTGTACTCCAATATGAAAACCATCTTGTTGCCGCTGAAACTTATTGAAGGATATTGCACGGAGTGGCTGTAGGATGTGAGCTGCTTGGGAGCTCCTTTAGGATTATACTTTACAATATTGGACTCCTTATTGAACTCATCTGTGACATAATACAGATTGCCGCCCTTATCTACCATAGGCCAGGTATCCTTGCCCTCATATGAAGTGAGCTCCCTGTAGCTCCTCTTTGCCGGATGCCAGCTTTTGATATTTGGGTTATGGTCGCCGACATACCTTTTTCTGGTAGGGAAATTTATACTCTCTGTTGATTCATTGAAATAGAGCTCCCCTGTAACAGGGTTCTCCGCCACATTCACTATTGTATTGAAATAATTCTCAAAAAGCCTCACGGGAGTACCGCCTGCAACAGCCACTTTATATGTGCTTCTGTTATTTGCCCTGTTTGTTTCAAAATAGATATACTTTGAGTCTGCACTCCATCCGCTTGGATAATCATTACCCTCATGCCACGTAAGCCTCTTTATATCCCCACCTTCTACAGGAACAATATACACATCATTATTACCTTGTATATCAGAAGCAAAAGCCACCCATCTGCCGCAAGGGGAAACTTTGGGACGGCTCTCGTTTCCGCCCAACGAAACCAGCCTCATTGCAAGACCGCCACCGGAAGGGACTTTAAAGATATCTCCATCGTATGAAAAATATATATCCTTGCCGTCGGGAGACAATGAAGGGTTATAAGGGAAGTGGAGTGTCCCGGCCATTGCCGCCAGAGGGAACACAACAAGAATAAGGGAAAGCAGTTTTTTCATATCTCTTTAAAGTTTGGTTACATGATATCTATCCAAACTTTAAAGTTAATAAAAATTTTTATGCTTCAAAAATCTCCTTTTTTGCAACCGCACTAAGGTACACAGTACGGACAAGGAGATGCATCATATATCCTGCCCACAAAGATTGTACACCAATATTTCCCCTAAGCAGAAAATAGCTCAGAAAGAAACCTGCTACAGCCCATAACATTGAGTTTCTCAACGCCTTGGTTGCCGTAGCACCAATGAATATGCCGTCCCAGGTGAAAGCAACCGAACTTACAAGAGGCATTACCAGCAGCCATGGCAGGAAATCCTTAGAATGTGCAACCACCTCTGCATCATCAGCCAGAAAACCTACCATCCACTCTCCTCCTACCCAATATCCGACAGTTGACACTGCACCTATTGCACAACTCCATGCAAATATCACCTTCACAGCCCTTTTAAGCGAAATATTGTCTTTGGCCCCAATATATCTTCCCGACAAAGCCTCCCCTGCATACGCAAAACCATCTACAAAATATGAATAGAGCAACATGAGCTTCATCATTATGGAACTCACCGCCAGATCTGTATCTCCGTACCGGGCAGCCAGGGAGGTAAGCCCAGCATAAATGCAAAGGAAACACACAGACCTCACAAACAGATCTGCATTGAGGATGAAAAATCTCTTTATATTCCCAGTCTTGAGGGTACTGCGGATATCCGCAAAATGAAAATATTTCCTATACTGGAAAACCATGAGCGATACCGCCAGGAGCAATCCCGCATATTGTGCCACCAAAGTACCCCATGCTATTCCTCCAAATCCCATTCCCGCATAAAATGCAAAGAATATACTGGCAACTATATTGGTTATGTTTACAACAACATCCACCGCCATAGGGCTCACTGCATTCTGCATCCCAATGAAGAACCCTTTGAAAACATTAAGGGAGAGGGTTGCAGGGGCAGCCCATATCCTTATGAAGAAATACTCCCTGGCAAGAACCTCAACCCCGGGTGAACACTCTATAAAATGGAAGGCAGCCTCAACATACACCCATTGCAGTACAATGAACAGAAAAGCAAAAGCCAGAGCTGTAACAATACCCAGGGCAAAAGTATTCATTGCATCCTTGAAATCCTCCCTGCCATAAGCCTGGGCCACCATACCTCCAGTGCCAACCCTGAGGAATCCCATATTCCAGTACAGCAGGTCGAAAAGCATGGATGCAATGGCAATTCCACCCAAAGCAGTTGCATCCCCCAGCCTTCCGGCTATGGCAGTATCTGCCATCCCCACAAGAGGGACGGTAATATTTGCAAAAATGCTTGGAATGGCCAACTTTAGGACTGTCCTGTTCATTCTTGGCTATCTGTATTTGGTCTGCTCATCCAGCATCCCAAGATAAGACTCGTACCTCTCAACTGAAATCTCCCCGTTTTCAACCGCCTCCTTTACAGCACATCCAGGCTCATGGGTATGGGTACAAGGGGCAAAACGGCAATTGTCCTCAACCCTGAGCATCTCAGGAAAGTATCCGCTCAACTCCAGCTGTGACACATCCACCAGTCCGAACCCCCTTATTCCGGGAGTATCTATTACAAATCCTCCCGACGATATGGGATGCATCTCATAAAATGTAGTAGTATGTTTACCCTGCTGGTGATACTCTGAGATCTCACCTACACGCAAATTCAGATCCGGGTCCAGTGCAGAAATGAGTGATGATTTACCCACTCCCGACTGTCCTGAGAAAAGGACCACCTTCCCTTTGCACCTCTCCCTGATCTCATCCAGCCCGAGACCTGTTGTTGCAGAACTTTCAATCACATCATATCCTGCCCCGGTGTATATCTCCTTGAACGCCTCCACCATCTGCAGTGCCTGCGGAGAATATATGTCCATCTTGTTGAGGATTATGGTTGCAGGCACATTATATGCTTCGCATGTTACAAGAAAACGGTCCACAAACGGAAGTTTCACCTCCGGCAGCTCCACCGTTACAATCAGGAAAACCATATCGAGATTGCTGGCAATCACATGTGATTGTCGGGACAAATTGGTTGATTTCCTTATTATGTGGTTTTTTCTTGGAAGGATATTCTTTATGGTGGCCATCTCCCCCTCATTTCTCTCATACTCAACTATATCACCTACGGCTATAGGGTTGGTGGAGTTGAATCCCTTCAGTCTCAGTTTCCCCTTTATTACTGCAGGGAAGAGGTCCCACTGCGGCAAACGGGAAAGGAGATAATGGCTCCCTGTATGTTTTACTACCGTTGCTGTATTACTCTTATCCATAATTATTGAAAGAATGCGAATGTGTAAAGATAGTAAATTGTGCAAAAACCATTAACTTTGCAGGATAAAAAGTTTATTGGAATATGTTTGCTATAGAAGAATTGGACAGATATGTTGAGAACGGGCTTGCCGCCCTCAATTTCAGAATTGAACCTAAAGAGTTGTACCAGCCCATAGAGTATATGATCTCCATTGGAGGCAAAAGGCTCCGCCCTGAGCTGTGTCTGCTCACATATAACCTGTTCAGCGACAAAATAGACAAACCAATATTGTATCCGGCCATGGCTCTGGAGATTTTCCATGAGTTCACCCTCATTCATGATGATATCATGGACCAGGCGGAACTGCGCCGCGGCCAGCAGACCGTTTACCGCAAATGGGACAACAACATTGCAATCCTGAGCGGTGATGTTATGAGCATAAAGGCTTATGAACTGCTTGCCAACTGCCCTGAGGATGTATTGCCGCAGGTACTTGCACTTTTTACAAAAACTGCTGCCCAGGTATGCGAAGGACAGCAGTATGACATGAATTTTGAGAGCATTCCATACATTACCATGGAGGATTACATCTCCATGATAAGCCTCAAGACAGCAGTACTCATTGCCTGCTCTGCAAAAATGGGGGCACTCATTGCAGGTGCAGAAGAGAAAACTGCCCAGGCCCTCTACGATTTTGCATTCAATTTGGGCATAGCATTCCAGATTCATGATGATCTGCTGGACACATTCGGGCAGGGAAACATTTTTGGTAAGAAGATAGGTGGAGATATCCTGAACAATAAGAAAACCTGGCTGCTCGTAGAGTCCTTCAAGGTTGCAGACAACAGACAAAAAGAGGAACTCAATACCATTATGGCTATGGGTACAGATGAGGGAGAAGAGAAGATTGCCAGAATGAAACAGATGTATCAAACCCTTGGAATAAGGGAGAGTGCCACAGCAGCAATCATGGATTATTACAACAAGGCGTTGGACATCATAGAGAAAAATGACTTCAATGGAGCTCAGAAAGAGCAATTGAAATGTTTTGCAGACAAACTTATAAAAAGGATAAAATAATGGAAGGGCTGAATATCATAACTCCTGTAAAGGATTCCATAGACCTTACACTGGAAACAATAAAGGCTACTTTGGCCTCTGAGATAAATGTTCCTTTCACATATACCGTATACAACGATTTCAGTACTCCCGAGAATACTGCAATCCTTGAGAAGGCATCAAAGGAGATGGGATTCAAACTGGTAAATTTGAGTGACCTCACAGACCATCCTTCACCAAATTACCTTATGGTGTTGAAGATGACCCGGAAAGAATCCATCGGGAAGAACTGGGGACTTGCCATTGTGGAGTCTGATGTGATAGTAAAGAGAGATACTTTCCAAAAGTTGTATGAGGGGGCCGCTGCAGATGGGAAATGCGCCATTGCCGCCTCTGTAACTGTAGATGAGAAAGGTGATATAAACTATCCGTACCTTCCTGCCAAAGGGAGGGAGAATTCCGCTTTCAAATACGAGAAACATTGCAGTTTCTGCTGTTCTCTGCTCACTCCTGAATTTCTCAAGGCCTTTGACTTTGACCAGCTTGACGCCAGCAAAAACTGGTTTGACGTTACCATTTCACACAAGGCCCTGGAACTGGGATTCAACAACTGGCTGTACACCAACCTTCCTGTATGGCACCGTCCGCACGGCAGCAGGCCATGGAAACAACTTAAATATACCAACCCGTTAAAGTACTACTGGCTCAAGTTTACAAAAGGGCTGGACAAAATTTAGAGAATTGAGAGATATGGAACTTGAAATAATGGCCCCTGCGGGGAATTTTGAATGTCTGATGGCAGCAATACAGGGTGGAGCCAACTCCATCTATTTTGGTGTGGGCAACCTCAACATGCGTTCCCACTCTGCCAACAATTTCAATCCCAGCGACATTTACAAAATTGTTGAGATATGCCGCGAGCACAATGTAAGGTCTTATCTTACATTGAACATCATCATATACAATGATGACATTGAACCTATGCGCCACGCATTGGACGAGGCAAAAAGGGCCGGTGTAACCGCGGTAATTGCCTCAGATATGGCAGTTATCTCATATGCCCGCCAGATTGGAGTTGAGGTACATATCTCCACCCAGCTGAATGTATCAAACTTTGAGGCAGTAAAATTCTACGCCCAGTTTGCAGATGTGGTTGTACTTGCCCGCGAACTCACCTTGCCACAAGTTAAGGAGATAAAGAGAAGGATTGTGGAAGAAGGGATAAAAGGTCCAAGCGGCAAAGAGGTACAGCTTGAAATGTTCTGCCACGGGGCATTGTGCATGGCAGTATCGGGCAAATGCTACTTGAGCCTGCAGCACTACGGAGCCTCTGCCAACAGAGGGGCATGCTACCAGTTGTGCCGCAGAGGATACAAGGTAACAGACCTTGAAACAGGCATTGAACTGGAAGTGGACAACAAATACATAATGTCTCCAAAAGACCTCTGCACCATAGAGTTCATGGACAAGATAATTGATGCAGGAGTTTCCGTATTCAAGATTGAGGGAAGGGCCCGCAGTGCAGAATATGTAAAGAAGGTTACAGCAGCATACCGCGCTGCAGCTGATGCTGTAATTGCAGGTACATATACCCCAGAATACGCTGCAGAACTTAAGGCCGGCGTTTCCGAGGTATTCAACCGCGGTTTCTGGGACGGTTACTACCAGGGCGCATTCTTGGGCCAGTGGAGCGACGTTTACGGCAGCAAAGCCACCAAGAAAAAGACATACGTTGGAAAAGTAACCAACTACTTCTCAAACATAGGGGTTGCGGAGATCCTCATTGAAACCGGAGAATTGAATGTTGGACAGCACATCCTCATCATTGGCCCTTCTACCGGAGTAATAGAGATGCAGCCTGCCGAGATTAGGGTTGACCTCACTGCCACAGACAAAGCCGTAAAAGGGCAATACTGCTCAATTGCAGTTCCCGAAAGGTTGAGGAGATCAGATAAGGTGTATATTTTTGAGTAGCAAAATGTGCCAAAGACATTTCCATTGAGCACTATCTAACTGATAGTGCTCAATATTGGATAAAAACGGTATAATTGCCAAAATATTTAATAGAATGTATTTTTACAACATTGCCGCATATTTTCTGATCTCTGAGAGTTTCTCCATAAAACTTTTGTCGTGTTGCGCCTGATACATGTTGTACTTCAATTGCAAATTCATCAAGGAATCCGCAGGAACATCCAAAGCCGCTTCAAACATCATAGCCGTTGTAAGTGTAAAAGTTCTACGCCCATTCAACAAGTCATTCAGCACCTTATATGACATGCCCATCCCTTCCGCCAACTTACGTTGGGATATTTTTCTATATTCTATCTCGTCTTTCAAGACTTCTCCAGGATGTGTAGGCCTGAATCCCGTTCTAATCTCCTTTTCCATTTCAAATCATCCTTTATAGTGGTTTGACAACTCAATAATACTGCACACCGTCAAAACAGTCTCTGTTTGTCCTTTAATAATTCTTAATTCTATTCTGTATTTATCATTTACTCTAACAGATTCTCTTCCCTTCTTGTTTCCAGAAAGAGCTTTGTAGTTAAGAGAATGATACCTGTACAAATCCTCCGCCCGCTCAATAGATTCTAATAAATCTACAACTTTGCAATACTTGGCAACTACAGTCTGAGGAAACCTGTATTTCCTATCTGACGTTTTACCCTCCAGATACAATTCCTCCAAATAATCTTTTTCAAACCTTATCTCCATTGTTCTTGTTTTGCAAAAGTAATATAATAATTTTAAAAATCCACTTATTTTGTGGACTTATTTCTTTACACAAAACTACTGCCTTTCGGGTCTGCTCTATGCCAAAAAGAGAAAAACTTGCATCATAAGGTGCAAGTTTTTCTCTTTTTGGCATTTTCTTTTTTTCTTCCCCCCACTGGCCCTATTTTATCAGATCCAGAGTCTTGTGCAGCTGTACATCGTTGCGGATAATTGATTCAATCCTGCCTGGTGCACAGTAATATTTATAGACTATCTCCTCTTCAAGCAGAGGCTTGAATTCAGCTTTCTTTACCCTCAGCATCTCCTCTTTTGAGATGGAGAGTTTCTTTTCCAATGCATCAAATTCTACCTTGTACGGCTCGTACAGGTCTTCTGATTTTGCAGATTTGAGCATCTGGTCCAATTGGGCCTGGGCACTGCTGCGGCTGTCAAATTCCCTGGTTGCGGCAAAATTCACAAACTCTTCATACTCTGCATCGGTAAGGGCAAACTCCGATGCCTTTGCAATCTGAGGGTGCTTTTTGTAGTATTCTATTGCAAACTCTCCAAAGATATCATTGGCTACAAGAGAGTAGGCAGGGCGGCTGTAGGTTTCACTTTTTATGAGAGTATCGGGTGTTATCCCACCTCCGTCATAAACTGTACGCCCCTTAAGTGTCTTGAACTCCTTTTTCAATGAGTCCGGAACATAGCCTACACTTCCGTCTGAGTTTCTGTTGGAGTAGTCTATTGCCTGTACACATCTGCCGCTTGGGGTGTAATATTTTGCGGTAGTGAGTTTCAGGTTACCGTTATAGCCTACCGGTCTGAAACCTTGTACCAGACCTTTACCATATGTTCTGGTTCCTGCAATTGTACCTCTGTCAAGGTCCTGTATTGCACCTGCAACAATCTCGGATGCAGATGCAGACCCCGAATTTACCAATACTGTTATTGGAATAAGGGTGTCAAGGGGTTCTGTTTCTGTCTTGAGTGCAAACTCAGATTTAGGGGTACGACCCTTTGCTGTCACTACGGTTGTCCCTTTTGGGAGGAACAATGAGAGAATCTTTACAGCCTCATCTACAAGACCGCCTCCATTGCTTCTGAGGTCTATTATGAGGTGCTTTGCCCCATTTGCCTTAAGTTCTGTAAAGGCTTTCCTGAAATCTCTGTGACCACCCTCTGTAAAAGAGTCGTGCTTGATATATCCGATAGAATCCCTAAGGATACCGCTGTATGAAACATCTGATATATGAATCCTTTCCCTTGTTACAACTATCTCCTCCGTTTGATTTGTACGCCCTTTCTTTACCAGGAATTTAACCTGGGTGCCTGGCTGTCCCTTCATCCTGCTGCTGCACTCGTCTGCAGCAAGCGGCATTACACTGGCCCCATCTATCTCAAGAATGATATCTCCCGGCTCCAATCCGTATTTGAGGGCAGGAGATCCTATATATGGCTGTGAAATAAGTACGCCAACCGAATCTATTTTCCTTATCACAGATCCTATTCCCCCATATGCCCCTGTACGCATCATCTCCAGATCCTCTTCATTTTCGTCGGGAATATATTCTGTATATGGGTCCAATGACCTCAACATTGCATCTATTCCAATGTTGGTGAGTCTCTCCACATCTACAGTATCTACGAATGAAACGCTCAGTTCCCTGAGGATATTATATTGCACTTCCAATGCCTTTCCTGTCTTGAAATTGCCTGATTGTGCATTTCCACTCACTGCTGTCATTGCGGCAACAGCCAGAATTGCTGCAAAAATTTTAAAATTCTTCATATTATTTACCCTTTTGCAAAAACAAAAATATACAATTTAGTACCTTTGGCAAAAAATCAGCACATTTATTATGGAGATTATTTTTGCTACGGGCAACCGTCACAAAGTGGTGGAGGCCCAAAAGGCACTTGGAGATTCATTTGCACTAATTATGCCAAAAGACCTGGGCCTGACAGAAGAAATTCCTGAAGATGGGGATACTCTGGAGAAAAATGCAATCCAGAAGGCTGAATACCTATGGAACAAATTTGGCAAGAACTGTTTTGCAGATGATACAGGATTGGAGGTGGATGCACTTGGAGGGGCTCCCGGTGTGTATACTGCAAGATATGCAGGTCCCGACAAAGGGAGTGATGCAAATATGGAGAAACTTCTGGCTGAGCTTTCTGCAGTGGAGGCCACAGATGGAAAAGTCTCCAGAAGTGCCCGTTTCAGAACTGTTGTAGCCCTCATCATAGATGGAGAGACCAGGACATTTGAGGGAGTTATGGAGGGGGAGATTGCCCGTGCCAAAAGCGGATCTGAAGGCTTTGGCTATGATCCTGTTTTCATCCCGCAAGGGTACAACTGTACAATAGCGGAAATATCTTTGGATGAAAAGAATGCCATTTCCCACAGAGGCAAGGCAATGAGGGCTTTGGCTGAATACCTCAATACATTGTAGCAGAATGCTTGTAAAGAGTCAGATAGTTGTACTGCACACAATAAAGCACGGGGATACCGGCATTGTTGTCCAGTGTTATTCCAACACTTCCGGGAGGTGTTCCCTGTATTTCAGGGCATCCAGGAAATCAAACAACATATCTATACTCCACAAACTCAACATTCTGGATGTGGTCACTTACAGTAATGGTACCCAATCAATGCCTACTGTAAAGGAGGTTGTTGCCCCCTACAATCTGGGCAATTTGCGCAGCGACATTTACAAAAGCAGCATAGCAATCTTCATAAGTGAATTGTTGGGGAGAACGGTAAGGGAATCTGAGGCCAATCCCCACCTTTACAGTTTTATAAGTTCATCCATACAGATTCTGGAACATATAGATGAGGGGGTTGCCAATTTTCATATCCATTTCCTTACCCACCTGTGCAAGATGCTTGGGTTCATGCCAATGGACAACTACACTGCAGCAACTCCGCTCTTTGATATGGCAACCGCCAAATTTACGGCATTGCCTTTTGGCAACGGTGTTTACGGCACACAAATAATTGGAGAGAGGGAATCCCAACTGCTCCATGCACTTATGAACACCCCTTCCACCAACCTGGCAAAGCCAAAA
This sequence comes from Bacteroidales bacterium, assembly GCA_015060225.1. Taxonomy (GTDB): domain Bacteria; phylum Bacteroidota; class Bacteroidia; order Bacteroidales; family UBA932; genus Egerieousia. Next base: position 45,951 of record SUYX01000010.1, on the reverse strand, counting down.
TGCGGCAATCAGGAACTTCAGATAAATGGAGAACTCCGCCTCAGTTACGCAAAAAGAATGATTGAGTACATTTCCCATCACATTGGGAACACAATAGAAATAAAATCTCTGGATATCTTGCATCAGATTTTTTCATAAATTTGTTAAAGAATTTTCTTCCCGATGAACATTATAAACAGCATATTCCTCAAATACTCACACAACCTTCTCAAGGAGATTGACCTGAGCAGGGCCAACCCCATGAAATACCAGATGGAGTGGTTCCGCAACCTTATCGGGAATGGGGCGGAGTGTGCTTTCGGGAAGGAACATGGGTTTGACAGCATCAAAACAATAAAGGATTTCCAGCAGAGGGTGCCCATAAGGGATTACAATGCCACTGCACCATACATAAACAGATTGCTCCAGGGGGAGGATTATGTACTGTGGAACGGAAAGGTAAGGATGTTTGCAAAATCCAGCGGAACAAGTTCAGACAAAAGCAAATATATCCCTGTTTCCATGGAGAGCCTTCAGGTAACCCATTACGGAGGGTTCAAGAGGATGCTGGCAAGTTATGTGAACAACAACCCCAAAAGCAGGATTTTCCTTGGGAAAGCCCTTACTTTGGGAGGCAGTGTCACTCCCGACAAAACCGGAAAAATCTTCTCCGGAGACCTCTCTGCCCTTCTGCTAAGAAATTCCCCTGCAATAGTGGAGGTGGTGCGTACCCCCAGCAGAAAAACGGCCCTCATAGGGGATTTTGAGGAGAAACTTGCGGCAATCTGCAAGGAGAGTGCAAGGGAGAATGTTACAAATTTCTCGGGAGTACCAAGCTGGAATCTCATGCTGCTGAACAAGATACTGGAGTACACCGGCAAAAGTGACATCCTGCAGGTATGGCCCAATATGGAACTCTTCATGCACGGAGGAATAGGATTTGAACCATACAGGCCAATATTCCACAAACTCATCCCTAGCCGGCAGATGCATTATCTCGAGAACTACAATGCATCAGAGGGGTACTTTGCATTCCAGGATGAAGAACAGACAGAAGGGATGCTACTTACCGTAAACAACGGCATCTTTTATGAATTCATCCCTATGGATATTCTGGATGATGTACTGGAGGGGAAGATAAAGGAGATCCCAACTCTGGCCGAAGTCAAGACGGGAATAAACTACGCAATTGTAATCTCCACAATTGGAGGGTTGTGGAGATATCTTATAGGGGACTGTGTAAGGTTCACCTCAACATATCCGCACAGGATTGTAATTACAGGAAGAACCCAACTGTGTATAAACGCCTTTGGAGAGGAACTTATGATATCCAACGCTGAGCAGGCACTGGCCAAAGCCTGCAAGGAGTGCCGCTGCACCGTTTCAGATTTTACAGTGGCCCCCGTATTTATGGAACTGGGTGACGACTCCCAAACCTCAAAAGGATTCCACAGATGGGCAATCGAGTTCTCTGAGCCCCCTGCAGATACAGCCCTGTTTGCTTCAACCCTGGACAAATGCCTTACAGAGGTAAACTCGGACTATGAGGCAAAACGTGCCGGCAACGCTACAATGAAGCAACTGGAACTCTCAGTGCTTCCACAAGGGACATTCCTCAACTGGATGCGCCAAAGGGGTAAAGTTGGCGGCCAGAACAAGGTGCCAAGGCTCTACAAGGATGACAGATATATAAAGGAGTTGTGTATAAAACAAAATAAGGAGGATCACTCATAATGACCCTCCTTATTATTATTCAAGATAGCTGTTCACTATATCTGCATATTTTTTTGCCAGTTCAGGCTGGTTGTTCTGCCTGAAGATGTCTGCTATCATGTAAATGTAGTACAGATTGCGCTGAAGGTCCTCTGACGAGAGGAAATCACCCCTGTACTCTGTACCATAGAGGGCAATGTGCTCTTCAGTCTCTGCCACAAGATCATCTGCAAGTTTCACACCCTTTTCAAGTGCGCCTGCAGCTATATATGCTGTAATTGCATCCATGACTGCACGCTCTGTAAGAGATGATATTGCAGAGGTATTGAGAGGGAAATTCTCCACTGGCATAATGCTCTGCATCTTGTCCAGCACCTCTATTGCCTTCTCATTCTCCCCATTTGCCACCAACCATTTTGCACAATTGGTCATAATCTCCCTTGGGGAACACAAATTATTGAAAGTAAGCAGATTCTGATAATCCACATTCATATCGGGCTGAGCAAAGCTTTCCCATTTGTATGTATTCATTATTCTGTCATAGAGCCTTGGATCCACCTGGTCTGTAACATCACCCTTTGCAACCTTGGTCCTGAATGGTACAAACTTGTAGGCAAAACCGTCATACTGCAGATAATCCTTTATCCCAATATTCACCTCACCTCCCTGCTGCAGGAAGTATATTGGGCGCTCCCACTCATAATTGCATATCATATCAAGGATAAGAAGATCCGTCTTGCTCAAAAATGCTCCATCTTTTATATCAAGGATAACGGTATCTGCAACCTTTGGCATATCCCTTTCTGCCACAATACCATATTTGGCAACATTCTCCTTATTTACAGGGATTGCAATCTTTGAAGCCGGAATATAGTCATGACTTTTGCCGTCACTCATCGGGACAACAATCTTAGGATTCCTGAATATCTCCATTACCTGTTTCCCCAATACAGGTCTCCCGCTGAAACGGTCGTATACCTGCACATAATCATTGGTCCCGTACAGATACTGTTTGCGAGGAATGGTAAACTTCACAGGGTCAGATTCATATGTCCTGTTCTGCATCTGGTCTATATACCAGTCTGTTCCCATAAGGGAAGTGTTCATGATTCTGACATCTGTCCTTACCCCTTCAACCTCCTGTATATACCATAGAGGGAATGTGTCATTGTCTCCATGAGTAACAAGAATCGCATTCTCATCCAATGTGTTCAGATAATTGGTTGCCAATTCCCTAACAGTATATCTGCCGCTGCGGTCATGGTCATCCCAATTCTCGCATGCCATCTGCAACGGTACAAGGACACATGCAAATGATGCAACTGCAGCACACACAGTCCTGTTTTTCAGGCCCTTTTCAAGAAAATCAGCAAGCCACATCACTGCCAGTCCTATCCATATTGCAAACACATAGAAAGAACCTGCATATGCATAATCCCTCTCCCTTGGCTGCATAGGAGGCTGGTTGAGATAAACAACAACGGCAACTCCTGTAAGGATAAAGAGAAGAATTGTAACAACCCAGTTCCTGTTATCTTTCTTCAGCTGATAGAACAGACCTATCAGGCCAAGTATCAGAGGCAAGAAGTAATAATGGTTCTTAGCCTTGCTGTCAACTATATAATTAGGACCTGTACTCTGGTCTCCCAATCTTGCTTCATCAATGAACTTTATTCCACTTTCCCAATTGCCCTTGAACTTGTCTCCCGGCACAGTGGCATGCAGGTCATTCTGCCTTCCCACAAAGTTCCACATGAAATATCTCAAATACATGAAATCCAACTGGTAATCAAAGAAATATTCCAGATTGTCCTTCATGGTAGGGAACTTGTATTTTGCCCCCGGCACATTCCTCCCCTTTCCTTCTGTGTACATCTGATAGAAAGGGACATAATTATCCCCAACACCTGAAGACCACATTCTTGGGAACAACATCTTCTGGTTGGCAGGATACAAAGGGACAGATGGTCCCTCAACCTTAACATATTTGCCGTCGAGGACATTGTAATACTCCGGAGTCTCAAGATCATTGTACTGTGATGCGAAAGTCTCTCCATAAATTAGCGGATTGCTGCCGTACTGCTCCCTTCCTATATATCTGACAAGTGTGAACATGTTGTCGGGCTGGTACTCATTGGTAGGGGTATTGGCACACGAACGGATAACTACAACGGCAAATGAAGAGTATCCCACAACAATAAGGGTCACACACAACAATATTGTATTGAGAAGCACCTTTTTCTTGCGGTAAGTATAATATATTCCCCAAAACCCTGCTGCAATGAGTGCCATTACAAAAATGCTTGCCCCCACATTCATAGGGAGTCCCATACCGTTTACAAATGCAAGATCCACATATGCCGCAATCTTTGGAAGATAAGGAATTATACCATAAAGGATTACTCCCAATATTACTCCCGACAGAAGCAGTACCATTACAGTCCTCTTTCCTGTAACCTCATACTTCTTGTAATAATAGATGAACACAAGGGCCGGAATTGTAAGGAGATTCAGCAGATGGACTCCTATTGAGATACCCATCAGGAACGCAATGAGTACAATCCACCTGTTGGCATAAGGGAGATCCGCCTCCTCTTCCCATTTGAGCATGGCCCAGAATACCACTGCTGTAAAGAGAGATGACATAGCATAAACCTCAGCTTCTACTGCAGAGAACCAGAATGTGTCGGAGAAGGTGTATGCAAGGGCACCAACAACTCCTGCTCCAAAAACCCCTATAGCAGAAGGGAGAGTGAGTACGCCTCTTGTCTTCTCCACTATACGCCTTCCAAGATGCACAATGGTAAGGTACAGGAAAAAAATTGTAAATGCAGAACACATTGCACTCATCACATTTACAAGCATGGCGGCATCCTCAGGACCTCCAAACAGGGTAAAGAATCTTGCTATCAGCTGGAATACCGGGTTTCCTGGAGGATGACCCACTTCCAGTTTATATGATGATGCAATGAACTCGCCACAATCCCAGAAGCTCACAGTAGGCTCAATTGTAGAGAGATAAGTGAATGAAGCAACAAACAACACGGCAACCGCCACAATATTGTTTATCCTTTTGAATTTCCTTAATTCCATATTTATATATCCTAATATTCTTTTAAAAGCTACAAAGATAACAAAAAAAGAGACGTTTCATAGTTTCGTCAAGATGTAGTAACTTTGCAGCAAATTTCGTGCAACAACAGATTGATTATGGCAAATAATGACTGGAAAAGCAGACTTGGTATGGTCTATTCGACAAACCCCGATTTCCAATTTGAGCAGGAGGAGGATCCTCAAGTGGAGACCCTCCCGCCAAAAGAGCAGAAACTGGTGGTAGCCATTGACAAAAAAGGGCGTGGCGGAAAGCAGGTTACCGTTGTAAACGGATTTGTGGGGAATGAAGATGACCTTGCAGATCTTGGAAAAATGCTAAAGACAAAGTGTGGGGTAGGAGGCTCTGCAAAGGATGGGCAGATACTTATACAGGGAGACCAGAGGGATAAGATTGTAACTATACTCACAGGATTGGGCTATAAGGCCAAAAGGGGAAACTGACATTTTTGGGATGATAGGGTTACAGAGAGATCAGACAAGACCGGTTGGGGAGCTTTGGAGAGAAAGCTACACAGCTTTGCATGAGATAGAGATTCCTGCCGGAATCTCTTTGGGCGACCCGTACCGTGACATCTCCAATGTCATTATAATAGTTCTGTTGGTAACATATCTGCTGTTCGCATACAGGAGGATACTAAAAGGGCTCTCCAATGTGGTACAAGGCATTTTCAACCATAAAAAACTGATGGGCATAGATCAGCAGTCCAATCTTCAGATGTGCCGCAACTCCCTTTTCTATTTCCTCACATTATCCGCGTCGTTTGTGTTTGCAAATATTGCATATGCTACAAAAATAATAGGGTACGGATACACCCTCCCCATAAGATTTGCAATTATACTCGCCACAATCATTGCATTCTTTTTCATCCGGAAAATTTCATTGCAGTTTCTGGCATGGATAAACAAGCATCCGGTAATCAAACTTGTCCATAAAATAAGCTATACATATACATGCACCTGGTATTTACTGGTTTTATGCTGCTTCATTGCAATAAAATCAATCTCTTCTGCGCCAATGGGGTATATGCGTTACTGTATGATTTTCAGCTTATTACCAGTTGCGCTACTATATTTTTTTACAATTTTTCGCATTTTTGTGTCAAAAGGATTTTCTCGTTTTTTCTATATTTTGTACATTTGCACCCTTGAAATTTTGCCTATAGCAATGCTATTGTACCTCAATTTCAGATAGTTAGATATGAAAATTGCAAATATTTTAATTTCACAGCCAGCTCCACAGAACAGTTCTCCTTATACAGAACTGCAAAGCAAGTATAAGGTAAACATAGACTTCATGCCATTCTTTAAAGTAGAGCCGCTGACCGCCAAAGAATTCAGGGCCCAAAAAATTAACATCCTTGATTTTACGGCGATAGTATTTACCGCAAAGACCACCATTGATGCATTTTTCAAGTTGTGTGAGGAATTAAGGATAACTGTCCCTGAAACGATGAAATACTTCTGCAACTCAGAGGCTACTGCCGTATACCTGCAGAAACACATTGTATTCCGCAAGAGAAAAATCTTCTACGGAAATGGAACTGCAGCCTCAATTATTGATCTTATAGGCAACAAGCATAAAGATGAGAAATTCCTCATTGCCGCTACTGCAGAGAATTTGAAAGGAGACCTTCATAATCTCTTTTCAAAGACAAAATACAAATTTGAGAGTGCTGCTTTTGTAAAGATAATCAACAGCGACCTCAAGGAGGTGGAGATGGACAAATACCAGATTGCCGTATTCTACAGCCCTTCAGATGTAAAGTCCCTCCAGGAAAACTTCCCTGACTTTGAGCAGAAAGAGCTGCAGATTGCAACTTTCGGCCCAGCAGTGGCAAAGGCTGTAAACGCAGCCGGCCTTACTGCAAACATTACCGCCCCTACACCAGAAGCTCCTTCAATTGCCAAAGCTCTTATGCTTTACCTGCAGAAAGAGACAAAATAAACAATTATGTCTGCCTCTTTTACAAAAAGCGAGCGCTTGTGCTCATTCAGGGAAATACAGTCCCTGATGAAGAATGGGGAGACCTTTTTCCACTACCCTTTTAAGGTAGTGTATGAAAAAGTCACTTCTGCAAGCCGGCAGGAAAGGCCCAATGCCATTATTGTTTCTGTTCCCAAAAGGAACTTCAAGAGAGCTGTAAAGAGGAATCTCCTCAAAAGGAGAATCAGGGAGTGCTACAGACTTAACAAAGGGATATTGGCTGCAACCCAAGGGTGCAGTTTCAATATCCTTTTTGTCTATATATCCAGGGATATCAAAGAATACAGCTACATTGAAGAGCATCTGAAAGAGGCTCTGTTGCTCATACAGCAAGGAAAAACCAAGAGTGAGAAACAAAATGGAACCGAAAAGGAGTCTTAAAAGGATCTTGTCATTCCCACTCATAATTCTGGTAAGATTCTACCAGATATGCATATCTCCTCTCAAACCTGCAAGCTGCAGATTTACACCAACATGCTCTGCCTATGCAATAGAGGCTCTGCGCAAACACGGCCCTATAAAAGGGCTTTATCTTTCAGTAAAGAGACTCCTGCGCTGCCACCCTTGGGGCGGGAGCGGATATGATCCTGTTCCTTAAATTGATTACTCCAAGCCGAAACGCCTGTAAACCATCTCCTTGTCATCAAATTCCTTTGACAAGGCATCTATTTCCTGTTTAGGGACATCCATAACATCAAGCATAATGAGACCGTCCACACAATAGTTGAAATCGGGATCCACATTAAAGGCAAGTATTCTGGCATTGAGCTTTATGTACTTTTTAAGGAGAGTAGGAAGCCTGTATGCACCGTTGCTCAGACGGAACATGAAACGGTCAAACCTCTCCAGTGAATCCATCTTGCCCACAACCAGATCATCGGGATTAACCCTGCAGAAATCTGCCTTGAAAGGTTTTTTTGGGGAAATGAACTCCTCAAGTTCAGGAATTGACTGTTTCTTCTGCAGATAATGCACCATGAGACTCCTGTAGAAATATGGATACCATGCACTTATACTCACAGGACCTATAAGGTACCTCACACTTGGTTCCTTTATTACAACATACATCAACCCCTTTATCAGAAGCATCAGTGCCAACGGGTCTTTCTGGTATGCAGGCACCACAAATGAACGGCCCAGTTCCATGGTCTTCTTGAGATGAGGCCTGAATCCGTCTTTATAGCCGAAAAGGGTGCTTGTATAGAACCCGTCTATTCCGTATTTGTTTATGATCTCACTACCCATCCCCAGCCTGTATGCACCTACAAAGGTCTTCTGCACTTTATCCCACAATATAAGGTGCTTGTAATAAGTGTCATATTTGTCTGAATCTGAACTCCTGTTGGTACCCTCACCCACAGCCCTGAAGGTCTCTTCCCTACTGCGGGCTATCTCCTGCATCATATGGGGAATATCCACGGCATCCGCCAGATAACACTCATAATTGCCCACTTCAAACAATTTTTTATCCTTGAGGGAATCTATCTCCACACATAACTTCCCTGTATCCTCATGAGGTGCAACTTCTTCCTGTACGGCAGCCGTAACTTTCTGCACTTCTGACGATATTACATTGGGTTCCAGGGCATATGACCTGTTCCACAAATACCTTCCCAAGGTTGGGATATCCACATATTCCTCAAACTCTGCAGGTTGCATAGGTTTGCCTATCCTGAATGAAATGGTACGCCCCCTCTTGTTGATCAGCTCACGGGGAAGTCTTGCAGTCCGCAGATACGGATTGACCTTACCCATAAGATGGAAAAGTCTCGAATTGCCACCATCAAAATAAATTGGCACAACCGGCACTTCCGCTCCCTTTATAAGCTTGATTATTGAATCTTGCCATGCGATATCCTTCACAACACCCTCCTTGTTGGCATTTGAGGAGACTTCTCCCGACGGGAACAACCCCAGAACACCACCGGCTGCGAGATGTTCCTTTGCCATTTTCAACCCTTTGAGGCTGCTTTTCATTCCGGGCCTGTCTGTAAAGGGATTGACCGGCAGGAAATATCCCTCCAGGTTACGGATATATGACAATATGAAATTGGTCAGAATCTTTATGTCCGGCCTCTTCTTGCCCAGAATGCTGAGCATAATTACACCGTCAATTGCCCCAAAAGGGTGGTTTGATACAATGATGAAAGGGCCCTCCTTTGGAAGATAGTCCAACTCCTGCGGAATGTAGTCACAAGTTACATCCAAATGTTCAATGAGCTTGTCCGCAAAGTCAATACCCTGATATTCACCTATATATTTGTATATTCCATTGAGTTTATGGAGTCCTAGAACTCTCATTACCGCTCCAGCCAGAAGGTTCCCTGCAAACCCTTTTACCTTTAAGGCGTTCTTTACTTCAGATTTATTGACTAATTTTGTATTCATAAGGACCACAATTAAGACAAAGATATATAAAATTTTGCAACTTTGTGAAAGAGAAGATATCAATACTGCCAACCGGACCGGGAGTGTACAGGTTTCTTGACGCTTCAGGTACAATCATATACATAGGCAAAGCCAAAAATTTGCGTAAAAGGGTACAGCAGTACTTTGTCAATCCGGAGAATCTTACCACAAAGACCAGAATGCTGGTTTCCAAAATTGCAGATATACAGCACACTGTGGTTGAAAGCGAACAGGATGCACTTCTGCTTGAGAACAACCTCATCAAACAATACCAGCCAAAATACAACATCCTGCTCAAGGATGGGAAAAGCTACCCATGGATATGCATAAAAAATGAACCGTACCCAAAAATATTCCTTACAAGAAGATTTGTAAGGGACGGATCTCAGTATTTTGGCCCATACAGTTCTGTACAGCATGCCCATCATCTGCTGGATCTTGTCAACTCACTGTACAAGCTCCGCACATGCAAGCTTGCCCTCACTCCACAGGCTATAGAGGCCGGAAAATTCAAGCCTTGCCTGAATATACACATAAAGAAGTGTTACGGTCCTTGTGTGGGATGCATTACACAGGAGGAATATGACTCCCAAATAGCAAATATTAAGGAGATTCTCAGAGGCAATACGGGTGCCCTGATAAGGGAATACCGCAAAACAATGCAGGAATATGCGGTACAGATGGAATTTGAAAAGGCACAGGAATACAAGGAGAAAGTGGAACTGCTGCAGAACCATTACAGCAAGTCACTCATCGTACACCCGAGCATAACCGATACCGATGTATTCTCCATTGTATTTGAAAAGGGGAATGCATTCGGCAACTTCTTCCGCCTGAACGGAGGATGTATCATACAGGCCCTCAATCTCCATTTCAAGCTCAATATTGAAGAGGAAAAGGAGGCAGTTCTTACCAGGTTTATCCAGGAGATATACCAGATTATCGGGAATGGAAAAAGTTCTGGAGGAGAGAAGAATCTTTATGCAGAAGAGATACTTGTCCCTTTCCTCCCCGACAATCTCTCTTTCGGGAAGAACATACACATTCCTCTCAAGGGGGACAAACTGAATCTGCTGGAGCTGTGTACCAAAAATGCCAAGGCATTCATGTTCCAAAAAATGAAACAGGAAGAGATAAAGGACCCTGAAGAGGGGAAAAACCGTGCTGTACTGGCATTGAAGGAGGCATTGCAGATGGAGAGGATGCCTCTGCATATAGAGTGTTTTGACAACTCCAACACTCAGGGAACAAATCCCGTTGCAGCCTGCGTGGTCTTCAGGAACGGCAAGCCGAGCAAACGGGATTACCGCCACTTCAATATAAAGACAGTGGTAGGGGCCAATGACTACGCATCAATGTATGAAGTGGTGCACCGCCGCTATTCACGTCTTCTCGCGGAAGGGGGAGAGATACCCCAGCTGGTACTGATTGACGGAGGGAGGGGACAGCTCCACTTTGCATATGATGCACTGCAGGATCTTGGACTGCTGGAGAGGGTAAAAGTGATAAGCATAGCCGAGAGACTTGAAGAGATTATGATACCGGGCGATCCTACCCCTATGTTCATGGACAAGAATTCACCTGCCCTCAAGCTTCTCATGCACCTAAGGGACGAGGCCCACCGTTTTGGTATCACCCATCACAGGAGCCGGAGGACAAAGAATCAGATAACCTCAACACTTACATCCATTAAAGGTGTTGGAGAGGCCACACAACAGAAACTGCTCCAGCACTTCAAGAGTGTAAAAAGGATAAGGGAGGCCTCACGGGAGGAGATTGAAACTGTTGTAGGGAGAAAAATGGCATCTTTAATAATTGATGCCCTCCACCCATTACAAAACTAAAAGAGAGAAGTGGAGAGAATCACCTGTGCACTTTTCATGTTCACAGAATACCTTACACCCAAACTGAGCTCAAGTCCCGTTGTAAAAGGGACAAAATCCACCATTACCGCTGTTCCATAAGAGTGCAGCCTCCTTGAGTCCACAACTGCAAAATCCGCAAACGGTATCAGCTGCAGTCTCTTCAGATAGACAAGCCTTATTACATTGATATCCCCAAGATACACTGGAAGTGCATAATCAGCTGTACATAAAAGATAATCCTCCCCATACAGATCATCATATCCCCTTGGCATGTTCACCATATTGGACATGAAGTAATTCTTTCCCCCCACATTCTGCCTCTGCATGCTGAATGAAAGCTTGATGCCGTGGGAAGGTGCCACTCCCGGGAGATATCCATAGATGTTTGCCGATGCCATATTGCCGAAGTTCTCACCCCCGTCAATGGCAGTACGCCATCTGGCGGCACCTCCGATACCCCATTTTGGAAAAATGCCGGAACGGGCGTATTCCCTCATCACATAAAACTGCATGGAGGCGGTGAGGGTATTGGAATATATGTAATCGGCATGGGATGTATCATAATATCCGTTGTTGCTGAAATCCCACTCCAATTGGGGAACAATAGCCCGGTTCCACCCGTGAGAAGAGAAATCCAGAGGGATATAGGCCATAGCGGAAAGTTCCACCAATGGGGAAGAGAGCTTTTCAACACTGCTCTTTACCTTGTTACCCTCCCTCTCTATCTTCACACCATATCGGTAATCATCATTCACATCTGCAGAAAACTGCAGGGAAGGGTACCAACCTGTATATTTCATCTTTACATGGGCGGCATCCAGCCCCTCCCTGTGGGAATAGCCCAACATGGTGACTGCAGTGCCCAAAGTATTCTGGGAATATGCGGTTGCACCCAATGACAGCACCTGATGAAGATTATCGTAATCAGACTCCATAATCCTCTCTACATCATAATAGAAGGGGGCCCATGAATGGAACCTGAACATATGGGCTGACCTGCTGTATCTCTTTGGTTTCACCATTGCTGCAAACTCCTCCTCGCTACGGGAATATTTTACTATTGAAGTTCCTCCCCTGAGTCCAATCTCCTCCTCCGTTGCAATCATACCGTTCTTTTTTAAAGCCCTTTTTGCCTGAGCTGTAAGGGTGTCAGCCACAAAATACCTGTATTGTCCATGCAATACGCCGTCCTCTACCCATGGGGTAAACTGCGAACCGCAATCCTTTATGCTGTCCAGTGCAATCTTCACCGGAAACCTGCCGCCAGGCTCCAATGAAGAATAATGGAGTTCCCCACCATGAATATGCGGACTGCTGGCACCATAAAGTGAATTTGTAAGCCTTGCCAGCTTCTGCTCTGCAGGATAATAGGCATATACATTCCTTACTCCATCCATATCTGAAATGAAATAGAGGAAATCACCGGAGCCTTGCATCTGTTCAATTGATGCAGATTGTTCCTGCAGGATACACTTCCAACGGTCATCCTCCAATTCAAATATTCCAAGCCCACTGTCTGTTACTACAGATGCATACAGCTTGTCCGATACCCATGCACCGGATGTAATCTCACCGTTATCGGGAGCATCTATAATATCCGATACCTCTCCTGTACGGGAATCAATAATTGAAAGGGAGGTTCCTCCTTGGGGATGATACTCCACTACCGCCAGCTTCTCCCCTGTTTCATCTATCTGGAGAGATCCATAAAATTTTTCCCCCTGCAACATCTCCATCTTTCCGCTCTTCCAGTTGCATGAATACAGGTTGCCATATACAGCATTGCTCCACCGGCGGTCACGCACCTGCTCCACAAAAAAAATCTTCTCCCCCGCCCCCCTTATAATCTCCACATTTGCCGCAAATGCCCTTACATACCGCTCCTTGCCGCCGGCAACCAATACCAATGCGGCAGGTTCATCATATGAGTGTTTGAGATAAAGTATGCTGTCCCTCCCCACCACTACAGGAGAGAGATATTCCCGATAATTCTTCCCTTTTTCCTTTACCACCTCATGAGGGCATGTGTGGATTCCCCTTTTTGGAAGTTCCTCCTTCCAATAGCTGGTCATCATCTCCCTTCCCTTCCTGAAATATCTGCGTGGAACATCCCCAACCACAGGAATATAGCTCACATCCCTGGCAAAAGGGGTATAAAAGTTCTTCACCAATCCTTCAAACACTTCCCCGGCATACCCGTAATTCCCGGTCTTGAACCTTATGGTGCTGTTTGTAAGATATCCGAGCGCATATATGTCCGGCGTATAATACCTGTATGACCCAAGTTTCCATCTCGTCCAGCTCCTGTTGTCCCCCTCCAGGAAAGATGCCCTGTAATACTCCAGGAACCCGGCACTCCTACCCCTTCCTCCATTGGAAAGTTCTGTCTCCGCCACAACTGCATCCCCTTCAAGCATCCATCGGGAAGGATATATGCCAACACCTAAAGAGGGCGCCTGCTGCCCTATGAATATTGATCCTAATTTGTATACCCCCTTTGTAAAATGGGTCATCTGTCCTACATGACGTGATTCATGCACAGCCAACTGCTCATCCCACCTCTGCGCATAGGAGTTTGCAGCCGGAATTGTAAAGAGTTCCATCCTTTTTGGAGCCCATACTACAGTTCCGTTACTCCTGACAGTGGTATTGTAAAGGACAACCGGAACCTTTGCTGGCCTGATTCCCCCCAAACCTGACATCACTGCCCCCCTGTTCTCCTCCAGCAGCCACAGATACCTCTTCGCCAGGGAATCCATTCCCTGCGGATATACCACTTTGTATGTTTCACCCTGTACCTCCATCCATTTTATCCTATGCGGCATCCCTCCACTTGGGACAAACTGGGCCCGAATCATACCCGGTACGCACATATACAACAGTATGAATAGGGTTGAAACTATACCGGAAAATCTCATGAGGATACTTTTAATTGATAAAATTGTTAAGTAATTGTTGCGAAGTTAATAATTATTTTAATCTTTTTTCAAGTCAGCACTTTTTGAAGTATATTTGTGTTACGAAATAAAATTATACTTAAATGGACACCATTTTTAACATTTTAACTCTACTTGGATCCCTGGGCCTTTTCCTCTATGGAATGACCCTAATGAGTGAAGCACTTCAGAAAGTTGCCGGTGACAAATTGAGGAATATTCTGGCTGCAATGACCTCCAATTCTGTTTCAAGAATTCTGACAGGTCTTTTTGTTACCGCGGTAATCCAATCCTCCAGCGCCACTACAGTTATGGTAGTGAGTTTTGTAAATGCCGGCTTGCTCTCTCTGGTACAGTCCATAGGTGTGATTATGGGTGCCAATATCGGTACCACCTTTACTGCATGGCTTATTTCTCTGCTCGGGTTCAAGGCAGATATAGCAATTCTTGCAATTCCTCTCATAGGATTCGGCTTTGCATTCATGATGTGTAAGGCAAACAAGAAGAAATCCATTGGAGAGCTAATCATAGGTTTTGCGCTCCTGTTCCTTGGATTGAGTTTCCTTAAGGAATCTGTTCCGGACCTTCAAAGCTCACCTGAGGTGCTTGCATTCCTGCAGCAGTGGACCAATTATGGTTTCGGCTCAATACTTATGTTTGTTGGAATTGGAACAATACTCACTATAGTACTTCAGTCATCAAGTGCCACCATGGCCCTTACTCTGGTAATGTGCAATAACGGATGGATTCCATTTGAGATGGGTGCAGCAATGGTTCTTGGTGAAAACATTGGAACAACCATTACAGCAAATATTGCAGCATCAGTGGCAAATGTTTCTGCAAGAAGGGCGGCCATGGCCCACTCTGTATTCAATATATTTGGTGTAATCTGGGTTCTTGCACTGTTCCACCCGTTCCTCACCTTAGTTTCAAAAATAATTATGGCTATTGGGCTTGACAATCCTATGGTTGCAGGAGCATCACCAAATTCAACATTGTACGCAATATCTATGGTACACACATTGTTCAATGTATGCAACGCACTTGTCCTTGTATGGTTCACCAACCAGATTGCTGCTTTGGTTACAAAAATAATAAAGAGCAAGAATGATGATGAGGTATTCCGTCTCCAATATATACATGGCGGTATGCTAAGCACATCTGAGCTTTCACTCAACCAGGCTAAGGAGGAGATTGTACACTACGCAGACATATGCCGCAGACAATATGTATATGCCAAGAGTGCTATAAATGAGACAGATCCTGAAAAGTTTGATGCACTCTACAAGAAATTGGAGCACTATGAGCAGGTTACTGACCGCATTGAGCTTGAGATTGCAAAATTCCTTGATCAGGTTAAGGAGGGTGTGATAAGTGACGAGTCAGGCAGAAGAATTCAGGCCATGTACAAGATCATAAGTGAGCTGGAGAGTGTAGGTGACTCAGGATTCAACATTGCCCGCATACTTCAGCGCAGGAATATCCACAACATGAAGTTTGATGAACAGATGATAAAGAAACTCAATTATATGGCTGAACTTCTTGAAAGAGGCTTTGACGCAATGATATACAACCTCAAGAAAGGTTATACACAGATTAATGACATTGCAAATGCCCAGGATATTGAGACTGACATAAATGAGTACCGCAACAACCTTAAGGAAGAGCACCTGCTCAATCTTGAGAACAAGACATACAATTACCTTACAGGTGTTTACTATATGGACCTTGTAAACGAATGCGAGCATGTAGGAGACTTTATGATAAACATCTCCGAAGCCATTATGGAAATCAAATAGTGTTATAGTATAAAATAAGAAATGATCCTGTCAACGGGTGCATCTTTAAGGATCACCCGTTTTTCTTTATCCAGAAGGTAGAGGCTGGGGATAGCCCTGAGCCCGTATATACCATTATCCCTCAATATCAGTTGCCCGTCATAGGCATAAATCCACTCTTTAGGGTATTTTTCCCTGTTGTTTCTCCAGGCAGAAAGATCTTCATCAATATACATTGCAAGCACTTTCAGTTCCCCTTTTTGTATAAGGCCAACCAGAGGAGAATCCTTTATTACTTCCAGAATCTCCGCACAGGACCCGCAATCGGGATTATTGAAGAAGATTAGGGTGTATTCCCCTTTTATGTCATAAAGGTTCCTCTCCCTGAACTTGCCGTCGGGAAGCAGCTCCCGGTACTTGAAGTCTGCAGCGGGCGTTCCCTCCCTGTTCATTGCACATATCTTATATTGGTACTCATACTGCATTTTTTCCAGTTCAGTAAGTGACTCTGCCCTAAGGATACCTCCCAATGCACTCAAATATATCTCTTCATCCAGTACTGGAGAAACAGGGTTATAGAAATAGTGTTCCATAAGCTCCATAACTGCAAGAAGGGGCCTCCTTTCACCTTCGGTTGCCAAAGAATCGAGATTTTCAAAGAGTTCTGTTACTGATTTGTCTGCCAAAGTCTTCCCGGTTAATGTCAGAATCCTGGCATATGTACCAAAAGACTTTTCAAATGAGATTGAATCAACACCATGTACTGTATTGGAGGCTTTGCTCTCCTCCTTGGGCAAGGCAAAAAATTTATCCCAAAAATTTTGTGCCATATACTTTACAGCCTGCTCTTGGTCATTTATATATACAGGAAGATTCACCTCCGGAAAATCTATAGGTTCAACAGCCTTCTTGGAATTGCATCCCAACAGTATTATGCATAATGCCACAAAGGGGAAAAAAGCTCTGTATTTCATAATTTGTCTCTATATTTGGACAACTAAGATATAAATTATCTCCAACAAGATACAAAAAAAGGGGCAAAAAGCCCCTTTTATGTTGAGATACAAGGATTCGAACCTTGACAGACAGAACCAAAATCTGTAGTGCTACCATTACACCATATCTCAATGAGACTGCAAATTTAAGGAAAAAATTCTTATAACCAAAAAAAAGGGATTTGTCCGGGTTATCCTTACCTTGTTATGAAATCCACAAATGCTTCTCCATAGGCCACATATAGGAGTGTCCATACCCCAAACCTGAGTGCTTTGCCTATAAATATGAAAATAAGACACTTTACAAAATTTATCCGGTAGAATCCCAGACCTATGGCAAAAACATCACCAATAAATGGCAGCCAGCAGAGCATTGCCATAAATGGTCCGTATTTGTCTATTCTCCCCTTTTGCTTCTCCAGTTTCTCACGTGATACATGGAACCACTTCTCTATCCATTCCCACTTTCCCAGATAACCCATACCATAGGAGGTGAGACTACCCAGACTGTTACCCAAAGTGGCCACACAAAATGTTGCCAGAGGATTGCATCCCGCCAACAAGGCTCCCACGAGCAATATTTCTGCACTGAATGGAATTACTGTCGCCGCCAGAAAACAACCTATAAACAAACCTGCAAGTCCAAAGCCCAACAATCCTTCCATTATCTCTTGCCTTTAAAGAATTCCGTAACTGTTTTCCCGCACTCATTGGCCATAATACCGCCTGTTATCTCAGTTTTGGGATGCATAAGGGAGGGGAGATATTTTGAATACCCCCTTTTTTCATCTGAAGCGCCATACACCACCCTCTTAACCTGCGACCACGCAAGGGCTGCCGCACACATGGGACATGGTTCAACAGTCACATACAAAGTACATTTGTCCAAATACTTCCCTCCTATGGCAGATGTTGCCATTGTAATTGCCTGCATCTCAGCATGGGCTGTAGCATCATTCAATGTTTCGGTAAGGTTGTGCGCTCTGGCAATTATCCGCCCTCCACACTCTATTACAGCCCCTATAGGCACCTCATCCTTTTCTTTGGCCTTGAGTGCCTCCTTGATTGCCTCCCGCATATATTTTTCGTCGGGAGAAAGATCCATAATTTCCATTTTGCAGTTTGTTCCTTTAATCTCTCCAAAATGCAAAAATACTCCTTTTTATTTTTTCATTACAACAATCTTCTCTGCAGCATGGTATTTTCCAGCTGCAGAGCGTCCCTCAACTTCAATCCTGAAGTCTGCAGTGGAATCTGATGTGTAAAATGAGAACGATGCCTTTCCGCTCTTGTCAACTTTTATGGAAGGTGACCAGTATAGGGTTATCCTGTTATCCTCCCCCTTACCTCTCCCCATGTAATCATATTTAGGAGAGTAGAATCTGGCAGGTTTCTGCCACCCTATAGGTGCCGAGGCAACTGTGTTCGGATTTGCCCTGTTACCTCTTCCTCCGGAAACAGTATTTATCATAAGTACAGGTGACGGTACCGGACTCAGATGCAGATGTACAGGCTGGAAAGGGGATGCATCCAGGCCGTTCAGATAGATGAGTGACTCTACCTCATAAAGAGGCATCTGCAACAGATTGCCGTTCAACACTTCATTTGCATGAATATGTGTCCCGTTAATGTAAAGTTCCACTATTTTCCAGTTGTTGAAACCGGTATTGCCTAAAAGCATACCATCTATCTGACTACGCCTCACACCTGCAAATGATGCCAGGACATACGAAGCAAGATCATATCCTTTCATGTACGGTTTCATTGCTTGGGCATCTCTGTAACTGCTCCTCTTAATAGGCCTGTTAGGAATTGGCGACGGAGAATTTGCAGGGGTAATAAGCTGTGAAGTAACCACTACCGGATCGAGGGTAAATGCCATTGAATGCGCCCCATCTGCACTATTGTAATACTTCTTTTCAACAATCTCCCTGTATCTGGCAGAATATGTAACCTTCCCATCAAGAATGGGATATCTGTATATAGGTGCAAAATAATCCTTCTGCAATATAGGGGTATGGCTCATATTTTTTCCATTCTTCCCCGTTGCAGAGACAATGAATTTGGTTTTCTCGGGAAAATCCACATCTTTCAGGACAAAATAGCCTGAATCCAGCTGCCCCATGGCAGAGAAATTTATCGAAGGGGCATAAAAGGTAACAAATGCCTTTTTGCTTATGCCGAACACCCCCATCACCTTTCCTGCAATTGTCTGAACATACTCTTTCCCGAATACAGGGGTAGTGTTCTCCCCCTTGAGGATATTCTCCATTTCATAATATCTCCACCCCTGGGTCTGCATGAGCATATCTGCCCTGGCCATTCTTGAAGCATAAGGGACATTCCTGTCAAAATACCACTCTATATTCTCAATATATCCGTTCAGTTCACTTTTCAGGAGCATATAGGATTCAATGGTTGTCTTCTCCACATTATCTGTAAGGCCCATATCAGTCACCGACACAGAGAAATTGCTGCAACTGTCAATCATACTCCGCGGAATGGAAACATTTACCGTAACCTTTTCCCTTTTTCCGTAAATGTCCTTTTCTGTATCTATTTCCATAACCTCATTGCCGCACGGCAATACTGCAAAAGGGCGTTGGGCATATACATTTCCATTGGAATCAGCTACAGTTATTGTATGGATCCCTGGCTCCAACCCCTTCAGAGGTAGGGAAAACAATGATTGGGAACTGTTTATCTCCATCTGTGAATATACCTCGGAGCCATTCTGCAGCACTGCATACAATCCCCTTGCAAGGAGCCTTCCCGACGAAAATATTCTGAATGAAATCTTGTCATTATCCCCGCTGTTTCCCCCTCCTGAAACTGCCAGCCGGCCATTGATTGTCACACCTTCCTGCAATGGAGGGGGCAGTTGGAAATTCTTCCCGATACCGTGTGAATCAGCAACTGACGCCATCATTTTTCCAGCAGGAAGATTCTTTATTAAAACCTTGCCAAAGCCCAGAGGATCTGTGGTAAAAGATGCCAGATGCTTTCCGTTATGGGAAACTATGGAACCGGAAAGCGCCTTCCCTTTTCCGTTGGCTCCGATACCCTTTATAAATATGGTGGCATCACTGCCCACAATATAATTACCGCTCTCTGGAAGGAACTGTACATCATAATCTTCATGTACAGCCTCCGCAGACATCTTCTTGGTTTGCTTCTTCTCGGGCACAGCGCCAAACAGCAGATATGTATCTTCAGAAGAGATTCTGGCATCCTTAAGTGCAGAAATGAATCTGTCCTTCATAGGATTGGTTATCTCCAGTTGCTTGTAGAACATATACTCAACCGGGGAGTTGAGCATCCAATATGTATATCCCCTCAGCACAGCTTTTGAAGTACTGCTCATTTCCGGCACAACCATATACCCGCTGAATGTATTGCCAAAACGGCGCAGTTTCTTCCTCTCCACCACCTCCAACTGCCTGGAGATGCCGCCGTTCCAGCTTTCCACTTCCTTTTTGGGATAATCTGCAATCAACTCAACATATATATAATTGGATTCTGCAAATTCTCCGGCATAAGAGGAGTTCTCCACATACCCGCTTATCCATATTGTATCAGTTGCATGGTATACATCCTTGTCTGTATGCAGATACACTTTCTCCGGAGAGAGGAGTTTTGAAAAGTTCTCAAACATCCCTTTGGCATTTTTTTCTTGTTGCGCATAAAGGTGCTGGCTGCCGGCAGCCAGGGAAACAAGCAGGGTTATCAGTTTAACGGCCGTTTTCATTTGTCCTGGATTTTGTGTTTGTAAAGTTAAGCATTCATGTGTTTAACATCCAAATTGTTTTAGCAATATATCATATTGTAAATCTGGCTTTTATACAAATCTTTAATCTGTCGGGAAAAGGAAAGTTTAACAAGTAATTTTTTATTTGTTTTCATCTGATTTTATTTGGAGGATATATTGCGGTTTGTTACCTTTATAGACAAATAGGTGTTTTTGGACGATGAAACTGCTCTTAAAAATTGCATTTGCAACCCTCATTTTTTTCAGTTGTACGGGCGGCAAGGATACGAAGGACCGCCTGGATAAGGCAGAGTCCCTCCTTGCAGAACGCCCTTACGAAGCAATTGTAATGCTTCAGGAAATGGATGGTGGGGAACTTTCATCCCAAAGCTTGAGAGCAAAGCATTCCCTGCTGCTTGCCATAGCCATGGAACAGATGTATATGGAACCTGCAGACCTCTCCATAATGTTTCCAGCCCTTGAATACTATTCAAAAAAAGGTTCAGATACAGAAAAACTCACAACCTATTACCATTGCGCCAAGGCCTACCTTGCTGCAGGAGACACGGAAATGGCTATGGAGTGCCTTGTAAAAGGGCTCAGGGAAGGGGCCGGCTCTTTGGACAATATAACCCGGGGGAAGATTCTTTATGAGAAGGGCTGCATTCACAAATCTTTTTATGAATGGGAAAAATTTGTTGCTGAAATGAGAGCTGCACATGAGATTTTCAGCAAAGAAGAAGAGGATAACCATTGTTTCAATTCTCTTGCAAATATCTTTCATGGATATATGGAGCTGGATGATTCCAACGGGGCAAGGGGAGCACTGGATAGCCTTACAGCTATTGCCATGACAACAAATATCACCCATATCTCCACAATATATAATCTGAAGCTTAAATATGCGGCAAAGTATGGCAACAAAAGGAACATACAGGAGATAATGCCACAATATCTGGAAAGTGTTCCGGAAAGTTATGTCGACTGGCTCTCGGTTGGGAATGTGCTGCTCGGAACCGGAGAAATGGGGAAGGCTCTGGAGGCAATAAAGAAATTTGATACCTACTCTATGGATAAGCCTCTGGAATACTGGAACCTGGCATCAAGAGTTCACGAAGCTATCGGGAATAAGGATGAAGCACTCAAATACTACAGAAGATACACAGAAGCCTCTGACTCTTTAGAAATGGCACTTTTGGCCAATGACACCAGATTCATAGAAGAAAGGTACGCACTCCAGATTGAGTCAATGGAAAAACAATCGCAGAAAAGGAAGATGGCCATTTACGGTCTGTGTCTGATATTTGCACTCCTTTCAATAATTGCATACGCCGTATACAGACTCAGGATGGGAAAAATGGAAACCAAATTGTACCGTTCCCAATGCGGGCAACTGGAGAGGGAGAAGGCCGACCTTGCAGAAATTCTGGAGAACAGCTGGGTAGTAAATGCCAATGTAAAGGATATAATAAAGGAACGTCTGGAGCTTCTCAACACCATTATGGCAGCAAATATCTCGGAAAACGACAAGATAGACAGGAATGCCCAACAAAAGATTGAACAGTACATTAAAGACAGGAAGTCCTTTATGGGTTCAACCGTTGCCGCCTTTGAGACCAGCCATCCCTCATTCATTTCCCATTTGAGGGAGAGGGGGCTTACAGAGATGGAATTGGGATACTGCTGCCTTTACGCAATAGGTCTCAACGGAAAAAATGTTGGAGAATATACCAGAATGAGCCGCCACTACATCATAAACAGCGGAATAAGGAAGAAACTCTCCCTTGACGAAAAGAGTACAAACCTCGACAAATACATCCAGCAGCTGCTGAAGTAATTTTATCCCTATAACCGATCCACCCTAAGCCGTGACATTTTGTCAGAATTTCCCTTTGGCACTTAATTTGTCCACACATCCCGTACAGGACGGGATATTCCCACCTGCACACGGAATTTGAGATAAAAACTGAAAAAATAGAATTACTATGAACATTAAACCATTAGCAGACAGAGTATTGGTAGAGCCTAAAGAGGCTGAGACCAAAACAGCAAGCGGATTGTTTATTCCCGACAACGCAAAAGAGAAACCACAGGAGGGTAAAGTTCTGGCAGTTGGCCCCGGCAAAAAGGATGAGCCAATGGAGGTAAAAGTTGGTGATACTGTACTTTATGGCAAATATGCAGGTACAGAGGTTCACGCAGACGGCAAATCATACATTATCATGCGTCAGAGCGATATTTTGGCAACTATCTAATTTTTGACTGTTAATTTTTAAAATAAGAGAATTATGGCTAAAGAGATAAAATTCAATATGGACGCACGCAACCTTATGAGGGAAGGTGCAGATGCATTGGCTAATGCAGTTAAGGTAACATTGGGCCCTAAAGGGAGAAATGTTGTAATTGACAAGAAATTCGGCGCACCTCATATCACCAAAGATGGTGTTACCGTTGCAAAAGAGATTGAGCTTGAGGACAGATTCCAGAACATGGGTGCACAGATGGTAAAAGAGGTTGCTTCAAAAACCAACGACCAGGCCGGTGACGGTACAACCACTGCAACTGTTCTTGCACAGGCAATAATAAATGTAGGTTTGAAAAACGTTACTGCTGGTGCAAACCCTATGGATTTGAAACGCGGTATTGACAAGGCCGTTGCAGCAGTGGTAGAGAACCTTAAGGAGCAGAGCACCGAGGTAGGCGAGGACTACTCAAAAGTTGAGCAGGTTGGAACCATCTCTGCAAACAACGACGCTTTCATAGGAAAACTTATTGCAGATGCAATGAGCAAAGTGAAAAAAGAGGGTGTAATTACAGTTGAGGAAGCAAAAGGTACTGCTACAGAGGTTAAAGTTGTTGAGGGTATGCAGTTTGACAGAGGATACATCTCTCCATACTTCATGACCAATCCTGACAAGATGGAGGCAGTGCTTGAGCAGCCGCTTATCCTTGTTACTGACAAGAAAATCTCTTCTATGAAGGATCTTCTTCCAATCCTTGAGCCAATTGCAAGAGAGGGCAAATCTCTCCTTATCATTGCTGAGGATGTAGATGGCGAGGCTCTTACAACACTTGTAGTGAACCGCTTGCGTGGCACCATCAAAGTTGCAGCAGTTAAAGCCCCAGGTTTTGGTGACAGAAGAAAAGAGATGTTGCAGGATATAGCAACCCTTACAGGTGCAGTTGTAGTTTCAGAGGAGAGAGGATTCACCTTGGAGAACTGTACTCCAGACATGCTTGGTACTGCAGAGAAGGTATCTGTTGACAAGGAGAACACAACAATTGTAAACGGTGCCGGTAACAAAGATGCAATTGCAGACAGAGTTGCCCAGATAAAGAAACAGATTGAGACAACTACAAGCGATTACGACCGCGAGAAACTTAAAGAGCGTCTTGCAAAATTGGCCGGTGGTGTTGCTGTCCTTTACGTAGGTGCTGCATCTGAGGTTGAGCTTAAGGAGAAGAAAGACAGAGTTGAGGATGCTCTAAATGCAACAAGAGCTGCCGTTGAAGAGGGTATAGTTGCCGGTGGTGGAGTAGCATATATCAGAGCTATTGACTGCCTTAAAGCTGTTAAAGCCGAGAATGAGGATGAGCAGACAGGTATCAACATCATTGCACGCGCAATTGAGTCTCCATTGAGAACTATCTGCGAGAATGCAGGTGTTGAGGGTAGCGTTGTTATCCAGAAAATTAAAGAGGGCAAGGCAGATTTCGGTTACAACGCACGTACCGAGACATATGAGAACTTGCTTGAGGCAGGTGTAATTGACCCTACCAAAGTGAGCCGTGTAGCTCTTGAGAATGCAGCATCAGTTGCAGGAATGTTCCTTACAACTGAGTGTGTAATTGCTGACGCTAAAGAGGAAACCCCAATGGCAATGCCTCAAATGGGCGGCGGAATGGGTGGCATGATGTAAAAAGCACCCCTGCTTTACAAATAAAAAATGGAGGCCTTCGGGTCTCCATTTTTTATTCTTAAGTAAAGCAACTACTCTATTGTACACCTTATAGTCTCTACCTTATTCTTCAAATAGTTGTTTGAGATGTTCAGTATCATTTCATTGCCGGATACTTCCCAACTCATGTGAAGGGATGTTACCCAATTCACATAATGGAGTTCAACATTGAGTCTGTTCTTATCCCAGCCATAACTGCCTGAGCAATAGAAAGGCCCTTCAAGCCCCTTCTCCCAACCTATAGGGTTGATTGAGTATGGAGGGAAACCGGCAATTTCATCTGTAATCCAGCATCTGTGACCAAGGTGCTGGGTATATGAAGTATTGTCATCCTTGACAATTGTCATAAGCATCTCCTTACCATTTTTTGCAAACTGCACCTCTTTCCATCCATATCTGTTCTTCCCGACAACAATCTTCTTCCCCTCAATTTTCTTCAAAAGTGAGCCCTTCTCCTTACCTTCTGCATAAGGAAGATGATATGATGCCTGTTTCTTCTTCAACAACTCATAATCCTTTCCTGCAACGAGCGGTTTATCAGCCAGCTGTGGAAGGAATTTGTCCCATATAAGTCCTCTCTGTGGTTTCCCGTTTGTAAATGAAGCCTCAGTAAGGACAATTACAACATCCTTCTCAGGAACTACAATCACATACTGGCCAAGGGCACCGTCTGCCCTTACTGCACCCGGATATTTGCACATCCATACCTGATATCCATAACCGTAGTCACCCCCGTTTGCATGTTTTGAACTCATCTGGTCAATCCACTCCTTTGAAACAAGTTGTTTGCCGTTCCATACTCCATTATCAAGCCACATCTGGCCCACCTTAGCCAAAGACTCGCTCTGTATATGGAGTCCCCAACCTCCTGTATTTACCCCTTCAGGGCTTATCTCCCAGTTTACCTTGCTGATGTTCATAGGGGCAAACATCTTCTCCTTAAGATATTCCAATACGGTCTTTCCTGTCACTTTCTGCACTATGGCAGAAATCATATATGTAACCATGGAATCGTATGCAAACACCTCTCCCGGCACATTCTTGACATCTTTGGACAAAAATGTCCTTATCCACTCTGTCCCCTTGCTGCGCATTCCCCAATCGGGTTTTATTCCCGACTGCATTGTGAGGAGATCCTCCAGGGTCATCTGTGCAAGGTTTGCCGAGATGCTGTCGGGAAGATACTCAGGGAAAAATGTTGCAACCCTGTCAGTAAGACGGAGACGGTTCTCATCAATTGCGATTCCAACAGCCAATGAAACAAGAGTTTTTGAACTTGAATATTGTGTATGCTGGTACTCAGGGGCAAATGGTGCCGGATAAAATTCACCGACAACTTTGCCATGCCTCATTACTATCATGCTGTGAATGTCAGTTCCAGGCATAAAGTGCAAAGAATCAAACAGCTCCACAAGAGCTTTTGAAGGTACACCCTGCTGCTCTGGAGTTGAACGCGGAAGTTCATTGATTTGCGCATTGGCATGTAGCACAACGCACAACAAAAGCAATATTGCAAAAATCCTTTTCATAATTATCCTACCAACCAAACCATTACATGATTGTCAAATACCTCATACTCCAGCTCGAACTCCTCCTCAGAACCATCCTTATTTATGAAAGTGGCCTCAATGTCTCCCTCCTCTTTTGGATTGAACTTGTCCACCTCCATCTGTTTTGCAAAATCTACACCGTGCTGGCTCATCCTCTTATAGATGGCCTCTTTAGCACACCAGTAGATTGCCAACTGCAAATTGCGGTTCTTCTCCTGAAGATCATCCTTCTCATCTTCAGAAAGGGCCTTCTTCTCTACAGCGCTGAAATCCCTCTCTATGCTCTCGATATCAATGCCCACCTCCTCTGTAGGGTGTGTGATGATTGCAACAAATCTGTTTGTATGTGTGATGCTTATGTGGGTAAGGTCGTTCTGGATGAAAGGGGCTCCGTTGTCGTGATGGCCAAGATACACCTTATCCTCAAAGATTGTGTTCAAAAGTGCTCTTACAGCAAGCTTTTCCCTGCGTCTGGCACCGCTTTTAGTATAATAGAGCTCTTCAAGCTCTTCATTTGGAATGGATATTATATCCAACAGCTCTTCCTCTGTTTCCGTGACTTCCCAAACGGAAATCTCTGCACCATTTTTAAGTTCTTTTCTTAAATACAGTCCCATATATCTTTTCTTTATTATCTTCTGTTCAATTCTTCCAGCTCCTGGAAATCGCTCTCGTCCACAATCTCACCCACTATCTCCTCCAGAATATCCTCCAATGTTACAATACCGTCTGTACCGCCATACTCATCTACAACAACAGCGAGATGCATCTTCTTCTGACGGAACTCCTCAAGGAGGTCATTTATTTTTTTGCTCTCGGGAACATAATATGCCTCCCTTATGTGGTCTTTCCAGTTGAACTCCCCGCTCCTGTCCACCAGATATGGAAGCATATCCTTAATATACAGGAATCCCTTTATATCATCCAAATCCTCCTGATAAACTGGAAGGCGGGAGAAACCGCACTCATTGGCAAGTTTTATGACATCCTCATTGGTTGAATCAATATCTATGGCAACAACATCCACCCTCGGTTTCATGATTTTCTCCACACTGGTAGTAGGGAGCTTGACAATCCCCTTGAGTATTTTCTTCTCCTGGCTAGTTGAAGGTGTTGCAATATCCACCGCCTCAGAAAGTTCCTCCAGTGTCACCTCCCCTTTGGATTCAAGGTTATCTGAAATTGTTGAGGTAAGTTTCTTCATGAGAGAATTGAACGGCCTTGCCAAAGGGTGCAGGAACATAAGCGGTCCCGACATCATCTTGGCAAACTGAACAGGAAAATGTGTTGCCACAATTTTTGGAAGTACCTCACCAAAAAGAAGCAACAGGAAGGTTACAAGGATGGTATTTACCAGAAATTCTATTACAGGATAACTGGAAAAGTTAAAGATATGCCCCATCAACATTGTTGAAAGGAGGACAATGAGAATATTTACAATATTGTTCGCCTGAAGAATAATTCCCAAGAGATAATCGGGGTTGGAAAGGAGTTCCAACACCTTTTCCCCTTTGGAATCCCCCTCTTGTTTAAGCGCATCCCTCTGCCCCGGAGTAAGCGAAAAGAACGCTGATTCGCTTCCAGAAATGAGGGCCGAACAGATTAACAGGCCAAATATCGAAAATGAGAGAACCAGAAGTTCTACTGCAATGCTACTGGGAGGTTCCAAATTTTAAAATGTATTGGTTTAGACTGCAAATATAGTTATTTTTCTTTTACTGAATATTTTTCAAGCAAAAAGAGTGGATGATATTGCATCTTTGCCTCTCTGAGCCCCTCATCTCCGGCATCATCCTCTCTATTGATATACCGTACCGAGAGTTCCCCGGCAGCCTGATCAACAACAACTGAACTTCTCAGGAATTCATTTGCAATGGCAGGATACGCCCCCACAATATCTGCATATGCCTTCTCTATATGCACAAGCAGAGTATCTGAGTTAGTCTTTTCTGCAATTGTAAATGCAACAACCTCTCCATTTAGGCGAAGCAGGCCACCTTGCAGCTCCAACTCATGAAAATTGTTCAGGGCATTCTTCACAGAACAATGTTCACCCTGCATTGAAGGATCCTTGCCACAACCATATTTCGCACACCACTTCAAACTCATCTCCATACACTCATCCAGATTCTCCTTCCCGACAACTTCATAACTCCACCCCTCATTTCTCCTGAATCTGGAGATAAAATTCCTCTTGCTCTGGAACTTTTTCCCACGGAGAAACACAAGGTCCTCCGCTGAATAAATATAGTCAAAAGAGTTGCGGAACGGCTCATGGACAAACCTGTCGGGATAAAGGCTCTCAAGTATCTCCAGCTGTTCCTTCTGCACAGATGCCATCCTGAAGGGAGCTTCACCCGTACGGGCATCTTCCATACAAATTTCCAGAGCCTTTTCCAGATCTTCTGAAGGACCCCTTCCCACCGGAAAGAGATAAAGATACCCCTCCACACCATGCGGCCTGAACTTGATGAGGATATAATCCCTGTAACGGGCAACTCTGGTCCCCATTATATCCCTCCAGATGAAAAGTACGGTAAAATTGTACTCAGTGGCACGGTTGTCCGCCCATGCAAAAACCTGCCTCATCCAATCCCTGTCCTGCAGGGTTATCTCCTTAAACTCCGGTAACATATTCCTTCTACAATTCGAGCCACTCTTTAAGGGTAGCTATTGCCTCATGCTTCATTGGCTCAGGCAAAGTGGAAATCCTTGCCCTATGGCTTCCGCCCGGCTCAACAAAAAGTTTCATTGTCTGGCGCCCCTTGCCTTTCTTCTTAAGTTCCTCGTTCTTAATAGGGGCCACTGGCATAACTGCACTCCAAGGGTCAAACTGACCGTATATGAACATCATTTTTGAATCAGTTTCAGCCAAAAACTTCACAAGTTTCTTGTACAGATATTTGTCAAACTTGAATGACTGGCTCTGCGGCACAAACAGCTTGTTCAAATAACCCTCCGCATCCTTAATTGTGAGAAGCCCCTTGAAAGGCCTGGTGTCATATCCGTAATATCCCAACTCCTTTGCAGCCTGTACAAAAAAAGGAGCAGAATCACCACCTTCAGCAAAATAATCAGGACCGCTTACCCGCACAAGGAAATTGAACATCTGTTCATCTGTAGCACTCTTGGGATCAGGGACAGTTGATGTCTTCATACCCCACTGCCAAAAAGCGAACGGGAACTCAAGTACACAATAATCATATACTGCATCCATATCAATCTTGTAGGTAAGCTTCTGCTCCTGCGAAAGTTTCTCAAACATAGGCTTGATGGTTGCCCTTCTCTTGAGGAACTCTATCTGGAAATTCCTCAAAATTTCCCTATCCTGCGGAGTACCTGCATACTCTGCCAGGAAAGGCTCGTGGCGTCCGTCCTCAACACCTTTACACACCGGACCCACATACGGAACTGACACATCAAGATCTTCAGGATAATAAGCTGTATAGAACATTGCTGTCTGGCCTCCCTTGCTTATACCTGTAGCAATCCATTTACCATTAAACACTTTTCTTAAGGTCTGGTTCACATTATGCAAATCTGCGGCCTCATTTACAGCTGTCATATAGCTCCAGTCCAAAGTCTCCGGAGTAATGGTGGTATCATCCTGCATGAATGGAACCGACTCAAGGAAATACCTGTGCTCCACAAGTACCATATTTGTATTGAACAGTTTTGAAACCTCTTCCCTATATCTTGGATTGAGACCATATGCTGCCCCATAACCTTCTGTTATAATTACAGTAGGCGCATTGTAATCTGCAACAGCAACAATCACCCTCTGCCTGAAAGTACCTTTTGACGGGTTGCCATGATCTATCGGCTGCTCAAAAAACATCACATATTTCTCTTTGAAAGGATTCTCCATCCTGTCTGAAATCTTCAACTCCCGTATACCGCTAATATTGCTGAACTGGGCCAACTTCTCAGGCAATTGCGCAAAAGCCGGAGCAACAAAGAACAATAAAAGCACTACGGCCAAAAATCTGGTAAAACTTGTTTTCATGATATACTGCATTTATACAGCTACAAAAATAGCATTATTTAGCAAATAACAGAAAGGGCGTTTATTCACATTCACCTGCAAAAAGGGCTTTTGTAAAATATTTTTACACATTTTGCCAATGTGTAAATTTTTTTTACATTTGCAGCAAGTTTTAGTTTTACAGCAGTTTACAAGGAGTAAAGAATATGAAAATCAACGATACTGTACTCATTTATGGCAACAACAAGGGATTTCTTACAGCCCTTACATTGCTGGTCCAAAAAGAGTTTGAAGAGGTCCTCACAGAATGTGACCCTGAAAAAATCATGAAGCTTGCAGAGGAAAATAAGGTTGGAATAATTGTTGTCGACACTGGGGCAAATACCCCTTCAGAACAGAAGATGTACCTCGATTTCATAAAGAAAATCTCCTCCTGTGGAAAGGAAATACAAACTGTAGTCCTTACCAATTTCTCACAGAATTCTTTTGGTCTGGAAGCTGTAGATTCAGGGGCCTTTGATTTTGTCCCAAAGCCATGGAACAATGAGAAGCTTACCGTAACTTTAAGAAACGCATCCAGAATGAGGAACTGCTCTCTGGAAATGAAAAACAAGTTGGAGTGCAAAGCCTGCACTCTGGAACAGATGGAGAGGATGATGATGCGTTCTGCCCTGGAAAGACATGACGGGAATGTCACCATGGCAGCGGAAGAATTGGGAATTACAAGACAAACTCTTTACAACAAAGGGAAGAAATACAACCTTTTCAAGTAAAAATATTAACTTTGCAGTTTATGGGTTATAAGAACCTGTCGGGAAGAAAATATTGAACATTAAAAATATATAACAGATGAAAAATTTTGTTGAGGAGCTTACCTGGAGAGGTATGATCCATACTATGATGCCGGGTACAGAGGAGCAACTGATGAAGGAGTGCACAGTTGCTTATGTTGGTATTGACCCAACAGCAGATTCATTGCATATTGGGCACCTGGTAAGCATTATGATGCTTAAACATTTTCAGAATTGCGGCCACAAGCCTTACGCCCTTATTGGAGGTGCAACAGGAATGATTGGAGACCCTTCTATGAAAAGCGCTGAGAGAAACCTCCTGGATGAGGAAACCCTTAACCATAATATTGCAGCTATCAAGAAACAGCTCTCAATTTTCCTGGATTTTGATTCAGACAAGGAGAATGCTGCAGTTCTTGTAAACAACTATGACTGGATGAAGGATTTCTCGTTCCTTTCATTCATCCGTGATATTGGTAAGCACATTACTGTAAACTACATGATGAGCAAAGACTCCGTAAAGAAACGTCTGAGCGGAGAGGCCAGGGAAGGGATGTCATTTACAGAATTTTCTTACCAGCTTGTACAGGGTTACGATTTTCTGTATTTGAACGAGCATATGAACTGCAAGCTTCAAATGGGGGGAAGTGACCAGTGGGGCAACATTACTACAGGAACCGAGCTTATCCGCAGAAAGACCGGCAATGAGGCATTTGCACTTACCTGTCCCCTTATAACAAAGGCAGACGGCGGAAAATTTGGAAAAACCGAGAAAGGCAATATCTGGCTTAACCCTGAGTACACATCTCCATACGCATTCTACCAGTTCTGGATGAATGTTGGTGATGAGGATGCAGAGAAATATATAAAGATCTTTACAATGCTGGACCGCCAGACCATTGAAGCAGCAATTGCCGAGCATAAGGAAGCACCTCACACAAGAATTTTGCAGAAACTTCTTGCAAAGGAGATTACCATTATGGTACACGGAGAGGTGGAATTCAACAAAGCTGTTGAGGCTTCAAATATGCTGTTCGGCAACTCTACCCAGGATGCCCTCAAGAAACTTGATGAACAGACATTCCTTTCTGTATTTGACGGAGTGCCACAATACGAGGTTTCGAGGGAAAAACTGGGCACCAATGTTATAGAGATGCTTGCTGTTGAGACCAACATATTCCCATCTAAAGGTGAGTGCCGCAAGATGATACAGGCCAACGGCCTTAGCATAAACAAGGAGAAATACACAGATGTGAACGGCGTGTTGGCAGAAGAGAAGCTTATCAACGGCAAATATATCCTTGTCCAGAAAGGCAAGAAAAACTATTTCATCTTAAAATTCAACTAAACAATTATGGAAGGAGAGAGCACAAGACAACAGAAAATAGGCAAACAGCTTCAGAAAGACCTTGCAGAAATTATCCGCAGCAAGGGTATGGCTGTTTTTGGGGGAGCAATGATTACCGTAAGTGAAGTTAGGGTAAGCCCTGATCTCTCCTTTGCCAAAGTATTTGTAAGCATATTTCCATCTGCCAAAGGAGACCAGGCAATGGAGATACTCCAGAACTCTGTAAAACAGATAAGGGGAGAGTTGGGAAGACTTGTAGGAAAACAGTTCCGCATTGTCCCCGAAATTGCCTTTTACAGAGACAGTACGCTGGACTATGTTGAGCACATAGATGAACTGCTAAAGAAATAAAGAATGGGGACACCGCTTCATATTGCCCTCAGATACCTGTTTGCCAAGAAGAAACATAATGTAATAAACATTATTTCCATAATAAGCGCAGCGGGAATAGCAATAGGGAGCATGGCGCTTGTCCTTATCCTTTCTGTATACAACGGCTTTGACAACTCCATAAGAGAAATCTATGAGGGTTTCAAAGCCGATTTTACAATAACTCCTCCCGAAGGAAAAACAATTGAAACCCCGCCCCAGACTCTTGGACTCATTTCCTCAACAGAGGGTGTAGTTTATGTATGTACTGTCGTTTCCGACAATATCTTTGTGAGGTATGGTAAAAAGGAGGCAATTGCAACCATCATTGGGACAGATACCGCATATTTCAAATGGAACGGCATTGCTGCAAACCTGATTGAGGGAACTGCCAGACTCCGCAACGGGGAGATAAGGGAGGCTCTGATAGGGGAAGACCTTGCACGCAGACTGGAAGCAAGGGTAAGATTCCTTACCCCTTTGGAATTGTATTATCCCCAAAAAGGGGAAGAATTTTCAATCACAAACCCGCTTGCATCCATAAACGGCGCAAAGGTGTTCCCTTCTGCAATACTGAGGGACTCAGGGTATGAGATTGAAAACGCAATATATACAGAATCATCACTTGCAAGGGAACTCATTGGAGTACAGAAGAATGAGTATTCATACCTGGAGGTATACACCGCACCAGGTACGGATAAGGATAAAATAAGGGAAGCTCTCCACAGTATTCTTCCCGACAGCATAATCAGGGACAAACAACAGCAGAATTCCACTCTGTACAAAATGATGAAGGCCGAGAAATTTGCAGTATATATGATATTATTCTTTGTAATAGCCATCATCTCCATCAACATCTTCAGCTGCCTCAGCATGTTGGTTACAGAGAAGGAGGACGATATCTCCACATTTTTGAGCATGGGGGCCACAAAGGAGACGATTATGAGAATTTTTCACCTCCATGGTTTCCTGATCTGCGTTACCGGATGCTGCACAGGAACAATTATTGGACTGGCAGCCGCCTTTCTCCAGAAAGAATATGGAATAATTTCTTTACCAGGCAATTATATTGTATCTGCATACCCTGTAGATATACAATTTGCAGATATTGCAATTATAGTAATTGGGGTTTGTCTGACAGGTTATCTGATCTCATGGCTCCCGTCGGGAAAAATTTTTAAAAATTAATGCAACGTTTTATAAACGTTCTGCATCTTATAAGTGTAGGTTTAGGTTTTAGTACAAAAAAGGGGTTCCTGAAGGTAGTAGCGGGCGCCCCTTTTTAGTACAACCTTAATAATCACTTCTTGAATATTCCAAAAAATGCCGAGCCGCTTCCACTCATAGATGCATAAACGGCACCCTGGGCATACAATTCATCCTTATAAGCCGCCAACTGCGGTATTTTTGCGAAAACTGTCTTTTCAAAATCATTTGTAAGTGAATCCTTCCAGTACTCAACAGGTTGGCGAAGTATCTCTACAATGCTCCTGGTATCAACATTCTCACCATTTGCAACCCTTTTATCCCTTGGGACAATTCCGCCATAAGCTGCTGCCGTTGAAACAAAATAAGGGGGAAAAACGAGTTTAATTTCATATCCCTCCAATGAGGGAATCTCTACAGGCTCCAGAATCTCTCCACGTCCGGTCCCCAGCATGGGCCTGTTATATACAAAGAATGCACAGTCGCTACCCAAAGTTGCAGCATATTCCGACAACCTATCATCTGAAAGGCCAAGCGAGTACATCTCATTCAACCCCCTAAGGGTAAAGGCAGCATCCGCAGATCCCCCTCCAAGCCCGGCTCCAACCGGAATCTTCTTATACAGATGTATTTCTACAGGAGGTATATCAAAATCAGCTGCAAGAGCCCTGTATGCTTTAACACAAAGGTTATCCATAGGATCTCCGGGATACTCAATTCCGTACTGGTGCATCTGCAATCCGCCGCTTTCAACTATCTCCAGAACATCCTTTGCTTCTACAGGATAAAAGAGGGTTTCAAGGTTATGAAACCCATCCTCCCTCTTTTGTAAAACACTTAGACCTAAATTTATTTTCGCATTCGGATATAGAATCATATCAACCGCATTTTGAATAACCGCAATTCATACATACAAGACACCCTTCCTGATATACAAGATTGTTTGAATTGCATTTTGAACATTTCTTTCCGGTATCATCCTTGGTACCATCAGGAATATAGCGTTTCAGACTGCGCTCTACACCATTTTTCCAAGTATTGATTGCCTCACTGTCCAAAGATAGCCCGTTGATAAGGTTGAGTACATCTACAATTGGCATACCGTGGCGCAATACACCTGATATAAGCTTGGCATAGTTCCAGTACTCTTTGTTGAACATATGCGAAATACCGCCTACAATGTTTGTATACCCATATTTGTCTACAAAATGGAAATCATAACGGGTAAGACCGGTCTTCACATCCTTTTCCTTAACAATGAATCCGCTCTCAACAGATTTAGGGATATTGCGGCTGTCCTCATCTACAAGACCTGTAAAGATCTCATAAGGGGCACCATTCAATTTACCTACAAGGGCAATCCATTTCTCCTTGCCGTTCATGAAACGGATAACATCAGCCTCCAAAGATTTTGGTCTCTCTTTAGGTTTCAATGAAACTGTCTCCTTCTTCTCATCTTTGGCCGAAACAAGCACTCCTGCCCTTGAACCGTCCCTATATACTGTAACGCCCTTACAACCAACTTCCCAAGCTGTCTTGTACACATTTGCAACAAGCTCCTCTGTAACAGAATTAGGAAGGTTTACAGTAACGCTTATTGAGTGGTCAACCCATTTTTGGATACTTCCCTGCATCTTCACCTTAGCAACCCAGTCAATATCAGCCGAGGTAGCCCTGTGGTAAGGAGATTTCTCAACAAGGGTCTCCACATCCTTCACCGACATTTTCTTCACTTCCTCTGCAGGAATACCGTTAACCTCACACCAGGTAAGGAACTTGTGATGGAATACATAATACTCCTCCCAGCAATCACCAACATCATCCCTGAAGGTAATAACAGCATTCTTGTCATTAGGATTCACCTTTCTTCTTCTGATATAAAATGGAAGGAATACAGGCTCTATTCCCGATGTAGTCTGGGTCATGAGTGAAGTTGTTCCTGTAGGTGCAATTGTAAGCAGAGAGATATTTCTTCTACCCACTTTGGACATAAGCTTGTACAATTCAGGATCTGCAGTGCGGATTCTGTCAATCATAGGATTGTTCTCCTCCCTCTTTGTATCATAAATTGGGAATGCACCTCTCTCAGATGCCATATTTACAGAAGACCTGTAAGCCTCAACTGCAAGATTCTTCTGTACCTCAACGGCAAAATCAATCGCCTTCTCAGAACCGTATCTCATGCCGAGGGCTGCCAACATATCGCCCTCAGCTGTGATACCCAAACCTGTACGTCTTCCGCCAAGTGATTTTCTCTTTATCTTCTCCCACAAATCAAGCTCTGTCCTCTTTACATCCTCTGTCTCAGGGTCAGACTTGATTTTGCCCAGAATAGCCTCAATCTTCTCCATCTCAAGATCAATAAGGTCATCCATAAGCCTCATTGCCTTACCGGAATGCTCCTTGAACAGATCCATATCAAATTCAGCCTCTGGGGTAAAAGGATTCTTCACATATGAGTAGAGATTAAGTGCTATAAGACGGCATGAGTCATAAGGGCACAAAGGAATCTCGCCACAAGGGTTGGTACTTACAGTCCTGTAACCCAGGTCTGCGTAGCAATCTGCCACTGACTCCCTCAACACTGTATCCCAGAACAATACTCCAGGCTCTGCAGACTTCCATGCATTATGCACAATCTTCTTCCAGATATTCTGAGCATTGACCATCTTGGAAACCTTAGGCTCAGCTGCATTCACAGGATATTTCTGCTCATACTGTTCTCCTGCAAGTGCAGCCTTCATGAACTCATCGTCAATCTTTACTGAAACATTTGCTCCTGTAACCTTGCCCTGTTCCATTTTGGCATCAATGAACTTTTCACTGTCGGGATGCTTGATGGAAATTGACAACATAAGGGCACCTCTCCTGCCATCCTGTGCTACCTCGCGGGTAGAATTAGAGTATCTCTCCATAAAAGGGACCACACCGGTAGAGGTAAGTGCACTGTTGAGCACTGCACTTCCCTGAGGACGGATGTGTGAAAGGTCGTGTCCTACACCGCCACGGCGTTTCATAAGCTGCACCTGCTCCTCATCTATCTTCATGATTCCGCCATACGAGTCTGCCGGTGTATCATGACCAACCACAAAACAGTTTGAAAGTGATGCAATCTGATATGAATTGCCGATACCTGTCATAGGGCCACCCTGAGGAATAATGTACTTGAAATCCCTCAACAATTCAAATATCTCATCCTCACTCATAGGGTTAGGATATTTGTTCTCAATTCTGGCAAACTCGCGTGCAAGTCTGCGGTGCATGTCATCAGGTGATTTCTCATACAGGTTGCCGTATGAATCCTTCATTGCATACTTGTTGATCCATACAGACGCAGCCAACTCGTCTCCCTTAAAGAAGTTGACACTGGCCTGCAAGGCTTCCTCATAAGTGTAGGTCTTGATACTCATATAGTTATATTTATTATTGTATTATTTTGCTCAAGAAAAAACCAACTACCGGTAACGGTAATTGGTTTGCAAGTTACTTCATTTTAACCCTACAACGGGCAAGTGTAAATAATACTTTTCAACAAAAGAATTAACAACCCTTCCACAGGGGCTCAGCAACAATGTTTACTGCAATTTGAGCACTCTGAAAACTCTCCCCTCAAGCGGCTCTCCATAAGTGAGTGTAATCTCTCCCTCAAACTCTCATTTGCCACTTTCTCCAACACTGCATAAGCAAAAGCCTGTTGCTGCAGGAGCTTGGCCTCACTCTTCTCAATTCCACGGGAACGCATATAGAAAAGTTCATCCTCATTGAGGCTTCCCACAGTTGCACCGTGAGAACATTTCACATCATCTGCATAAATCTCAAGATGGGGTTGTGTATATGCCTTGGCAGTACGTGAAGCCAGCAGATTGTTGTTGGCCTGGTAAGCCTCCGTCTTCTGTGCATCTTTTGCCACATAAATCCTTCCGCTGAAACGGGTTACAGACTCTCCATCCAGAATTCCCTTGAACAGCTGTGAGCTGTGGCACTCCGGAACATTGTGCCAGATATTCACCCTTGTGGAAACCCTCTGTTTTCCATCTGCAAGATAAAGGCCGTTCACATTACACTCTCCACCCTTTCCGTTGAGGGCAACATCTATATCATTTGAAATTTCTCCTCCATGAAGAGTAATAACATTAAGGTTCAATACCGCTCCTGCCTCCATCTCCACCTTGAACGAAGTGCTGTGTCTGGACTTGTTGTGTTCATTCTGCATAACAACCATATCCAGCACTGCTCCCTGGGCAAGTTTCACATTCACATTCTCATGGGTAACAAAATCCTCCATAGAGAGGGTATGTGAACAGAGAAGTACCTTGGCCTGTGCCCCTTCTCCCAAAACATAATCGGAAGAATATGAAAGGTCCTCCGCCGCACGGCTGCTCCTCACCTGAATCACCTGCAGCATCCTTGGAAGAATCTCACCCCTGCCCAACGAAAGCCCCATCTTCTCCCCCTGTCCGTCAACCACAAACACCTGATCGGTATCCTTCAGAGGCACTCGGCACCTGAACTCCTCCTGGGATTTGTCGGGAATATAAATATAATTGTTCTCCATAATCCTCTTCCCGATAAATTATTCACCTTTTATAAGCCAGTCATAACCTCTGGTCTCCACCTCAAGGGCAAGTTCCTTACCGGCTGTCTTTATGATTCTTCCCTTGTAAAGCACATGTACAATATCAGGTACAATGTAATCCAACAGCCTCTGGTAGTGGGTAATTACAATTGTAGCATTGTCTGCCTTCTTGAGTTTGTTCACACCTGTAGCCACAATACGGAGGGCATCCACATCCAAACCGCTGTCTGTCTCATCAAGGATAGCGAGTTTAGGATCAAGCATTGCCATCTGGAAGATCTCGTTCCTCTTCTTCTCACCACCTGAAAAGCCCACATTCACACCCCTTGAAGAGAAAGCGGGGTCCATCTCCACTATAGCCAGTTTCTCCCTCATCAATTTAAGGTACTCGGCCGCTGTAAGGGGAGCCAGCCCCTTCTGCCTGCGGTGCTCATTCACTGCAGTCTTCATGAAGTTCACATTTGTAACTCCAGGAATCTCAATAGGATACTGGAATCCAAGGAACAATCCTGCCCAAGAGCGCTCCTCGGGAGACATCTCCAGCAGATTCTGTCCCATAAAAGTTACTGTACCCTCTGTTACCTCATAATGCTCCTTACCTGCAAGAACAGCAGAAAGGGTACTTTTACCGGAACCGTTAGGCCCCATAATGGCATGAACTTCACCGGGTTTTACAACAAGGTCTATACCTTTTAGAATCTCCCTGCCATTGATATTGGCATGCAAATTTTTTATTTCAATCAAATTTTCCATAATCTCTCCAATTTAAATCTCCTGTGCCTTCATCTGTTTTCTCCACATGGCAAACCCGAAGAATGCAAGGATAAGATAACCTGCACTTACAAGCGGCATAAACACCAGCCCTGCCTTAATGTATAGGGTAATGTTGGTAACATTCACAACCAGCCAGGCCCCCCAGCAATCAATCTTCTTCTGGGCAGAAAGATACTGCGCCAACAGGATAAATGCTGTAACAAAAGCATCCAGGAACGGAGCCCTTGCAGTAGGGAACACATCAGGCCACCATACATTCAGTTGGCTCAGCAGAAAGCCCCAGCATACAGTGAATACTGCAACAATACCCAATAATGTAACCCTTTCCTTATTGGTGAGGACAGTTATCTTCAACTGCTCCTTGCGGTCCTTCTCATCCTGTGCCGGATGGGTCCATCTGTAATGCCCAAAAAAGTTGATAATAAACGATATGGGCTGCACCAGCATGCTGGAGTACAGATGCTTCTGCAGGAACATGAAAAACAGGAGGATATTATAAAGATACCCTACCCAGAAATTGAGTACCCTGCCCCTTGTGGCAAGAAACACACATGTGAGACCTGCCATAACTGCAAGAAGCTCAAGGAGACTCACTCCCTGGCCTCCCAACGTAAACAATATATTTTCTATACTGAACATCTTTCCTGTAATTTTTTAACCTACACTACCCTCCAACGAAACCTGCAACAACTTCTGGGCCTCAACCGCAAACTCCATAGGGAGCTGGTTGATTACCTCCTTTGCATAACCGTTTACAATCAGCCCCACAGCATCCTCAGCCTTTATACCCCTCTGCTGGCAATAGAACAGCTGGTCCTCACCAATCTTTGAAGTGGTGGCCTCATGCTCCACTACCGCTGTAGGGTTCTCACTCTCAACATAAGGGAAAGTGTGCGCCCCACATTTGTCTCCAAGGAGAAGGCTGTCGCACTGCGAGTGGTTGCGTGCATTCTCGGCACCAGGAAGAATCTTCACCAGACCCCTGTAACTGTTCTGGCTCCGTCCTGCAGAAATGCCCTTGCTCACAATACGGCTGCTGGTATTCTTGCCAATATGTATCATCTTGGTACCGGTATCCGCCTGCTGGTAATTGTTTGTAACCGCTACCGAATAGAACTCACTTATAGAGTTGTCACCCTTAAGGATAGTGCTGGGATATTTCCAGGTAATTGCAGAACCAGTCTCCACCTGTGCCCAGAACAGCTTGCTGTTTGCCCCTTTGCATATACCCCTCTTGGTAACAAAGTTGTAAATTCCACCTCTACCCTCCTTGTCTCCAGGATACCAGTTCTGGACTGTAGAATACTTCACCTCCGCATCCTGCATCACCACAATCTCCACAACAGCAGCATGCAACTGGTTCTCATCCCTCTGAGGAGCGGTACACCCCTCAAGATAACTCACATACGAACCTTCATCGGCCACTATGAGAGTCCTCTCAAACTGTCCTGTACCCTTGGCATTTATACGGAAATAACTGCTCAGTTCCATAGGGCAGCGGGTATTCTTTGGGATATAGCAGAACGACCCGTCACTGAACACTGCAGAGTTGAGGGCAGAGAAATAGTTGTCCCCCACCGGAACCACAGATGCCAGATACTTTTTCACCAGATCCGGATAATCCCTCACTGCTTCAGAGAAAGAGCAGAAAATCACCCCTTTCTCAGCCAATGTCTCACGGAAAGTGGTCTTCACAGATACAGAATCAAACACTGCATCAACCGCCATACCGGCAAGGACATTCCTCTCGTGGAGGGGAATACCGAGTTTCTCAAAAGTCTCCGCCAGTTCCGGATCAATCTCCGTAACCTCCTTCTTTGGCTGTGGTGCAGCATAATAGATTATATCCTGATAATCAATCTCGGGAATATCCAGATGGGCCCACTTGGGCATCTCCATCTTCTTCCAGCGCTCAAAAGCCTTCAAACGGAACTCCAGCAACCACTGCGGCTCCCCCTTCTTTGAAGAGATGAGCCTGATGATATCCTCATTGAGTCCCTTGGGTATAAACTCCTGATTGATATTGGATTCAAAGCCGTACTGATATTCAGCATTGGCAATATTTTCAATTATCTCGTTATTTTTACTCATCGCAGCGCAAAGTTAAACCATTTTAGGTATTTTTGTAAAAAAATACACGGTTATGAACACAGAATCACTAGAAAAAGGTACTCAACAGAACAACTCTGCCCCAAAAAGGACACAAATCAGTGAAATTGGCAAAGTTGCCCTCATCAAGAGACTTTTTGAAGGTACACAATACAACAACTCCACCTCCCAGATGTTCGCCGGGCGTATTCCCGACAGAGCTGGGCGCACCAAAGATGTGAACAATTTCCTTACAGTACAGAAAACAATGCTTGAAGGTATTGATTTTGACCTCACATATACCCCACTCAAGCATCTGGGATACAAGGCCTCACTGCTGGCTATGGGCGGCATATATGCAAAATGCTACAATCCCCAGGGTCTTTCATTTTCACTGGGCCTTTCGGCAAGATTCTGTGTAGAGGACATCTCCGAATTCTGGGGCGGAGTACTGGCAGCCTGCAAAGAGCACAATATTGCACAACTGTCCCTGGATCTTGGAGCCTCAATGACAGGTCTGAATATAGCAATTACAGCATGTGGCGTGCAAAGTGCAAAGACAGCCGCCACCGTACCTGCTGTTGACAACACCTGTCTTTTATGTCTTACCGGCAATGTAGGTGCCGCATATATGGGATTGCATGTGCTTGAGAGGGAGAAAATCGCCTTCAACCGTATCCCTGCAGAACGCGCTGCAGAATACGTACAGCCCGATTTGAGCCGCTACAAATATATCCTGAGCCAATACCTCAGCCCCGAGATAAACCCAAAAACTACAGAACAGTTCAAGGAGGCCAAACTTTTCCCGGCCTGCGGCTACTTCATAACCAACGGACTGGCCGCTACTGTCAAAGAACTTTGTGAAGAGCATAATGTGGGAGCAAAGATTTATCTGGCAAAAATTCCCATTGCCTCACAGACATTTGCAATGGCAGATGAGCTCAACATGGATGCCATAACTGCAGCCCTCAACGGCGGAGACGACTACAAATTCCTCTTTGCAGTGCCGGTTCAGGAGCATGAGCGCTTCCACAAGGAGTTCCCTAATGTTG
This sequence comes from Bacteroidales bacterium, assembly GCA_015060225.1. Taxonomy (GTDB): domain Bacteria; phylum Bacteroidota; class Bacteroidia; order Bacteroidales; family UBA932; genus Egerieousia. Next base: position 3,732 of record SUYX01000010.1, on the reverse strand, counting down.
ATATCATAGGCCACCTGTGCAAACCTGAGGCCGGAGCCTCACTGGTAACTCCAGAAGGGGCAGAGATTGCTCTGAGGGCACAAGGATACTAGAATATCGGGAAGGAACCCATAAAAAAAGTGCAGGAGCTCCTGCACTTTTTTATAGATATACATCAGACTCAACCTTAAACTCAAGGTTATGGTGGGCAAGGAAGTCCAGCAGCCCAGGATTTACATCCACCTTGAATTTACGGGAGAAGAATTCCACCGAGTACCCTTTATCATAGTCAAGCAGATTGAGGGCCAGCATCTTTTTCCCTTTGTGTTCCTTCAGCTGTTTGAGCAGCTCCTTGCGGAATGCCGGCGACAACCTCTTTATTGGCACATTTATGGTCAGTTTCTTTATGAACTCCTCCTTGGTGTTGGCAAGAAGGGTGATTTTGCGCATCTTAAGTTCACACTCCACAGGCAGCGGCTTTCCGTCGGGACCTTTCTCTTCCTCTTTTCCAAATCCAAACTTAGGCATTATCTGACATTTGAACATTATAGCCTGTCCCTCCTCCAAAAATGGCATGAAAGTCTCAAAATCTTTCCCGAAAAGGGCAAACTCAACACTGCTGTCATAATCCTCAATTGAGAATTTCACCCACGGCTTGCCGCTCTTCTTGGAAACCATCCTGCTCACTGAGGTGATTAGACCGGCCAGATAGAGTTCCCTCTTGCGCAATGCAGCATCTGTACTGGCAGCAGCGGCCATCTCCGCTGCATCCTTGAGTGAAATCTTTGCAAAATGGTCCATCTCAAATTTGTACATGTCGAGGGGATGGGAAGAGAGATACATTCCAACCAGTTCCTTCTCTTTCTTGAGGAATTCCATCTTGTTGTAGTCCCTTGGAGCAGGAATCTCCGGAGGGGTTGGCTTGAACCCTTCATCCAGGTCTCCAAACAGGGAGTTTCCTCCCGACAAAGTGTCTGACTGCAGTTTCTGTCCATATCTGCAGAAAGATTCTATAAAAACTTCCCCTTTGGAGTTCTCTGTAAAAAACTGGTCCCTACGAATCTCCGGGAATGAATCAAATGCACCTGCATAAGCCAGTGATTCTATAGTCTTCTTATTTATATTGCCGCCGACAGAGGCCCTCTCAATAAAGTCAAAAATGCCTTTAAATGGTTTGTCACCCCTGCACGCCACAATAGAATCCACAATGGCTCCTCCCACACCTTTCACACCAGCCATTCCAAAGCGGATATCACCCGCCTTATTTACAGAGAAGGTGCGGTCACTCTCGTTAACATCGGGACCAAGAACCCTTTTACCCAACCTGCGGCACTCGTCCATCAGTTTGGTAATCTCCTCTATATTGTTTAGGTTCTTGCTCAAGTTGGCCGCCATAAACTCTGCAGGATAGTGGGCCTTCATATAACCGGTCTGGTATGCTACCCAGGCATAGCAGGTTGCGTGGGATTTGTTGAATGCGTACTGGGCAAATGCTGTCCAGTCCTTCCAAATCTTCTCCAATACATCCTGAGGATGGCCGTTGGCCGTACCTCCCTCCATAAACTTAACCTTCAACTCCATCATTTTGTCTATGAGTTTCTTACCCATAGCCTTACGGAGTCCGTCGGCCTGTCCTTTGGTAAAGTTGGCCAGTTTCTGGGAAAGGAGCATCACCTGCTCCTGATATACAGTTACCCCATATGTATCCTGCAGGATGCTCTCCATCTCAGGAAGGTCATATTCTATAGCCTGCTCTCCCTTCTTTCGGGCAACAAAATCAGGGATATAGTCCATAGGGCCGGGACGGTAGAGGGCATTCATTGCAATCAGGTCCTCAAAACGGCTCGGCTGGAGTTCCCTCAGCCATTTCTGCATTCCCGGCGACTCAAACTGGAACACTGCAACTGTATCTCCGCGGCCAAATAGTTCAAAGGTCTTTTTATCGTCTATAGGGATACTTTCAATATCAATGTCTATCCCTTTGGATTTCTTAACATTAGATACTGCTTCTTTAAGTATTGATAAAGTCCTCAAACCAAGAAAATCCATCTTCAGCATCCCCACATCCTCAATAAAGGAACCTTCATATTGGGATACCCACATATCCTCACCTGTCTCCTTATCCTTGGCAATACAGATAGGGATATGCTCTGTAAGATTATCCCTTCCAATAATAATGGCGCAGGCATGTACACCTGTATTCCTTACAGTACCCTCCAGTTTCTGGGCATATTCCAAGGTGTCATGTACACCGGGAATATCCGAGTTCTCATACGCCTCCTTCATCTCTGGTACCAGTTTCACACAGTTCTCTACAGTCACCTTCACCTTCTTGGTCTTCTCCTTCACCTCGCCGTTCTCATCAGTATATTTCTCCACCTGCTCAGGGAAACTGTCGGGAACAAGTTTTGCCAGACGGTCACTCTCCTGCAAAGGGACCTGCTGGATACGGGCGACATCCTTTATGGCACTCTTGGTGGCCATTGTACCAAAGGTAACCACATGGGAAACATGGTCTTTGCCATATTTCTCCTCCACATACTGCAGAACCCTTCCTCGGCCGTCATCATCAAAATCTACATCTATATCTGGCATTGAGATACGGTCAGGGTTAAGGAAACGCTCAAACAGCAAATCGTATTTGATAGGATCCAAATTGGTGATTCCCAAGCAATATGCTACAACAGAACCGGCTGCCGAACCACGTCCGGGACCTACCCATACCCCAATGCTGCGGGCGGCGGCAATGAAGTCCTGCACAATAAGGAAGTAATCCGGGAATCCCATCTTCTTAATTGTAGCAAGTTCAAAGTCTATACGCTCCCTGCACTCGTCGGTAATGATTTTGTATTTCTTCTCCGCTCCCTTATATACCAAGTGACGGAGGTATTCATTACTGTCGGGAAACTCCTCCGGAATTGGGAATACCGGAAGCACATGGTCTCTGTCTATCTTGTATTTCTCAACCTTCTCCACAATCTCAAGAGTGTTCTCAATAACCTCAGGATGGCCAGGGAACAGCACCCTCATCTCCTCTTCGGTCTTGAGATACTCCTGCTGGGTATATCTCATGCGGTTGGGGTCATCATAGTTGGCATTTGTGGTAAGGCATATGAGACGGTCGTGGGCAGGGCCATCCTCCTTGCGGGCAAAATGGGCATCATTGGTAGCGACTACCTTAATGCCAAGACGCTCACCCATACGGAAAATCTCTGCATTTGCAATCTCCTGCAGGTCTGCCACTTCTGTAGTCATTCCCGGTATCTCTGTACGGTGCAGCTGCACCTCAAGATAATAATCCTCCCCAAAAAGGTTCTTGTACCATAGAGCAGTCTGCTCTGCCTTCTCCAACTGGCCGGTATTTATATATTTTGGTATCTCTCCTCCAAGACATGCGGAACAGCAGATCAGATTCTCATGGTATTTCTCCAGAATCTCCCGGTCAATCTTTGGTTTATAGTAAAAACCCTCTGTCCACCCAGTAGAGACAATCTTTACAAGGTTATAATAACCTGCCAGATTCTTTGCCAGAAGTATCAGGTGATATGCACCCTGATCCTCCTTTCCCCTCTTGTTGAAGCGCCCTTCCGGATTCACATACACCTCGCAACCTATTATTGGCTTCACATCCGGGAAGTCCTTGGCAACCTTAAGGAACTCCTTTACACCAAACATATTGCCGTGGTCAGTAATGGCAAGGGCAGGCTGGTTATCCTCAGCCGCCTTCTTGAAATGGGCCTTTATACTGGCCTG
>SUYX01000050.1 GCA_015060225.1 Bacteroidales bacterium | reverse complement strand
TGGAGTCCTCATCTTTGTCCGTTCCATGGACATTGCCGTACCAACCGTTCAAGTTGAACGAAAATTCAATGAAGGTATGGCTAAAATTACAAATTCATCGGGATACAGATTACAGTTCATAACCCATAGTAACGGCAGGTATTCTTATTTGGATTCAGCACGTATGGCACTGGAAGGCGGATGCCGGTGGATACAGCTCCGCATGAAAGATGCGGATGAATCCCTGCTGGAGGAGACTGCCCTTGCCGCACAAAGGATGTGCAGGGAGCATGGGGCGACATTCATTATCAACGACAATGTGCTGCTCGCAAAAAGGATTGGAGCAGATGGTGTTCACCTTGGCAAAAATGACATGTCCATAGCCGATGCCAGGGATATTCTTGGCAGCAAATCCATAATTGGAGCCACAGTAAATTCATTTGAGGATATCCGGGAAATTATCAGCAATTCTGTTCCCGACTATTTTGGATGCGGCCCATTCCGTTTTACCTCTACAAAAAGGGACCTTGCTCCCACAATTGGTCTTGAAGGTTACAGGGAAATACTCAGCAGAATGGTTTCATCCGGGACAGATATTCCCATTGTTGCCATTGGTGGTATCCGCATGGAGGATATTGCAGATCTGCTGGAGTGCGGCATAAGTGGAATAGCCCTGAGCGGAAGTGTGCTTAAAGCCAGTGATCCTGTGGATGAGATGTCCAAAATTGTTGCAATAATACATTCTGTATAATAAATCAAACCACTAAAACACAAAATTATGATTGAAAGAAAAGTATCACAAGGTATTATAAGTACCTATTTCAGCAAACTGGAAAGGAACCTGGATTTGGATGTTGCAATTGTAGGTGGAGGGCCATCAGGTATTGTTGCTGCCTATTATCTTGCAAAGGCCGGACTGAAAGTGGCCCAATTCGACAGGAAACTCTCTCCTGGAGGTGGCATGTGGGGAGGTGCCATGATGTTCAACCAGATTGTTGTACAGGAGGAGGCTCTGCATATAATAAAGGAGTTTGAAATCAATTATGAACAGTACAACAGCAACCTGTATGTTATGGATTCTGTGGAGAGCACATCTGCACTGCTTTATAAAGCCGTTCATGCCGGTGCAACAATTTTCAACTGCTACTCTGTAGAAGATGTAATCTTCAAGAACAATGCTGTAAGCGGAGTGGTTGTAAACTGGACTCCAGTGTTGAGGGAGGGAATGCATGTGGATCCCCTTAACATTATGGCCAAATGTGTCATTGACGGAACAGGACACGACAGTGAAATGTGCAGGACTGTAGCCCGCAAGAACGGTATACGCCTGGCTACAGAGACCGGAGACGTAATTGGAGAGCGCTCTCTGGATGTGATTTCCGGTGAGGAGGAGGTTGTAAACGGGACCAAAGAGATATACCCGGGCCTTTATGTATGCGGAATGGCTGCGTCGGCTGTAAGCGGCACACCAAGGATGGGACCTATTTTCGGAGGAATGCTGTTGTCGGGGAAAAAAGTTGCAGACCTTATAATTGAGGCTTTGAAGAAATGAAGGTCATTGCAATAACAACCCCAAAGGTTACGGATGAAGACCGGCAACTGATAGGGAGTCTGATTGAAAGCGGAATTGATACCATACACCTGAGGAAGCCTGATTCCTGCATTGAAGAATGCAGGAATCTGCTTGCCCAACTCAACTCCGGTGCACGGGCAAAAATTATTGTCCATGATTATCCCCAACTTTATGAAGAGTTTTCACTTAAAGGTATTCACATAAACAGGAACATAAGGGAGCTTCCCCACAACTACAGGGGATTCAGAACCCGCTCCTGCCATACCCTTGAGGAACTTGAAAATTGTAAGGATGGATATGACTACCTCTTTCTGAGTCCGGTCTTTGACAGCATATCAAAGGCCGGATACAAATCCGGTTTTACAGCAGAGCAGCTCATGCGTGCATCTGAAGAGGGTATAATTGACAACAAAACTATAGCCCTTGGCGGTGTTACCCTAGAACATATCCCCTACCTCAGGCAACTCAATTTTGGCGGAGTTGCCATGATTGGCGGCATCTACAACCCTGAAGGGGTAGAAAAACTGAAAAACTACATCAGAAACAAATAAAAAGGAAAATAAACCTTTGAAAACCGTGACTGCCCGTGGTCTCCTTGAGGGTTTACCCGTTCTCATTCAAGCGAAGGCCTCTGAGCTCGGGAGGGGCCCAAATCGCAGATTTGGGAGGAATTAAGTTTTCAAAGGTTTATTTTCCTTTATAATTATTATGGAAGCAGTTCTACAGTATTGTACACCAGCCGTGCTTGTCTTCAATCTCACCGTACTGTATTCCGGTAAGTGTCTCATACAGCATGCGGCTCTTAGGTCCACACTCCTGGCTGTAAGCATATGAGGCGGTAACATTCTCTGCAGCAAGGGTCTCCTTGTCTTCAACAAGTTTTACAGGGGTAATTACTACAGCGGTACCGCACTGGCCAACCTCCTCAAATGTTGGAAGTTCCTCTACCGGGATATCCCTCCGCTCAACCTCCATACCCAAATCCTCGGCAACCTGCCTCAAAGACTTGTTGGTAATTGAAGGGAGAACTGTCTTGGCATCAGGAGTAACATACTTGTTCCCTTTAATACCAAAGAAGTTTGCAGATGAGAACTCGTCAATGTTCTTGGTCTCCGGGTTCAGGAACAATACATCCTTGTAGCCCTGTTTAACGGCAACTCCTGTTGCATACATTGCACATGCATAGTTTCCGCCTACCTTAAACGAGCCGCTTCCGTTAGGTGCTGCACGGTCGTAATCCCTTGCAATTACAGTCTTTATAGGATCAAGCACCTTGCCGGCGTATGAACCTACAGGGAGGGTAATTACCATAAAGAGGATACCGTCCTGCTGAGGTACAAGGTTGATTGAAGGGATTGTCGTGATAAGGATAGGACGGATGTACAAAGATGCCCTCAATTCGTAAGGGGGCAAGAAATCCAGATTCTCCTGAACAGCCTGTTTGCACATTTTAATGAAAAGGTCCTCAGAAGGACATGGGATGCCCAGGAACCCTGCAGAACTCTGCAATCTCTTTGCGTTCTCGTCGGGACGGAAGATCCTCACTTTACCGTCTGCTCCGCGGAATGCTTTCAGCCCCTCAAAGCATGACATTCCATAATGCAATGATGGGGAGAATACTGTGAGGTTCAAAGAATCTGCACTCTGGCTCTCAATTGGTCCCCATTTGCCGTCTTTATACAAACAGGTAAGTACCGTATTTGTCTTCGAATATGAAAATGACAAATTTGTCCAATCTTTCTTTTCCATAACTGATCCTCCTCAAATTAGTTGTTTTCAGGACGTAGAGACCTTACTGTTACTCCGGCCTGCCACATCTCACTCTCACGCATCTCCTTCAATTCAGCCTCAAGTTTTACCCTGTAGTCAGGTTTGCTGTTAGAGTCAATTGAAATCTGGGCCTCATTACCGCTCTTCACCTCATTGTATAGTTCTGCAAATACAGGTTTGGTAGCATCGCGGAATTTCTTCCACCAGTCCAAAGCACCTCTCTGGGCAGTTGTAGAGCAGTTGGCATACATCCAGTCCATACCATTCTCTGCAATAAGAGGCATAAGGCTCTGGGAAAGTTCTTCTACGGTCTCGTTGAAAGCCTCAGAAGGGGTATGGCCGTTCTCCCTCAAAGTCTCGTACTGGGCTGCAAACAATCCCTGGATAGCACCCATCAAAGATCCGCGCTCACCGGTAAGGTCTGAGTAAACCTCCCTCTTGAAGGTTGTCTCAAACAAATACCCGCTACCAATACCTACACCCAAAGCAATTACCCTGTCATATGCTTTTCCTGTAGCATCCTGATATATTGCGTATGAAGAGTTCAATCCCCTCCCCTCAAGGAAAAGTCTTCTCAATGAAGTACCTGAACCTTTAGGGGCAACCATAATAACATCAACGTCTGCAGGTGGAACAATGCCTGTACGGTCATTGTAAGTGATACCAAAGCCGTGTGAGAAATAGAGTGCCTTTCCTGCTGTAAGATGTTTTTTAACGGTAGGCCAAACTGCAATCTGGCCTGCATCTGAAAGTAAGAACTCTATGATGGTAGCCTTCTGGCAAGCCTCTTCAATCTCAAAAAGGGTTTCGCCGGGAACCCAACCGTCAGCAACTGCCTTGTCCCAGGTTTTTGAATTCTTTCTCTGTCCTACAATAACATTAAAGCCATTATCTTTCAGGTTCAGTGCCTGTCCTGGACCCTGTACACCATAACCAATTACTGCTACTGTTTCATTTGCCAATACCTCTTTGGCTTTCTCCAATGTAAACTCGGCACGGGTAACAACCTGCTCCTCTACGCCGCCAAAATTCAATTTTGCCATTTCTTTATATCTTTAAATGTTTACAAATCAATTTATGCTAATACGCAATATGCTCTCTTAATCTCAACTATATTGTTCATCTGGTTGACAATACGGTCAATCACCTCTTTCTGGTCCGACCAGCATGTTATCCTGTACTCACCCTGCTCAGGCGCTGTCCTTGAGAACTCAAAACTCTCCACTTCAATCCTTTTCTGCAGATACAGGGTTGAAATCCTGTTAAGGACATCCAGTCTGTCCTTACCCTCTGCCATTACTGTAAATTTTTCCATATAGATCAGTCAAAAATTATATCATTCAAAGTTTTTCCTGCAGGAATCATCGGGAATACATTTTCCTGCTCTATCATTGCCGCCTCCAGCAAGAACGGCCCCTCGTGTTCCATCATCTGTTTAACTGCAGCATCAAGTTCCCCAGGTGTGGTAACTTTTACAGATTTTATTCCGTATGCCGCTGCAAGCATCTGGAAATCCGGGTTGGCCAGGTGTGTAAAAGAATATCTCCGGTCGTAGAAGAGTTCCTGCCACTGCCTTACCATTCCCAGATATGAGTTGTTCATAAGTACCATCTTAACCTGCAGGCCGCTCTGGAGAATTGTCCCGAACTCCTGAATATTCATCTGGAATCCCCCGTCTCCGGAAAAAAGGACAACGTCACATTCAGGATTGCCCGCCTTTGCACCTATTGCTGCAGGGAGGCCGTATCCCATTGTTCCAAGGCCGCCAGAGGTAGCCCATCCCATATTGCCCTCCAGTTTTGCATATCGTGCCGCAAACATCTGGTTCTGCCCCACATCTGTAACTAAAATCTTCCTTCTGTTTCCATTTCTGTTCACAGCATCCACCACCTGCGCCATTGTCAAGGAACTGCTCTCCAACTGCGGTTTCATCACATTCTCAAACTCAAAACTGCTCTTCAGTTTATGCAATGCAAACCAACTCTCCCTCTCCCTGTATTCCAATTTGTTACAAAGAGTTTCAAGAAACATCCTTGCATCACTCTGGAACGCAATGTCTGCCTTAATATTCTTGTCAAACTCTGCCAAATCTATATCCACATGCACAATCTTTGCTTTTGGAGCATATCCCCTCACCTCACCGGTAACCCTGTCGGAGAACCTCATTCCTACAGCAAGAAGCACATCCGCATTCTGTGTCATCACATTTGGGGCAACATTTCCGTGCATTCCCACCATTCCAACATAATTGCTGTCATTCTGGTCAATCGCCCCCAAACCAAGCAGTGTAGCCGCCACAGGTATATTACCTTTATCTGCACACTCCTTCAACTCTTTGCATCCTCCCGACAAAATCACGCCGTGACCTGCAATTATCAGAGGCTGTTTTGCATTATTGAGCAACTGTGCAATCTCATCCACCTTTGCATCATACCCTTCACCTTTGTTGAAACCGCAGAAATCCAGAGATGCAACTGCCTCCTCCCTGTTATAGCAGTAGTCCATCTCCTGAACCTGTGCCGTTCTTGTAATACTTACCAGTACAGGACCTGGCCTTCCGCTTTTTGCAATATGGAATGCCTGTGCCATAATTGAAGGAATCTCATCTGCAGAGGCAATCTGGTAACTCCATTTGGTAATTGGAATTGTTATTCCAATCATATCTGCCTCCTGAAAGAAGTTGGTACCCAATTTATCTGCATTAACCTGAGCAGTTACGCATACCAATGGGGTTGAATCCATCATTGCATCAGCAATGCCGGTTACAAAGTTTGTTGCACCGGGGCCTGCAGTAGCAAGACATACTCCAACTTTTCCGGTTGTCCTTGCATAACCCTCAGCCGCATGTATTGCCCCCTGTTCGTGTCTTACAAGAATATGGTTCAATCTTTCTGTATAATCATACAACTTGTCATATACCGGCATTATTGCTCCGCCAGGATACCCAAAAATTGTATCAATACCCTCATCCAAAAATGTATTCAATAGAGCCTCCGCTCCTGTCATTCTTCTTGTCTCCATAAAATAAGATTACTCTATTACTCTAACTCCACCTATATCTGCACTTCCTGCCAATGATGCATATGCTTTAAGGGCTTTGCTAACCTCTCTAACCCTTGCCTTTGGCCTGTATCCGGGTCCCTCAGGTGACTCAAGTACCGCTCTCCTCCTTTCAAGTTCCACTGCAGGTACTTCAATACCAATCTTTCTTGCAGGAATATCTATTGTAATAATATCTCCATCTTCCAAAAGGGCTATAGGGCCTTTATTAGCCGCTTCCGGAGAAACATGCCCTATTGAGAGTCCGCTTGTCCCTCCAGAAAACCTTCCGTCTGTAATGAGGGCACACTCCCTATCCAGTTTCATACTTTTGAGGAAAGATGTAGGATAAAGCATCTCCTGCATTCCCGGTCCACCTTTAGGTCCCTCATATCTGATAACTACACAATCACCACTCTTCACTTTTCCTCCAAGAATACCGTTTACAGCATCTTCCTGGCTCTCAAATACAACTGCTGGACCTTGGAACTTTAAAATATTTTCAGCCACACCGGCAGTCTTTACAATACATCCGTTTGGAGCAATATTCCCATAAAGGACTGCAAGACCTCCATCTTTTGAATATGCATGCTCCAGATCCCTTATACATCCGCTGGCCCTGTCATTGTCCAATTCCTTATATACACTTTCATTTGCCCCCAACTCTACGGTGCGGAAACCGCAAGGGGCTGAATAATAAAGTTTCCTGCTACAATTTGAAAGGGCATCCTCCAATGAGGTATAATCCACTCTCCCCACAGAAGTATCAAGAAGACCTCCTTTTGCAAGTTCCCCCATTATACCCATAACGCCACCGGCCCTGTTAACATCCTGTATATGGTAATTGCAGTTGGGGGCAACTTTGCAAAGTACCGGAATCTCCCTTGAGAGCCTGTCTATATCCTTCATTGTAAAATCCACACCAGCCTCATATGCTATTGCAAGAAGGTGAAGTACAGTATTTGTAGAGCCTCCCATTGCAATATCAAGTTTCATGGCATTCTCAAAAGCAGCCTTGGTTGCTATTGAACGTGGCAGAATAGCCTCATTGCCATTGAAATAGTACTCATTTGCCAACTTCACAACCAGTCTCGCCCCTTTCTCAAACAAATCTTTACGGCGTTTATGGGTTGCAAGCACTGTGCCGTTACCAACCTGGGCAAGTCCCAAAGCCTCTGTAAGGCAATTCATTGAGTTTGCAGTAAACATGCCGGAACAACAACCGCATGTAGGACATCCCATCTCCTCATATTTCTGCAAATCATCATCAGAAACCTCAGGATCTGCACCTTTTACCATAATGTCAACCAAATCACAATCCTTTCCATCCACATTTCCGGCCTCCATTGGCCCTCCCGACACAAACACTGCCGGAATATTCAATCTCATGGCTGCCATAAGCATACCGGGGGTGATTTTATCACAATTTGAAATACAGATCATGGCATCTGCACAATGTGCATTGCACATATACTCAACACTATCTGCAATTATCTCCCTTGATGGCAGTGAATACAACATTCCGTTGTGTCCCATTGCTATGCCGTCATCTATTGCTATAGTATTGAATTCTGCAGCAAAACATCCTGCTTTTTCTATCTCATTTTTAACAAATTGACCTATCTCATGAAGATGTACGTGGCCGGGGACAAACTGGGTAAATGAATTAACCACCGCAATTACAGGCTTCCCGAAATGCTTCTTCTGCATACCGTTTGCTCTCCAGAGCGCCCTGGCTCCGGCCATTTTCCTTCCCTCTAATGTTATACTGCTTCTAAGTCCCATATTGCTTACAAATTATAATCAAATAAAAAAACCTGCTTAACAGACAAATCCATTAAGCAGGTTTCAATTTATTACTTAAAGGATTCTACATTATCACGGAATAATAATCACGTTAATGGCAATAATAGCAGAAATAGCCACCTGAATAATTCCAGATGCGCTAATTCGCCCAATACTAATGCTCATATAACGGTTATTGTCCATATTACAATGTAAAATCGTTTATTCAATTACGACACCGCAAATCTATAAAACTTTTTATTACGTTGTTCTCCCAAAATCAACTTTTTTCAAAAAAAGTTACAATTTGTTACAAACCCCTTGCAAAAATTGTCCACAAGTCCGCTTTTACATCTTCCCAAGTCTTTGCTGTAGCAGAGGCAAGTTTCTGCGTAAACTGGTTCAGGACCTTTGCCGCTTCCTCCTTTTTGCCATCCTCAAGCAATTTGGCCACCTCTTTCTCAACCAGGGCACACTCCTTCATCATCTGCTCCTGATAATACATAACCTGAGGCTCTATAAGATGTCTGGTCTTGTCCCAGTTAATTGTTGCAATCCTGTTGCTCTCCCTGTAGGCCCAAATTGCTGCATCTTTCCTGTAACGTGCCTGTCCGCAAACATCCCATCCTTTAGGAAGTTGTGTAGAACCTGCATATACAGGAATTCTTGGACTCTGTGCAGGGTTGTCAAATGAGAAGTATGCCACACCTCCTATCTCGTCGGGAAGCCAGTCACGGCACTGCATAATATGCGAATATGAACACTGTATTGCCGCAATGTTCCTCATTCTTGGGGTAACGCCAGGTTCCAACTTGTTCAGAAGGGCTCTCATGTCTCCCGACATGAATGTAGAAACAGGATAAACTACCTCTTTATAATATATTGTCTGGCCATTCTCCTTCTTCTTTCTGTCAACTTCTACAGAGAGGTTCTTTATCTGGTCAAACTCTGTACCTTCATAGGTAGCCCTGTAGTATGCAAACATATCTTCAGGAGAAACTTTCTTGTCGGGTTTTACAGAGAATGGAAGTTCAGGATCACTGAATTTGAGTCCCAATGAAGGTGCCATTGTACTCAATACATAAAACTCCCTGTATGAGAAAGGTTTAGGCTCATCCGAAACAACCTTGTAGAAGACAAAGTCACCTTCACCGCTCCATAGTCCAAGGGCCTTGGCACGCTCCTTCAAACCTGTCGAATACATGAACATGTCGGGATTATTGAAATCTACAACTCCAATTCTTGGGATATTTGCAGATACACCTACATGGTCATCCGGAATCCTCTGGGCAACCCACATTGCACCTGGCTTGTCTACAGGGGCTTTCCTGGATTTCTTGGCTTTAGGATCAACAGGAAGTGTTCCATTGCCGTAAATTTCAAAATGCCATACCTCTTTTTTATCTGCAATTGTAAGACATTCTCCCTCATCCAGATATCCATATTCCTCGGCAAGGGCTCCAATAAGTGCAATAGCCTCTCTTGCAGTAGCACATCTCTCAAGGGCAAACCTCTCAAGTTCCTCTATCATGAAAATACCGTCAAGCCTTCTCAAAGATTTCTTTCCCACGGTAGTGGTTTCACCAATTGCCAACTGTTTCTCATTCATACAAGGGTAAGCCACATTCAGGAATCTGTATGTAGGTTGAGTTGGAGCAGGGATCTCCCCTTTTTTCTCCACATTGCGCATATCATAAGGCTCCTCAGTATGGAGAAGTCCAAGGTAAACAGGCTGCATTTCACCGGGCTTGAACGACTTGCTCTTTTCCATTGTAAGCCAAGTACGGTAATTTGAGTCACACGAGTGGGCTGTCATTACAGAGCCATCTGTACTGGCCTTCTTGCCCACCATAATGGATGTACAACTCTCTGCATAGTTTTCATCGTCGGGATGCCACCCGTAACTCTGGGCAATTGCAGCAGTTGAAACCATAATGGAAACAACTGCCAAAAAGAGATTTCTGATTTTCATAGTATAATTTATTAGAACAATATTCATATAGACTCTACAAATATACAAATAGAATCACTAACTTTATCCCAAATTGGATTTTCATGAAACATTTTACAAGAATACTCATATCTGTGGCAATTGCAATAATTGCATCATTTGCAGGATACGGCAACCTGAGCGCACACACAACATTCTCAGACACAATAAGTTTCTATATAATAAAACTTCACAAGGAGATAGATGCATCTTCTGCCAGGATGTTCACCGATGCACTCAGGGAAGCGGAAAAGCAGAATGCAGACTACTGCATTCTCAATCTGAATACTTACGGAGGGGCACTTGATGCAGCAGACAGTATCCGTTCTGCAATCATCCGCACCCCAATACCTGTAATCTCATTCATTAACATACAAGCTGCATCTGCAGGGGCACTCATATCCATTGCCTGCGACTCAATCTACATGAGCAACGGCAGTTCCATTGGAGCGGCAACAGTAGTTGACGGGAACGGAAATGTCCTTCCCGACAAATACCAGTCTTTCATGCGGGCAATGATGCGCGCAACTGCAGAGAGTCACGGCAAAAAGATATTCATAAACGGCAATGATACCGTCGAGATGTGGCACCGCGACCCGGCAATTGCAGAATCAATGGTGAGTGCAGACAGCGTCCTCAGCTACACTCCAAGTGAGGCGATTGCAAACTCATACTGTGAAGGTATGGCAGAGAGTATAGAAGATGTGATACAAAATACTGTCGGGAAGAATATGGAATATACCATCACAGAGCATAAGATTACTGCAACAAACAGCATAATATACTTCTTCCTGAATCCTGTGATACAGGGATTGTTGCTTATGCTGATTATGGGAGGTATATATTTTGAATTCCAGACACCTGGAATAGGATTTCCTCTTGCTGCAGCTGTACTGGGAATGATTCTGTACTTTGTTCCACTGTATCTTGAGGGATTCGTTCAGAACTGGGAAATCATATTCTTTTTCATTGGAATTATATTATTGCTGATGGAAATATTTGTAATACCAGGGTTCGGAGTAGCCGGAATATGCGGCATTCTGCTGATTGTAATTACCCTTGCATTTGCAATGATAGACAATGACATTGTATTTGAAGGAGGTTCAATCAATTTCAGGCCAATGGTTAAACCATTTGCAATAGTACTTGTCTCTTCAACGACAGTATTGTTCCTTTCAATATATCTGGCAAACAAGCTATTCCCGACAAAAGCATTTTCTCACATTGCCCTCAAGACAGACCTTTCGTCGGGAAAAGAGGGGTTTGTAGGGGTTGAAAAGGAAAACCTCAATTCTCTGACAGGTAAAACAGGTAAAGTTGCTACAGATATGAAACCGCAGGGAACTGTTGAAATTGAAGGAAAGAGATACCCTGCACAAATGATTTTCGGTTATGCCCAAAAAGGGGAAATTGTTAAAATTTCCCATCACGAAGGGGGTCGTTTGTATTGCAAAAAATAGTTTTTTTAACTAATTTTGTCCGATTTTGTTAAACCCATACATATTTAAATAGATGCAGTCAATTAAAAAAGCAAAACTGGTATTGGAAAATGGCCTTGAATTTCAAGGATTTTCCTTTGGTTATGAGCAACCTGCATGTGGAGAGGTTGTTTTCAGCACCGCTATGGTTGGCTATCCCGAGAGTCTTACAGACCCTTCCTATTCAGGCCAAATTCTATGTGTCACCTACCCTATTATCGGTAACTATGGTATTCCGGCCGACGAACTTGAAAACGGTATTTCAAAATATTTTGAGTCAGATAAAATCCAGGTTAAAGCATTGGTAATATCTGACTATTCTTTTAATTACAGCCACTGGAATGCAGCCAAGAGTCTTGACCAATGGCTGAAAGAGAACCAGATTCCAGGAATCTTTGGAATTGACACAAGAGAACTTACCAAAACTTTGAGGGACAACGGCTCAATGATGGGCAAGATTGTACAGGAAGAGTGCAATGCAGACCTTGCATGCGTAAACCCTAATGTAGTGAACCAGGTAGATGAAGTTAGTTGCAAGGAGGTTATCACATACAATGCAGGCAAAGGGAAGAAAGTGGTATTGCTTGATTGCGGTGTAAAGAACAGCATTCTCAGAACTCTTACCCAAAAGGATGTGGAAGTTATAAGAGTTCCATGGAACTATAACTTCAATGAGTTGGAGTATGACGGACTTATAATTTCAAACGGCCCGGGCAATCCTGACTTCTGCACAGAGGCAGTGGAGAACATCAAGAGTGCAATGGCACAGGAGAAGCCTGTATTTGGAATCTGTATGGGTAACCAACTGCTGGGTAAGGCTGCCGGTGCCAAAACAGTAAAACTCAAATTCGGACACAGGACACAGAACCAGCCTGTAAGGAAAGTTGGCACCACAACTTGCTACATAACTACCCAGAACCACGGCTATGCCCTTGATGCAACAACACTTGGTGCAGACTGGGAGCCTTCGTTTGTAAACCTCAATGACGGCAGCAACGAGGGTATCAGACACAAGAGCAAACCATTCTTCTCAATCCAGTTCCAGCCAGACGGAGTGGAGTTCCTTTTTGACGAATTCATTAAAATGTTGTAATATACAATGGAGAAAATTAGCAAAG
>SUYX01000009.1 GCA_015060225.1 Bacteroidales bacterium | reverse complement strand
GCAACAGGATTAAGTCCTCTAAATGTTGTCTTGCTCTTCAATTCAGAAAGGGACATAACCAATAACAATTTGGCAATACACTCATCCGCGAAAGAGTTGCTCACAACATTAACTCCGGTAAAATCCAACACTACACAGTCATTCTGCTCTATAACAGGCAATAAATTTTCACGAACACGTTTACCTAGAGGACGTGTACCTAAATTCTCTCCGTACTCCCTAAAATTAAATGTTACCATAATTCCTCTAAATCATTATCAGTTAAAAACGTTTCATTATACTGAGCTGCCACATTTGTGCGGTTTGCTACTACTTCTGCAGGATTAATCTCTTTATTTGTTGCAAGTTGCAGATAAACTATTGTTCCCTGCCAAAAATCACTTTCCTCAGAAACTTCCCTGCCATCCTGCACTTTCATTGTATGATTTCCAGAACGTACTTCAAATCTCAAACCTGCATCACGTGCCAACAGTGATGTTGAATACAATCCAAATCCCATCCCCTTTCCATCTGTAATTGTATCTTTAATACATATTTTCAGAGCATCAGGCTCTGATATATCAGCAAATTTGACATTCTCAGACAAAGAAGCTTTCACTCCAATACCATCATCAGCTACTAAAAAGCTTAAAATGTGATTTAACGGATCATAATGGGTAATGACTGTTCCCAGTTCTTTATTGGAATGAGTAAGCACATTGTCCAATATTTCATAAAAACAATAACTCATAGCCTGCAACACTGTAGTTTCAATCTCAATATGCTGTGTTAAAACACCTACTACACGTTGATAAACATCATAAATATTCTTCTCATCAAATACGTCAATTGTAATCTCATCACCGTATGATGGAAAATATTGTTTTATGAGTATTGCAAGATTCATACTAGAATTATCACATTTTATTCACAAAGTTAATGATTTTATTGCAAAACAACAATGGCAAAGCAGTTTTGTTTACTACTCCAACATCCTTACCAGTTCCCGTTCATTTCCGTATCAATATCACTGTATCTGCAGAATGCTCTAAGAGCAGCCCTATATACAGTATCACGATAAAATTTCTGTTTATCTGCAGCTGTAAGATGAGGATGCTTTTTCGGAATTGCATTATCAGATCCATCGGGCAACTCATCACACAGAAGAGGGCTTTTCTTCCTTATCACATTCCGTTAAATAACTCTAAAATCCCCTGGCGGGTCACGGAAAAGGCTTCAGAATACGTTCTGGAGCCTTTTTTTTTGCACATTTTGGACACATTACCAGTTTCTCCGGGAATCTCCTCCGCGTCCACAAAAATGCCCCCATCCGTGGACAAATGCCACCTGCGGGCACCATACATCCACACCAGGCACCCTCTGTGTGGACAGGCGGCAACTATTCTCCTCCGCGTCCAAAAAAACGCCCCCATCCGTGGACAAATGCCACCTGCGGGCACCATACATCCACACCAGGCACCCTCTGTGTGGACAGGCGGCAACTATTTCTCCTCCGCATCCACAAAAACGCCCCCATCCGTGGACAAATGCCACCTGCGGGCACCATACATCCACACCAGGCACCCTATGTGTGGACAGGCGGCAACTATTTCTCCTCCGCGTCCTCAAAAATGCCCCCATCTGTGGACAAATGCCACCTGCTGGCACCATACATCCACACCAGGCACCCTCTGTGTGGACAGGCGGCAACTATTTCTCCTCCGCGTCCACAAAAACGCCCCCATCCGTGGACAAATGCCACCTGCGGGCACCATACATCCACACCAGGCACCCTCTGTGTGGACAGACGGCAACTATTTCGCGTCCGCGTCCACAAAAGACACCTTGTTTGTGGACAAAACCTTACTCTTAATTTGTGCAGGATTTATAATAATTCTATATTTTTGTAGAGTCTATTAACCTTTAACAGAATTATTAAACAAACTTGCTTAAATATTATGAGGTATCTTTATTTAGTAGCTGTAGCGTTGCTGTTGGCAGCGTGCGGCAACAACAAATGCAACGAGGAAAAAAGTGGAGTGATTTTACCTGAAGGGGAATTTACTTATAATGTACCTTGCAAAGTAGTGTACGTAAATGCCGACAAGCCTGGTAAAGCAATTTTATGGCTTTGGCTTCATGGCGGGGTGCATGACCGTCCAAAACACGATATGTTCTATCACCCAAACCATTTCGATTGCTGTGATGCTGACGAATATATTCTGCAATACTTGAAAGAGAGCGGGACTAAAGCCATTGCTCTATTCCCTGTGTGCTATAAAGCAAACCTTCAGGAAACCATCAAGTGGATAGATTGCTATGATGATGTGAAGCACATCATAGATGATTATGCCAATAAGGGACTTATTGACACCACCAGAATTTATGTAACAGGATCATCTGACGGTGGCCGTGGTGCTTGGGATTATGCCGAAATGCATCCGGATGTATTTGCTGCAGCAATATCAATGTCATGTTCAAGCCCTCGGCCGGTGAGCATTCCAATGTATTTTTTCAGCACTGCAAGTGAAGGGGACTGCACCTCCCGAGTGGACGAACTAGTGAAGCAAGGTGTGAACATCAAATATAAATATTGTCCCGACCAAAAACACGGTGGAGACGCAATAGAATGTACTCCGGAACTCCTAAAAGAATTCTTCTCCCATACAAAATAACAAAGGTTAGTTTCGTCTTCCCACACCTTCCTCCCGACAAACGGGCACAGAAACGTATTGATATGTGCCAACCTGCACCAAAGTGGGCACACTGAGGCAGGAAATTGTGCCCGGAGCACCAGAAAAGCAGCGGACGGGAACAAAAACCAACAGAAATGTGCCCGCCTGCGCCAAAGTGGGCACGCTGGGGCAGCAAACCGGATCTCCTCAAAATCAATGTTCATGTATTTGAGAGAGTTGGTTGAGTACGGAGATACCCGGACAATGTTCACCACCCCCTCTGATGAGAGGACAAAAGGATATCTTACCGGCAAAATGGGGTAATATGATCTTTACACCTCAATAAGCTCGTAGCTGCGGGAGCCCAAGCCAATCTCCTGGGCATATTGCAATCCTGATTCCCAATCGGTATCGGGATGAATATGCTTGAAGAGTTCCTCTCCGTGGGCGGAAGAATGGTCTGTACAGCCGCAGCTGCAGCCTGAAGCAGATTCTTCTGCACTGCTCTTCCAGCCGTTGATTACCGGAGCCTTGTTCACAAGATCTGCACATGCCTGGTCGAGGGCAACAGGGTCAAATGAAGCCATCATGCCCAGATCAGGTACAATTGCCAGGTCATTGTGGCCCCAACAGTCGCACTCAGGTGAGACATTCATTATAAGGGATATGTGGAAATTAGGTTTCCCTTGCAGCACAGCTTTGGTGTATTCCGCTATCTTGCAGTTGAGTACCTCAGAGGTATCCCACTCGGCAAGTACGGCAGCCGCATATTGGCAAAGAGCCACGCACTGGCCGCAACCCACACATTTGTCATAATCTATTACCGCCTTGCGGTCTGCACCAACCTTTATTGCCCCGTGGTTGCAGTTCTTCTCGCATACCTTGCAGCCAATACAGTTCTCCACATTAACCTTAGGCTGTGAAGATGAGTGCAGCTCAAGCTTTCCTGCAATGGATGCACAACCCATTCCAAGGTTCTTCAAAGCTCCTCCAAAACCTGCCTGCTCATGCCCTTTAAAGTGGCTTATGGATATTACAATATCTGCATCGGCAACAGCCTGTCCAATTTTTGGTGCAGGGCAGTATTTTGCCCCCTCAATTGGAATAGCTGCATAGTTTGTACCCTTTACGCCATCTGCAATAATTACATTGGCATTTACTGCTATTGGATTGAATCCATTTACCATTGCACTGTGCAAGTGGTCCACAGCATTGTCCCTCTTGCCCTTATATAGTGTATTGGAGTCTGTAAGAAAAGTCTTTGCCCCAAGTGAATTGAGAAGGTCAACAACTGTTGCAACATAATTCGGCCTTATATAAGCCATGTTTCCAGGCTCTCCAAAATGGAGTTTCACTGCAGTATATTGTCCGTCAAAATCAATCTTTTCAATACCGGCAGCCTTAATAAGGTTACGCAGTTTCTTAAGCAGGTTCAAACCGGGTTTACAACGCAAGTTTGAGTAATAAACTTTAGACTTTTCCATAAATTATCTGTTTACTCGTACAATTCTGATACCGTCATTGCTCTTGCGGGCATTTACATAATCATGAATGCTCTTCTCATCAATAACAACCTTGCCGTCTCCCTGGGAAGCGTGGATAAACCCAACCTCACCGTTCTCCTTATGATATACCAGAGCAACATGTGCTATATCCAATCCCTCCACATTACTGTTGAACCCAAGGATATCCCCATCCTTCAACAGATGCTCCATCTTCTTCACATCCGCTTTAGGAATTACAAAATAATCTGTAAACTTGTTCAAATCCTCCTCCATCTGCACAATTCTGGCAATCTCGGCAGGATTATCCTTCAACTGCCTGTATGAATTTGTATGGGTACTCATGAACGAGAACCTTTGTCCCGACAAATTGTCTCCGCTCAGCACATCTGTTATCTCTCTAAAGATGCCTCTTGCTTCACCCTGCCTTATCCACTCGCTTGTGTAATGCAGTCTGCTGGCATAACCGTCTACCACACCGTTGCGGTAGCGGAGGCTCCGGACAGTAGCACAAAGATCATCGGGAGAAGAAAGGCCTTTCTTTGCATTTAGTGCCATAGCAAGGCAACTCTCCACAAACAGGATGCAGTCTGTCTCCACAAGAGATACCTTGAGTTTCTCCGGAATCTGTTCAAGTGAACCGGCAACATACTCTGTTCCAAGCATCTGCTTTGCCGCTATTATCATAAGTTCCGGAACACTCTTGTGATTGTTCTCAAGCAGCACTTTGGAAATTTTTGCATATTTCTCCACACTCTCTTTAGAGATGTTACCCTGTGCAACGCTCTGTGCTCCAAGATTAAAAGGGAAGGCAAACAATGCCGCCAATACAAATGATAGAAAGTATTTCATAATAACAAATATTATTTCTGTTCTTTAACTGCAAAAAACTCAATAGCCAGCACTAATACCAGTCCTAACACTGCAAATGCAATTGATGTTCCCAACTGGGACTCAAGTCCTGTAACCTGCGTAAAGGTACCGGGCAAAGCAGGGTAATCAAACCCATCAGCCGCCCCAGGAATCTTCCATGGCCATACCTTGAGCAACGAACCAAGCATAAAACCTGAAAGGAGGGCAATTGTAAGCATATAGAATTTCTTGAGCAACCAACTGAGAAAATGGGAGAAACCTACAATACCTACTGCACAACCTGCTGCAAATACTATCAACACCGGAATATTGAGTTCTGACACAGCTGTCATCACAAAAGCGTATTTCCCCAAAAGGAGCAGTATGAAGCTTCCCGATATTCCCGGAAGTACCATTGCACAGATGGCAATTGCTCCGCTGAGGAAAATGAACCATAATTCGTCGGGAGTCTGGCCGGGACTCGCGAGACAGATGAAAGCACCTGTCGCAACTCCAACAAGGAGAGAAATGATGTTCTGGATATTCCATTTGTCCAAACCTTTAAGGATGTACACTGCAGAGGCCAGGATAAGGCCAAAGAAGAAACTCCAGAGTGGAATTGGATGGAATTCAAGAAGATATTTCATCAGCCGGGCCAATGAGAATACACTTATGAGGATACCTGCAAAAAGGCTTGCAAGGAATGTTCCGTTAACATGCTTCCAAAAGGGAGCAAACTTTCCTGAGAAAAAGAGTCTGAATGCCTCACCGTTAATAGATTTTATAGAATTGAGCAACTCTCCGTAGATTCCCATTATGAAGGCAATTGTGCCTCCACTTACACCGGGAATTACATCTGCAGCCCCCATGCATGCCCCTTTGAAGGCAACTGTTACGCATTTGAAAAAATTTGCCATAGTTAAATATTGTCGTTTTGTTTTAATTCAAGTAGAAAGTCTATGAACTGTTTGTCATTTTCCAGCTGTGGAAGGAGATCATAAACAACCCCTATCCAGGCTGTACCTGTTCTGTAAATATCCATGAATGCACTTTTGAACCCAATAATATCCCCTTTGCTGTAACACTCTATTGCTTTAACGGTGTTGAGCCCGGCATGCCCTTCAGCCACCTTGTCATCACTTGCAATTACTTTTGCAAACTGGTCCACTGCATCACTGTTGCGGCCAAGCCTTATATATGATTCCCCCAAACCCAAAAGTCCAAGGACATCAGTGTCTATCTCTACAAACTGTTCAAAAGCAACTGCAGCTTCCCTGTACCTCTGCAGGTTCATGAATACAACAGCCAGATTATATAGTGAAGAAGAGTTATTGTTGTTCAATGCAATAGAATACTCAAAAGCTTCAATAGCCTTTTCATAATCCTTTAGCCTTGCATGCACTGTCCCCACATTAAACCATACGGTGTCGTTAAAAGGGTTCTGGTCCAGATAGAGCTGGTAGTATTCCATTGCCTTCTCAGGTTCATCTATACGGTCATAACAGAATGCATAATCGTTGTAATACTCATAGGGGAGCCTGCCAAGACGTCCGGCCCTGTCGAGATAAAACAGGGATTCCCTGTAATTACCACTATCTATGCAATCCTGCGCCAATGCACATACAGATTCTACGATATCCGTTTCCCCTTCACCGCACTCAAGCGCCCTGTAGAAATAATCCCTTGCATGGCGGAATTTCTTCAGTGCCACATGTGCCCTGGCCAAAAGAAACTGCACCATGGCACTCCCCTGATACGAATCTTCATAAAGGGAAAGTATCTCCAGTGCCTTGTCGGGATTACCGGAAAGGATTAAAGTATCACAATATCTGGTAAGGAGCCCCACCGAGTAGGGAAGTTTCTCAAATGCCATTCCCGACAGTTCCATAACCCCTTCGGTATCCCCTTCCTCCACAAGACGGTCTATGACATACTCAAACTCCTCCTCGTTGAAATCGAGATTCTCCAGTTTCCCTTGCGCACGTGCAGTTTGATATGCATCATACGCTTTGGGAAATTCCCCCTCCTGCTCCTTATCGCTATAAAAATCGTTATTCATCATCAAATCCTTATTGCTGCATCTTCCCAATGTAACCCAGCAGCTTTTCAACATATTCTTTAAAGGACAGGCTATCTTTACCCGGTTCAAGTACCAGATTATAAGGAACCATATTGCTGGAATGCACAGCGGTTGTAAAGTGTGATGCAGATCTTGCCGCAATATAATCCAATGTAAAGTCAATATCAGGATTAAGGGTAATCATAAGGTCTCTCTCCTGAATGTAGAAATCTGCCAGAGCAGTATTCTGAGGTATCCCTTTCCAATCTGCACACCTTTTAGAAAGGAAGAGAATATTTTCCGCTTTGCAGAACTCCTCAAACTCTGTCCTGGCAGCACTGCTCCTGAAACACTTCTTACCCTCCAGCACTGCTCCGTCAAGTCTGCCAAAACCTTTCAAAAATTGAACCATTTCCCCAAAAGCCTCCACATCAGCTATACTCTCCACCTTGCACAATACCCCCAGACAACTGATCTTATCAATCTGTGGAAACTCCTGCTTTGCCCCTCTGAACGGCTCAACACCCTTCAGCACCCTACGTCTAATACTATTTTTTACAAAACTGAACATAATCATCCAAATATCTGCAAAATTAGCAAAAATACCGTCACTCTCAAACCATCCACAAAAATACCACCGTTTATGGGCAAGCCACATTGTCCGGCACTACTTCCACAAAATTACCCTCCAGCGTAAATGAACACAACTTAGTGGCGGCTTACATCCATGCCAGGCATCCCCAGCATGGACAAAAGCAACCTGAAGGGGAGCGTCCGTCCACAAATTAGGGTGACAAAAAATCATCATGACAAAGATATACCCCCACCAGAACAAATTCTGACGGGGGTTACCTACTCATAAACGGGCATTGGAGTCACCCAGTTTATCATAATAGCGGCACCCAATCAACAAATACTCAGTGCACCATCTGTGCAATCTACCGAAACCTCACCCTGGGCGGAGACATTTCCCCCAATAATCTGGGTAGCAAGTTCGTTGATGAGCTCCTTCTGCAGCAAACGCTTTATTGGCCTTGCACCATATGCAGGATCATAGCCTTTGGATGCCAGGTAATCAAGAGCCTCCGGAGTAAATGTAAGGTTGATACCCTTCTCCTGAAGCATTGCCTGAATCTGGTGTATCTGAAGCATCAGGATCTCCTTTATATTGGCAGCAGTGAGGGGTTCAAACATTATCACCTCATCAATCCTGTTGAGGAACTCCGGCCTTACACTCCTTTTCAGCACCTCCATAACTGCATTCTTGCAATCTTCCAGCAGCATATCCTTCTGCTCTGCCAACTTGCCGCTTCTTCCGCTTCCTGCAGCCATTTCTTCTGTTGGACCATCCGAAGAGGAAACAGTACCATCCGAAAGGGCATTTATCCTCCCCATATACTCCTGTATGATGTCGCTCCCCACATTACTGGTCATAATAAGAATTGTGTTCTTGAAATTCACAGTTCTCCCCTTGCCGTCAGTAAGGCGGCCATCATCAAGTACTTGAAGAAGGAGATTGAAAACATCGGGATGAGCCTTCTCTATCTCATCAAACAAAACTACCGAATATGGTTTGCGGCGCACTGCCTCTGTAAGCTGTCCCCCCTCATCATATCCTACATAACCCGGAGGCGCACCTACAAGACGGGTAACGGCAAAGCTCTCCTGATACTCGCTCATATCAATTCTGGTCATCAGATTCTCGTCATTGAACAGGAACTCTGCCAAAGCCTTCGCAAGCTCGGTCTTGCCCACACCGGTAGTACCAAGGAACAGGAACGACCCCAATGGACGTTTTTCATTCTGCAAACCTGCACGTGAGCGCCTTACGGCATCAGATACCGCCTTAATTGCTTCGTCCTGCCCAACAACCCTCTTGTGAAGTTCCTCCTCAAGATGCAGCAGCTTGTCCTTTTCGCTCTGGAGCATCCTCTTGACAGGAATCCCTGTCCAGCGTGATACCACCTCCGCTATATCCTCAGGATTAACCTCTTCATTTATAAGAGGATTCTCGTTGGCAGCCTTCTCAGCTTGCAATGAATCTATCTCATTCTGCAGTTCAACCATCTTTCCATAACGGATCTCCGCCACCTTACCGTAATCACCGTTACGCTCGGCCTCATCTGCCTTAATCTTAAGATTCTCCAGTTCAAGCCGCTTGCTCTGGATAGAATCAAGCAGCTTTTTCTCCTGACGCCATTGCTTGTCATACACCTTCTGCTCAGTCTGGAGGCTCTCCAGCTGCGAGACAATCTCCTGAAGTTTAGGAGACTTGCCCTCCCTCTTTATGGCTGCCTTCTCAATCTCCAGCTGCTTGATCTTCCTGTTCAGTTCATCAATCTTCTCCGGCACCGAGTTCATCTCCAGACGGAGTTTTGAAGCCGCCTCATCAATAAGGTCTATGGCTTTGTCGGGAAGAAAACGGTTGGTAATGTACCTGTGCGAAAGGTCAACTGCTGCGATGATTGCATCATCCTCAATACGGACCTTATGGTGGTTCTCATACTTCTCCTTAAGGCCGCGGAGAATGGAAATGCTCTCGGCCGGAGTAGGCTCATCCACCATAACCATCTGAAAACGGCGCTCAAGGGCCTTGTCCTGCTCAAAATATTTCTGATACTCATCCAATGTAGTAGCACCTACGGTACGCAACTCGCCACGGGCAAGTGCAGGCTTAAGAATATTTGCCGCATCCATTGCACCGCTGCTCTTGCCTGCCCCCACAAGAGTATGAATCTCATCTATGTACAGAATAATCTCACCCTGACTGTCAATCACCTCCTTAACAACCCCTTTAAGACGCTCCTCAAACTCACCCTGATACTTAGCACCTGCAATAAGGGAACCCATATCAAGGGAATAAATGAGCTTGTTCTTGAGGTTCTCAGCCACATCACCGCTAACTATCCTCTGTGCAAGCCCCTCTGCAATGGCAGTCTTGCCCACACCCGGTTCACCAACAAGAATAGGATTGTTCTTGGTCCTGCGGCTCAAAATCTGAAGTACCCTCCTTATCTCCTCATCCCTCCCGATAACCGGATCCAATTTTCCCTGTCTGGCCAATTTGATCAAATTCACCGCATAGCGCTCCAAAGCGCCACCCTGCTCATTCTGCTGATTATAACTGTTCATCTCTTACCTCCTTTAATTGTAAATAATTAAACATCTCACAACAGAATCCGTTCAAATAATTGACCAAATGAATTTTTATGACAATTTGGCAGTATCCGACTCTCTCTGCACTGTTCTGCACTGATATGTTCTGATATACACTAATCCGCTCTGATCTGCACTAATATGCGCCGGACTGCACTGATCTCACTACTTTCACTAAATTCGCGCTGCAAAATTGCCCTTTTCTGATGCAGTTCCACTCACCGTAACCATCTCCGCTGCAAAAATGCCCAATCACGAAGCAGTTCCATACAGCGTAACTATTCGCGCTGCAAAATTGCCCTATTTTGATGCAGTTCCACTCACCGTAACCATCTCCGCTGCAAAAATACCCAATCCCGAAGCAGTTCCATACAGCGTAACTATTCGTGCTGCAAAATTGCCCTATTTTGATGCAGTTCCACTCACCGTAACCATCTCCGCTGCAAAAATGCCCAATCCTGAAGCAGTTCCATACAGCGTAACTATCTCCGCTGCAAAATTGCCCAATCCCGAAGCAGTTCCACACAGCGTAACTATTCGCGCTACAAAATTGCCCTTTTCTGATGCAATGCCACTCACCGTAACCATCTCCGCTGCAAAATTGCCCAATCCCGAAGCAGTTCCATACAGCGTAACTATTCGCGCTGCAAAATTGCCCTTTTCTGATGCAGTGCCATACCGCGCAACAACGCTTTACTAACTACATGCACCTCTACTTTCCACCAATAGGCACAGGAAAAAGCGCCTCAATGTATCTCAATTCCATATTAAGCACCCTGGCTATCTGCTTATGTGTGCCATTATAATTGTACCGCAACACTTTCGCAAGCTCAGTCTTCTGCGTTTTATCCAGTGACTTAATGGACTTCTCATTAAATTGCTTATTTGAATACGAAAGTGCAGCAAGATAAATCTCATCATCTGTAAAAGTAATCATATCCCCCAGTTCCCGTGCAATATCCGCAAACGCCTCAACCCGTCGGGAAAGAAACGAAAAATAATGGTGAGAACTAAAGAAAAAACTCTCACACTCAGTAATTTTACAGTAGCAGACAGGTGACACATAATCATTTACAAAAAAATAACTGTCGGGAAAACAATTGAAATGAGAATGAAAAATCCTCTGACGTTCCCTCTGGGGCACATCAGAAATCGGACGCATCTGCTCAAAAAGATGCAGTTGACTGAACATAAACCTATTGGCACCCCACTGATAAGAAAACGGAGTCACCCGTCTGTTTACCATAAAACCATTCCTATTAACATATGCTATAACACTCCTCAAATACATCAAATCACATACTTCAAAGAGATTGCACTCGAACTCCTTCATTTTGGCAGCCTCCTTCCTATATGCAAAAAATCTGTGAAGACGCCTCCTCAACTCATTGAAAAACAACAGAACATTTTCCTTACTTCCCGACAATACAAAATGGAAGTGGTTGCTCATAATCTGAAAAGTATAAATTTTCACCCTGCCGCAATGGATAGCGATGCACAAAGCCACCAAATTCATTGCATAAACATAATCCTTCTTGGCACAAAATAATATTCCCGACAACTGTCCTGGAGTGCACAAATGCCAAAACGGTCCGTCATTTTTGAACCTGAGAAGAATTTCATCATCTAAAGCCATAAACAACAATTTTTTGACAATGATAACCACATTCTACGCAACAGGATGCGTGAAAAAGAAAAAATTGTAAAACTTTAGTCAATTCTAAAAAGAGCAAAATTCTGTGATGCTGAAAATAGAAAAAAAGCTATTTATAAATAGATTCCGGCCACAAAAGCGTCAACTTCTGAAGCAATCCCTTTAGCCGCAACCATCTCCGCTGCAAAAATGCCCAATCACGAAGCAGTTCCATACAGCGTAACTATTCCCGCTGCAAAAATGCCCAATCCTGAAGCAGTTCCAT
This sequence comes from Bacteroidales bacterium, assembly GCA_015060225.1. Lineage (GTDB taxonomy): Bacteria > Bacteroidota > Bacteroidia > Bacteroidales > UBA932 > Egerieousia. The sequence goes on along the minus strand of SUYX01000009.1, from coordinate 59,313 downwards.
ACAGCGTAACTATTCGCGCTGCAAAATTGCCCAATCCTAAAGCAGTTCCATATAGCGTAACTATTCGTGCCGCAAAATTGCCTTTTTTTGATGCAGTTCCACACCGCACAACCATTCCCGCTGCAAAATTGCCCAATCACGAAGCAGTTCCACACCGCGCAAACATTCCCGCTACAAAAATGCCCAATCACGAAGCAGTTCCATACAGCGTAACTATTCCCGCTGCAAAAATGCCCAATCATGAAGCAGTTCCACACCGCACAACCATTCCCGCTGCAAAATTGCCCAATCATGGAGCAGTTCCACGCCGCGCAAACATTCCCGCTGCAAAAATGCCCAATCATGAAGCAGTTCCACACCGCACAACCATTCCCGCTGCAAAAACAGTCACCTATGACTCAAACTTTGCCAACCAGTCAAATTACTCCGGCTACCTCTACCGCAAATCGCCGTCATCCGCGTCCAAACATTAGATTTGTAAGGAGTGTTAGGATGATTTACAAAAAAAATATTATATTTGTAGATACGAAAAAATTGCATTTGAAATTATTAACTTAATAAACGTTACTATGCTTAAGAAAACACTTTCCACATTGTTGCTTGTAGCAGTGGCAATGACTTCTGTGTATGCACAGAAAAAATCTAAAAAAGCTGCTGAGCAGCCTGAGGGTTACCAGTTTACAGTTGTTAAAGAGAACCCTGTAACCCCTATCAAGAACCAGGCAAACTCGGGTACCTGCTGGTCATATTCAACAATTTCGTTCCTTGAGAGTGAAGCTATAAAAAATGGTGCTCCTGCAGATATAGATCTTGCTGAGATGTACCCTGTTTGGAACGGTTATGCAGATAAAGCTGAGAAATTTGTACGCCTGGACGGTTTCCTCAACTATGAGCAGGGAAGTTCTTTTGGTGATGTAATCTACACCCTAAAACACTACGGTATGGTTCCTCAGAAAGAGATGGAGGGGCTTAACTACGGTGAGCCTATGAACAAGCACGGTGAGTTGTGCGCCGTTCTTAAAGCTTATGTCAATGCAGTGAACAAGAAACCTAACAGAACACTTTCTACAGCATGGCATAAAGGCCTTACAGGCATTCTTGACGCTTACCTTGGCGAGCGTCCTGAGAAATTCACCGTAAACGGTAAAGAGTATACTCCTCAGACTTACGCTAAAGAGTACTTGAAACTTAATGCAGATGACTATGTTTCAATCACTTCTTTCACACACCATCCATTCTACAGCCAGTTTGCGATTGAGGTTCCTGACAACTGGCGTTGGGATCTTTCTTACAATGTTCCAATGGAGGAGATGATGGAGATTTTTGACTATGCTATTGAGAACGGCTATACTATTGCTTGGGGCTCAGATGTAAGCGAGAGAGGTTTCAGCAGAAACGGTCTTGGTATTGTTCCTGATGTTGCAGCAAACCAGAAAGAGGCAGGTTCTGATGAGGCAAAATGGATAGGCAAGACTCCAGAGCAGAAAAATGCTGCTATGAACAACCAGGATGCTCCTGGCAAAGAGCTGGTTATCACTCAGGAGATGAGACAGGCCGGTTATGACAATAAAACAACTACCGATGACCACGGTATGCATATCTACGGTATTGCAAAAGACCAGAACGGTACAAAATACTACATGGTTAAAAACTCATGGGGTCCTACTGGCAAATACAAAGGTATCTGGTATGTATCAGCTCCTTTCGTTCAGTACAAGACCATGAACATTGTAGTGAACAAAAATGCAATCCCTGCAGCAATCAGAGCTAAATTGGGTCTATAAGAATTTGTCGGGAGGGAAGTGGTGAAATTGCCGTTTCCCTCCTCTCTTTTTACACAGCACTTATAAAACTATACACTATGAGAAAATCATTATTTATTACCTTGGCACTGATTTGTATTGGCACTGCTGTTTCTGCACAGTACAAATATGAGTATACTGTCGTTAAGGAAAATCCGGCAACACCTGTAAAGAATCAGGCAAGAACCGGCACATGCTGGTGCTTTGCCACCAACTCATTCATTGAATCTGAGCTTATAAGGATGGGCAAGGGTGAGCATGACCTTTCAGAGATGTTCATTGTAAGGAACAACTACCTTACCAGAATTGCAGACAACTATATAAGGGAGGGTAAAGGCAATGTAAATCCCGGCAGCCTTGCACATATGTACATCAACGAGATGGCCAAAAACGGCCTTCTTCCCGACGAGGTTTATGACGGTATCAACTACGATTCTCCTACCCACAACCACAACGATTTGAGCACATGGGTAAAGACTTTGAGCAATCAGTCTGTTGAAATGAAGAAACGCATTCCTCAGCCAATGTTGGAGGGCCTTTTGGATGCTTATCTTGGTGAAGTTCCTGAGAAGTTCACCTACAGAGGAAAAGAGTACACTGCAAAATCATTCTACCAGAGCCTTGGCCTGAAAGCAAGTGATTATGTAGAGATTACAAGCTTCACACATCATCCTTTCTACCAGTTGGTACCTGTAGAGGTTCCAGACAACTGGGATCACGCCCTTATGTACAATGTACCTCTGGATGAGATGATGCAGATTATTGACAATGCAATCAATACCGGCTACACAGTGGCATGGGATGGTGACATCAGCGAACCGGGCTATGCATTCCAGCACTCAATTGCAGTTCAGACAAAAGACAATCTCAGAGGTATGAAACAGATTGAGAAAAGAGCAGAGGAACTTCCTGTAACTCAGGAGAGCAGGCAGGCTGATTTTGAGGCTTTTGTAACTGTAGATGACCACTTGGAGCACATTACAGGTATTGTAAAGGACCAGGAGGGTGTAAAATACTACAAGACCAAAAACTCATGGGGTACTGAGAGAAACGGAGACGGTTACCACTACATGTCAGAGAACTATGTAAAGGCAAAGACCATCTCTATCCTTGTAAACAAGAATTCTATTCCTAAAGCCATCAGAGCGAAATTGGGTATAAAATAATTTATTCCCTACACCAATATCCAGGGTGCTCCACTCAAGGAGCACCCTTATTTAAAAAACAATAAACAATGGGCATTATCAGACATATTCCTAACAGCATCACTTCAATGAATCTTTTGAGCGGATGCTTTGCAACCATTTTTGCACTTCAGGGCAACTTCAAGACAGCTTTCCTGTGCATCATTGCAGGTGCAGTATTTGATTTTTGTGACGGTTTGGCAGCACGTGCACTAAAGGCTTACTCCCCTATGGGAAAGGAGCTGGATTCCCTCGCAGATATGGTTACATTCGGCGTTGCCCCTGCAATGATAATGTTCCGGTTTCAGGCAGAGTCAAACTTCCTTGTTTACCTTCCTCTCCTGATAGCTGTATTCAGCGGTCTGAGGCTTGCGAAATTCAATATAGATACACGCCAGAGCGAGAATTTTATTGGCCTCGCAACCCCATCATGCGCCCTTATTTGCGGGTCACTCATATACGCAAGCGAAATTTATCCCGCATTGTACGACTTCCTCACAGCCAAATCATACATTGTACCAATGATCTCCCTTGTGTTGTGCTACCTGCTGATATGTGAAATTCCCATGTTCTCTTTCAAGTTCAAATCACTAAAATGGGCAGACAACAGTGCCCGCTTCTCATTCCTTGCACTTGCAGCAATATTGGGCATTGCCGTACTGGTTCTTGATCTCAACTGGAGCGTATTTGTACTTGCAGTCTTCACTGCCTACATCCTTGTAAATGTAATCTCGGTTGCATTCCAGAAATGATATTCCTGCAGCCGGAAATCAATCAAGCAAGCAAAAATCAAGCAAACAGAAAATAACGGGCGGGACTCCAACTGGAATCCCGCCCGCAACCTTATTAACTTATATTAACAGTTAAAGTTTGTTTGGCAAACAGCAATCCTACTTCTGTTTAGCAGGGATATAAACGCCTTCGCCAACTTTGAATGAAGCTGTAGTTACAGGGAGGATACCTTTTGCGGCAATCTCTCCAAACACCACCTTGGCAGCAGCCTCATTGTTGAAACGGGTTGCCTCATATCCAATTAGAAAAGCCTTGAAATTTTCGTGGCCCGGCATCCTCTTGAGAACATAAGGAGAACCAAGGAATACTGCAACCATTGGCTGGTCAGCTGCCCAATCTGTAATGAATTTCATGTGCGCCTCCTCAAGACCAAAGTTCCTTTTGATGCTCTGCAGCGACTTGTTGAAACCAAAAATCACAAGATCATAACCGCTCACCTTCTCCTTTGCAGCCTTCAACTCTTCCAATGCGGCATCATCGCCAAGAAGTACGGTATCAACCTGTCCGTATCTGTTTGCAACCTCACCAAACTGCTGTCCGAGCTGGGGATTCATGAAACCTACGTATGCAACCTTCTTGCCCTCACACGATACAGGAAGTCCAAGACCCTGGCTATTGTCGTTGAACACCACTGTCATTGTCTCCTCTGACACTTTCTTAATAAGGCTCAGTTTGGCCTTCATCCTTGCATCAGGAGCAGTGGTATCTGTAAAAATGTCAAGATCCCTCACAATTGGGTCATAACTCTTGTCAAAGATTCCATAGCGGGCTTTCAGTCTAAGCATCTTCTTTACCCTCATATCAAGCCCTTCCATAGTAATCTCTCCAGCCTCAAGAGCATTCTCAATCTGGCTGATGGCATTCTCCACATCCTCCGGCATAAGAAGGATGTCAACACCTGCCTTATATGCAGCCAACGGAATATCCTTCTTCTCCAGGCCGCTGTCCCTTGCCACACCATACATATTGAGGGCATCAGTAATGATAATGCCGTCATATCCCATTTTCTCTCTCAACAAACCGGTTACAATAGGTTTGGAAATTGAAGATGGTGCTCCCGACGGATCCAGGGCAGGCACATTAAGATGTCCCACCATCACCATATCCACACCGTCTGCAATCAGTTTCCTGAACGGATAGAGTTCAAGTGAATCAAGCCTTTCTGCGCTGAATGGAAGCAAAGGGAGAGCAAGATGTGAATCCACATTTGTCTCGCCATGTCCTGGGAAGTGTTTTGCAGAACCTGCAAGGCCGCCGTCACGCATTCCGCGCATCATGGCAGATGCATATCTTGCAACCTTATCCTTGTCCTCTCCAAAAGTCCTGAAGTTTACAATGAATTTGTCGGGATTATTGTTTATGTCCACAACAGGTGAATAATTCACCTGGAACTTGAATGCACGGCACTCGTCTGCAATGGATCTGCCAATCTCATATACCAGTGAATCGCTGGTAAGCGCACCCAGCTGAATGAAGAACTGATGTGAAGGAACCTCTTTCCAGCGCATTCCTACACCCCACTCAGCATCTATGGTCATAAGCATAGGGATCTTGGCCCATTTGTTCAGCTGGTTCATCCTCTCCACTGCAGGGCGATAAACATCTCCCAAAGGGATAAGGCCTCCAACCTTCTCCTTTTTCACCAGCCTTTTCTGAATTTTTCGCATCTCCTTGCTGTCGCGCGAAGTCATGTCAATAATCATTATCTGGGCAATCTTCTCCCTTGTAGAGAGTTTGCGGAACACCGAGTCTACCTGATGCTCAATTTTTTCTTCAGACGGGAATTTGAATCCGTCGGCCTGCGCGGCAAAAGGGGACAACATGCACAACAGCAGGCTTGCAAAAACTGTCTTGTTGAAATTTACCTTTATCACAATCCAATAATATATTTTTTAATTATCTCCGCTGCTTGGGCACTAAAAACCTGTTTACCGGCATAAGATCCGCCATTGCGTACAGTAAAATGGAATTTGGTAAGATCATATACATCCATTATTACTTCCGGAACGCTGTAACCGCTTGTCAAAACCCTTCCGCCGGCAAATTTTGCAGACTGCATGCCCATCTGCACAAACATGTACTGGGCCGCTTCCTCTATTGTTACATATCTGCGGTATTTCTCAATAATTGCCTGAATATAATATGCATTTACGTCATTCTTGAAACCTTTCAGCAGCTGATCCACTGTCATGGATGCATTCCTGTCATCTGCCTCAAGCAATTGCCCTACTGTATCGGACAATTTGATTTTGCCGCCGGCAATCATCTCCGCAATCTGTGGAAGAACGGTAAACTGTGCACTCAATTCCTTAAAGTTCATCGGCTTAGGATTAAACAACATTTTATCCATTGATGACCCTACAAAATCAGGATACTCCTCCCTGTATCTGTCGGGAATATGGATACCCTCCCCTACCTTGAACGATGCAGCTGTTACCGGAAGTACACCCTTTATTGGAATGCCGCCAAAAACTGCCTGTGCAGCGGCAAAGTTGTTCACCTGGGTATTTATGTAACCGAGCAGCAGTGCTGTAAAGTTCTTGTGGCCCGGGATGCGGGTAAGTGCGTATGGAGAACCAAGATATACGGCAATCATAGGCTGCTCCTTTGCCCAGTCGGTAATGAAGTTCACGTCCTCCACATTAATTGCATAGTTCTTGTGGGGGCGCTGGTCGGTCTGATTGAAACCCATTATTACAAGGTCATGGTCCTTCAACCTGTTCTTTGCCTCCCTGAGGGCTGCAATTGAAGCGTCATTACCAAGGAGAATTGTATCAATCTGGCCGTAACGTTTTGCAAGTGTACCAAACTCGTGTCCCAACTGTGGATTTTTATAACCTACATATGCCACTTTTTTACCCTCAAATGAAACAGGGATGCCGTATCCGGCAGAGTTGTCATTGTAAAGGAGGGTCATGGACTCTTTGGCAATACGCTTGATGAGATCAAGTTTAAGCTCCATAAGGGTAGTTTCAGTGCGTATAATTTCCTGGTCTGTAAAATCAGTCAGGCGATCCATATCCACATAAGGGTCATAACTTTTGTCAAACACTCCAAGGCGGGCTTTAAGGGCCAACATTTTCTTTACCCTCATATTGAGCCCCTCCATAGTAATCTCGCCACGTTTGAGAGCCTTCTCAATAACGGTAATTGAGTTCTCAACATCTTCCGGCATAAGGAGCAGGTCTGCGCCGGCCTTATAAGCCGCAAGCGGAATATCTTTCTTCTCCAGACCACTCTCCTTTGCAACACCATCCATATTCAGGGCGTCTGTACAGATGATACCGTCATAACCCATCTTCTCCCTGAGCAAACCTGTTACTATAGGTTTTGAAATTGAAGACGGTGTTCCCGACGGATCCAGTGCAGGTATGCTCAAATGTGCAACCATCACCATCTCAACACCATCGGCAACCAGTTTCCTAAACGGATACATCTCAAGGGAATCCAACCTCTCTTTGGTGAACGGAAGTACCGGAAGTCCCAAGTGGGAGTCCACATCTGTATCACCGTGTCCCGGGAAGTGTTTTGCAGAACCGGCAATACCGCCGTCACGCATACCCCGCATCATGGCAATACCATACTGTGCAACCTTCTCCTTGTCCTCACCGAAAGATCTTGTGTTGATTGCAGGATTATTGGGGTTGTTGTTGATGTCGATATCGGGAGAAAAGTTAACATGCATTTTCAGTTCACGGCACTCCATACCAATCTGCCTGCCCATCTCGTATACGAGCGAATCGCTGCTGAGGGCACCCAGCTGCATGAAGCGCGGGAAAGCCGGAATCTCTTTCCAGCGCATGCTGGCACCCCACTCGGCATCAATGGCCACAATCATAGGAATCTTTGCCCACCTGTTGAGCTGGTTCATCCTTTTCATTGCAGGAATGAGTACATCATTCATAGGAATGAGGCCGCCTATCTTCTCCTTCTGGATAAGCCTTTTCTGCATTGCAAGTTTCTTCCCCTTTTCTTCTGAAGAGAATTCAATGATCATTATTTGGGCAATCTTCTCCCTTGTGGAAAGTTTGCGGAATACAGAATCTACCTGTCTGTCAATTTTTTCCTGAGACGGATAATTATGTTTGTACTGCTTGTACGATTTGCCTTTATACCCACCGTATGAAAACATGGAGGCCGGCATCATTATCAACAGCAATAGAGCTGCCGCAGCAGCTCTATTTAAAAATTGTTTTCCCAACATGTTTTATAGTTGAAAATTATTACTCAAACTCTTTTCTAAGTGCTGCAATCTTGGCGTCACAATCAGCACCTGTTACACCAAAATAGAACTTGATCTTAGGCTCAGTACCGCTTGGACGTACAGATACCACAGCTCCGTCCTCCATATAGAACTGCAGTACATTTGATTTTGGAAGGCCTGTCTCCTCAGGTTTGTTGTAGTCAATAACCTTAACAACAGGAGAACCGCCCAACTCTTTTGGAGGGTTGGACCTGTAAGAAGCCATCATTGCCTGAATCTCCTCCAAGCCTGCCTTTCCTTTCTTTGTAAGTGATAGAAGAGACTCCTTGTACATACCGTACTCAGCATAGATATCCTGAAGCAACTGATACAATGTCTTGCCCTGCTCAGCACACCATGCAGCGCACTCTGCTACCAAAGCACAAGTGATTACAGCATCCTTGTCCCTTACAAACTCACCGGCATTGTAACCGTAACTCTCCTCGCCACCTCCAATGAATGTAGCCTTACCCTCATTGTTGCGTACAATTGTAGCAATATGTTTGAAACCTGTAAGTACATTGTAGCATTTTACACCGTATTTCTTGGCCATTGCCGCCATAAGTTCTGTAGTAACAATAGTTTTTACAATGTATGTATTCTCATTGAGTTTTCCAAGTTCGCTCCAGCGCTGAAGCAGATAATAAGTAAGAAGGGAAGCGGTCTGGTTACCGTTCAAAAGGGTAATCTTCCCCTCATTGTCCCTGATTGCAATACCTACGCGGTCTGCATCAGGGTCTGTTGCCATTACAAGGTCTGCTCCAATAGCCTCAGCCTGGGCAACTGCCATCTCAAGAGCCGAATTCTCCTCTGGATTAGGAGATTTTACTGTAGGGAAGTTACCGTTGCTCTCTACCTGAGCCTCAACAAGTGAAAGGTTGGTGAAACCCATTTTCTTGAAGATCTTTGGCACAAGGGTAATTCCTGTTCCGTGAAGAGGGGTATATACCATCTTCATGTCTGCATGTTTGGCAACAGCCTCAGGAGAAAGGAGAAGTGTAGAAACATCATTCAGATAAGCCTCGTCTACATCTGCTCCAATCATCTGTATATTCTCCTGGCCACCGGTAAATTTCACCTGTGCAGGAGAGGTAATCTTTCTTACCTCATCAATAATATTGGTATCGTGTGGTGAAGTAACCTGCGCACCGTCCTCCCAGTAAGCCTTGTAACCGTTGTACTCCTTAGGATTGTGTGAAGCAGTTACCATTACACCGCTCTGGCATTTGAGATGTCTGATAGTGTAACTCAACTCAGGTACCGGACGCAACGACTCAAACAGATAAACCTTTATTCCGTTTGCAGCAAATACATTTGCAGTAATCTCTGCAAAATATGCACTGTTGTTACGGCTGTCAAACGAAACTGCAACTGAAATCTGTGGAAGATCCTTGTAGCACTGTTTGAGGTAGTTAGCAACTCCCTGGGTAGCCATACCCACTGTATATTTGTTCATTCTGTTTGTTCCTACACCCATAATTCCGCGCAAACCGCCGGTACCAAACTCAAGCATCCTGTAAAAACTCTCCTCAAGCTCTTTTGGATTGTTGTCCATAAGGTCCTTTACCTCTTTACGTGTCTGCTCGTCATAATCAGCGCCCAGCCACTGCTGAGCAACTTCCAAGTAGTAATTTTCCATAAATTTATGCATTAGTATTTATGAAGGCGAATTTAGCAAAAAATACCTACCTTTGCAACCCTCCGAAAAAAGATATGGAATGAATCTGAAAAGTTACATACCGTTTTACAAACGCAACCTTTCGCTGGCCTTCCCGGTAATGATAACCCAGGCCGGACAAATGGTTGTACAGTTTGCAGACAACATAATGGTAGGACACCTGGGAACCAGCCAATTTGCAGGTGTGGGCTTTGCAAATGCACTGTTTTCCATAGGACTTGTCTTCTGTACATGCTTTACCCAAGGAGTGATACCTTTCATAGGCCAGAGTTTTGGAAGAGGGGAACACAAGAAGGTATCGGAATACTTTACAAACGGGCTGTTGCTCGACACAATAATGTGCTTGGCTGTAATGGCCATAATGATGGCTGTTGTACCTTTGATGGACCACATGGGACAGGATCCTAAAATTCTTGGTTATGCCCGAGAGTATTACACAATAATGGTCTATTCCCTTGCCCCCTTTGTAATATTTTATGTAATAAGGGCACTGACTGAAGGGGTAGGCAACACCAAATACACAATGTACATTACGGTATTCTGCAATATCCTCAACATATTCCTCAACTGGGTTCTTATCTTCGGGCACCTTGGCATACAGCCAATGGGGGTTGCTGGTGCAGCCTGGGCAACTTTCATCAGCAGATGCGTAATGATGGGGATTGGAATTACAATATTGCTGTCGGGAAAACTATATCAGAGATACCTCGCTGACATAAAATTCAGGGCACTGAAACTCAAACAGTTCAAGGAGATTATGAAAACTTCCTTCCCGATATCTTTCCAGGGATTGGTTGAGGTTACCACCTTCAGCATCGCCGGCATTATGGCCGGGTGGTTCGGAGAGATTGCAATGGCAGCACACCAGGCTTCACAGACTATAATCACCTTCTCGTTTATGGTGGCCCAAGGTGTAGGAGTAGCCGCAACAATCAGGGTTTCACACCAATACGGAGAAGGGAGATTTGCAGATGCCCGCAAGGCAGGTTTTGCGGCATCACATATAAGCATAGCACTTATGGCCCTGGCCGGCATATCATTCATAATCTTCAATGATGTAATTCCATATATTTTCACTCAAGACCCGCAAGTGGCGGAGATTGCAGCCAAACTACTGTACGTTGCCGCAGCCTTCCAGCTGTTTGATGCTGTGCAACTCTCAGCCCTGGCATCCCTGAGGGCCCTTGCCGACGTAAAATGGCCCCTTATTACATCTATTTTCTCATACTATTCAGTAGGTGTTCCATTCGCATACATTGCAGGGACTATGATAGGCCTTGGCCCAGTAGGTGTATGGCTGGGACTGCTGCTGGGACTCATGTTGGCCGCAATACTGTTCCTGTACAGATTCAACAAACTTACCAGGAACTTTACCACCAACAGCAGCAAAAAAATAATATGACGGATACCATTACCCCGCAGAACGGTATTTGGGTATAAATTGCAGGTATAATATTACGGCCATAACATTTGAGCAACAAAGTACGGCCATAACAATTGAGCAAGAAAGTACGGCCATAACATTTGAACAACAAAGTACGGCCATAACAATTGAGCAAGAAAGTACGGCCATAACATTTGAACAACAAAGTACGGCCATAACATTTGAACAACAAAGTACGGCCACAGAACATGATGATATAAATTGAAAATAATGCTGAAACCGGAAGAAATACAGTACATCTTGGAAAATGATGGGGCAGAAACCTCCCGCCTGTTGCTGGGCCGCCACCCTGCCGGAATAAATGTGCCATTGTGTGTCAAATGCATTGAGGCGCGTAAGAAAATGAAGATCAAAGCCCCCCTCTGGCACTCATCCCCTTCGCTGGTTTACCCGTTCTCAGTATCCGTGGAGCAAGGAAGTTCACAGGCCACCGCCCTATTCAAACAACAACTCATCCTGGAGCATCTCCGTCCATCCACCAGCAGCACATCCACAAACGGGGGCACTTTTGTGGACAAAACAGATATTTCCGGCAGCACATCCACAAACGGGGGTGCATTTGTGGACGAAACAAACATTTCCAGCAGCACATCCACAAACGGGGGCGCATTTGTGGACGGAACAGACATTTCCAGCAGCACATCCACAAACAGGGGTGCTTTTGTGGACGGAAAGCAGAATTTGTCGGGAAGAGCAAGAGGAATCATTACTGCTGATCTTACCGGCGGTATGGGGATAGATTCCTTCTTTATCTCCAGAATTGCCGAAAAACATTACTATTTTGAGCGCAATACAGAATTGTGTGAGGCTACTGCATACAATTTCGGGCAATTGGGTGCGGAAAACATTATTGTCTCCAACCGCGACATTACCGCAGACGGATGTGCAGCCCTGGAGGAACTTAAGGGGCAAGGTATTGATCTGCTGTATATTGACCCAGCCCGCCGACTGGCAGACGGAAAGAAAGCCATACTCCTTCAGGATTACGAGCCCAATGTGGTGGACCTTCAGGAAAAGATGTTTGAAGTGAGCCCCCTTATCCTTGTAAAAGTCTCCCCTATGGCAGACATCTCCCTGAACCTCAAACTTTTGCCTAATGCCTCAGCCGTTTATATTGTAACCGTTGACAACGAGTGTAAAGAACTCCTCTTCCTCCTCAACAGAAACAATAAAAAGGCACCTGATATTAACGTTGTCTTTTTGTACAATAAGCTGAATATCAATAAAATACAAAACAATAAATCTGAATGTGCAATAAAATCAAATTTAGAAGTATCTGATTTTGAATTAATTGTACAAAAAGACAACGTAACAGAGAAAGGTGTTGCCACCTACACCAGCCAAGTAAAGTCATATCTTTATGAACTTGGCAAGGGGTGGTTGAAGGCGGGGGCGTTCAATTTGGCAAGCCAGAGGTACAATTGTGAAAAACTGGCGGTAAGTACCCATCTGTACACTTCACAAGAGCAGATAAATGAGTTTCCCGGGAAAGCCTACAGGGTGGAAGAGGTAATTCAGTTCAATAAGAAAAGCCTCAAGGAACTTGCCAAGAGGTTCCCTAAGGCTGATATTACGGCCAGAAATTTTCCGCTGGACACCAATGCCCTCAAAAAACTCTCAGGCATAAAGGATGGAGGAGAGAGGCATATTTTTGCCACCACACTCCACAACGGAGACAAGGTACTTATAGTAACCAATCCCACTCACTGAACAACATTCCAATAAAAGAGGGTGTCCAAGAGTAACATCAGCAATAGGATAAGATAAAATAGAAGGAAATCCATCTTTAAAACCGTGACCGCCCGTGGTCTCGTGAACGGGAGGGGCCCAAATAACAGATTTGGGAGGGATTCAGTTTTAAAGATGAATTACCTTCTATTTCTTAACTAATGTACAATCTCCAAGCACTTATTTATACTCCTATAAGAGCTATTGTACAAAATATCCGCATCACTTTAACGCAGCAAAATTGCAGGAGCCTCCTTTTCCAGCAGATGCCTGTACCAGAAGATATAGTCGCCGGCTTTGGAATGTACAGATTTTTTGCCCCTGTAGCCGTGGAATTCACCCGGGTACATCATAAGGTCAAACTGTTTGCCCGCATCCTGCATTGCATTTATCAAGTGCATGGTATTCTGCATGTGCACATTGTCATCTGAAGTACCGTGGGTAATCTTAAGGTAGTTGGTCTTGTCACCCTTGTATTTTGAAATCCTGTTACCAAGAACGGTATTGGCATAACCGTCGGGGTTATCTTGTGGACGGTCCATATAACGCTCAGTATAATGTGTATCATAAAGCTGATAATCATACACACCGCCACCCGCAATACCGTATTTGAAGTAATCACTACCCTCGGTACAAGCCAATGTGGTCATGCTGCCGCCGTAAGAGAAACCTGTAATGCCAACCTTGTCTGCATTTACAAACGGGAACTCGGCACGGAGATATTTTATCCACTCAATGTAGTCTTTCAACTCAATGTTCAACAGATTTCTGTGAAGATAATTCAATCCCTCCTTACCGCAGTGTCCGCTGGCCCTGTGGTCAATTGAAATCTGTATCACACCTTCATTCGCCCACCACTGGTTGTTTTCTCCAATACCTTTCCAGGTATCCATAACAGTACCGGCATTAGGACCTCCATACATGCTCACAAGTACAGGGTATTTCTTGGAAGGGTCAAGGTCAACCGGCCAAATCACCTGAGCAGGAAGCACATAGCCGTCAACAGTAATGGACAACATCTGAGGAATTGCAAGTTTGTACTGGTCAAACTTCTCACCTTTGCTGTCGGCAATCACCTTTACTCCCGATGATTTTTCAAAAGCAACCTTAGGGGCAACTTTGGCTGAAGAGGCTTTTGCAGCACTCTTTACATCAACAACTGCCAATTTGGTTGGGGTGGTTGAATTTGAATACTGTGCAACATAATATCTGTTGTCGGGAGCAATGCGTACACCCACAAAATTATAATCACCAAAAGAGAGTCTTGTAATCTTCTTTGTCTTGAGGTCAACTTTATAGAAGTCGTTCCTTGTAGAAACCTCCCTGCGGGCAGTGAAGTAGATGGAGCCCTCCTTCATATCAACCTTTACAAAACGGATACCCCAGTTCTTGCCGTCGGTAATCTTCTCAAGGCGTTTCCCGTCAAACGACTGGAAATAAATCTGCTCCCACATCTCAAAATCCCTAACCATAAAGAATCCGTCCTCAACAAACTGCATATCCTCCATCCAGTCTATCCAGGTCTTCTGGTTCTCGTTATAGATAGACTCTTTTGAGCCGTCTGCAGGATTTACAGTATAGAGCACCAGATTGTTCTGCTCCCTTGGCATCCAAGGGATAATGAAACGGCTTCCGTCTGCATTCCAGAACGGAATACCGAAATACTGGTCCAAAGTGTGGTCAAAATCTGCCCATACTGTTGCCCCATCCTCCACATTCACAAAGGCTATCTTAACCTCAGGATTCTTGTCTCCTGCTTTAGGATAACGGGTCTCGGTAATGAAACCGTGCTTGCCTCGGGAATCATAGATTGGGAACATGGAAATCTCACTGTCATCAAACTTGTAGAATGCTATGGTCCTGCTGTCTGGGCTCCACCAGAAGGCCCTGTACCTCGAAGGCCTGCCAAGAATCTCCTCATAATAAACCCATGAGGCATATCCGTTCATAATGACATTGGTACCATCGGAGGTAAGTTTTGCAACTTTACCATCTAAAGAGTTCCACACACACAAATTGTTATCCTTGTCGGTGAAGGCAACCTTAATTCCGTCGGGAGAAAGAGTAGGATTCTTTACCTCTTTTGCCAAAGGGAGTTTCCTGAATTTCTCCATTGCCTCAGGTGCCGGATTCATCTCCTTTGGAGCATTCTCCACTGCAACCTTTTCACCTGTTTTAATATTGTACTCATACATACTGTACCCTCTCCCCTCTCTCTGGGCAAGGTTAACGGTTTTGGCATCTTTCCATCCGGTAACCATAGGAAGTTGGTTTACAATACCTTGTGGGAGCCTCCCGACAATCTCTTCCGGGGTAAGTCTCTTCCTTTCAACCTCCTGAGCATAAGAGGCGGCAGCGCATGAAAACACCAAAGCAACTGCAAATAAAAATCTGTATAGCTTCATAGTAATAAAAATTGTCTCAAAAAATAAAGTTACCAACTTTTTGGAATCATTCAAAATACTTGTCATTGAAATTCACAAGATACACCTTCTCAACTGCCCTGGTCATTGCCGTATAGAGCCATTTCTTGTCATCCAAAGATATCTCATCCTTCCACAGGTTATTATCTACAAAAACACATTTCCACTGTCCACCCTGAGACTTGTGTCCGGTTATGGCAGCCGCATATTTAATCTGCAGAGCATTGTAATATTTGTCCTCCCTAACCTTCTCCATCCTCTTCTTCCTTACAGTAACATCTTCGTAATCAGCATAAACCCCATCAAACAAAGCCTTCTGTTGCTCTCTATCAAGGGCAGGAGAAACTGATGTGAGGGTATCCAGGATTATCTTCGCATCTATCTCAACATTGTTATAATCAGGGAATCTGAGAGTAGCCTGTGCAAAATGTAGCCCGTACCGTTCCTCATAATCCCCAATCTTCACAAGCTCGGCGACATCTCCGTTTGCAATAAAATCCAGATCAGGGACATTCTCCAGAAACTGGTAGCAGTTCTTCACAATCATAAGTTTGTCCCCTCTGGTGAGCTGTTCCTCCATAAACAGGACAGTCTGCCTTATGCCCATATTGTACCGGTTTGCCCTCATATTGGAGCGGCACAGCACCACAACCTCATCCAATCCATATTTTGAGATTGCTCTGTCCAATTCCTCTATCAGCTCTCCTCCCGATATCCTTTTGAAATCATCAAACCCTCCACACCTGAACCGAGGGGCATCCATATCTCCTTTTTCAATCTCCCCGCGGAGCAAAGTTGCATTATAGAGGATTCCACTCTCTCCGGCCTGTCTTACAACATCTTTAAGGGTTACCGTTTCAGAGCAATGGGAATATTGCGAAACATAATCAAAATCCAGGGCAGGGCTCTCCTCAAGGCCAATCGGAGGCAACTGGGCCGAATCTCCCATAAGGATAAGCTTGTTGCCGGTGTTCTGTCTGATGTAGGAAATAAGGTCGTCCAACAGGTCACCGCTTCCAAAAATTGGCCCTTCCATACCTGTTCCAATAGTAATAAGAGATGCCTCATCAACAATATAGACTGTATCCTTGCTCTTGTTGAAGTCTATCGCAAACCGGGCCTCCTTGTCTGAAAGTGACTTCTGCCTGTATATCTGCTTGTGGATTGTCTTCGCCTGCACTCCTGAATAATTGGACAGCACCTTGGCCGCCCTACCGGTAGGAGCAAGAAGCACACATTTCTTCTTGAATTCCTTAAGAACCTTTATGAAAGTGGAAATTGCAGTTGTCTTTCCAGTACCGGCATAACCCCTCACCACAAGAAGAGGAAATTCGTCGGGAGGAAGGACAAGAAATTTACCCAATTTTTCAAAAAGCTCCCTCTGCCCTTTTGTTGGCTCCATTCCCAACTGCTTTATGAAAATCTGTGTGTAATACTCCTCTAACGCCATTTCCAGATAGAGAACATTATTATAAGTGAATATATCTCAAGACGGCCAAAAAGCATCTGCGCCGCAAGAATGAACTTGCCCATAAAAGGAATTTGTGAGAAATTCTCAAGCGACCCTACAGAACCGAACCCGGGACCCACATTACCCAAACTTGCGACAGAAGCAGAAAAAGCATCCATAAAATCAACCCCCATCATACACAACAAAGCCGCCCCCACAAACATAAAAAGGAAATAAACCACAATATACAGATTAACTGCAGCAACCATCTGGGTATCAACAATACTTGTACCCACTCTTATAGGGATAACCGCACTTGGATGCATCTGCTTGCGCAACTGTACCCTAAGACTCTTCCAGAAAATGAGAATCCTGTCAGTCTTCAATCCTCCCGACGTAGAACCCGAGCAGGCACACTGCACAGAAAGGAACATAAGCATAAGTATAGAAAGAGGTGGCCACACAGAGCAGTCTACCGTAGCAAAACCTGTAGTGGAAATATACGAAACAACATTAAACACACTGTTCCACACTGTTCTCCAGAAACCCGTACCGGCTCCGTGAATAAAAAGATCAGCCGAAATAATAACAGAAACCACAACAATAGTCCCTAAATAAAGTTTGGTAACAGGTGACCTGAACAACTTGGCAGACCTATCCGAAAACGTATTATAAATAAGGCCAAAATGCATACCCCCCAAAATCATGAACACAACAGCCACCAACTCAATAGGAAACGAATCAAAAGCCCCAATAGATGCATTCTTTGTACTGAACCCTCCGGTAGAAACAACACTGAAAGCATGATTCACAGCATCAAACGGACCCATTCCGGCAAACATAAAAGCCATTGCAGATGCAATTGTAAGCCCCACAAACACAGTAGAAATAACCCTTATAGCCTCCTTTGTCCTAAGACGGTAATTCTCCTTAGAAAGAGAAGTCATCTCCAATTTACTGAGCCTCATCTTAAAAGTACTCACCATAGGGAGAATGAGCAACATAAACACTACAACACCAATACCTCCAATAAAGTGGGTGGAAGACCTCCAGAAAAGGAGGCTCTTTGGCAGTGCCTCAATATCCTGCAGAATTGTACCACCGGTAGTGGTATAACCCGACACACTCTCAAACCAGGCATTTATAAGGGTGAACTCCCCTCCCCAAAGCACATAGGGCAACATTCCAAAAATACACGAGAGAATCCAGGAAAGCACAATTATGGTAAACCCCTCCTTAATGTGTATCTCCTCATGCTTTCTTACAAAAATAAGTGGAAAAAGGCCTGTTGTAAATGTGATTACAGCACTTAGCAGAAGTGGGGAAAATGCAGAATCAAAGTCATAGACAACTGAAACCGCAGCGCTCAAAAACATGAAAAGAGCGTTGAAAAGGAGTGCAATGCCTATATTTCTTGAAACTACACTTATATTCATCTTTACCTATTTTTTTGTGAGCTTCTTGTTGGTCTCAACAAGCTCCTTTATATTCTCACTGAACTCTTCCAGTTCCTCATCTCCGTCAATTACGAGCGTATAACTTCTTCTTCTGTTTATGTAGTCATTAACTCCCTCTGCCATTTTATGGAATGGAGTGATAAAATACTTGTTTATGAAATAATTGAAAAGAAATACAAGGACAATACCCACAACTACAGCAACAACACCTGGCATGATGCTGCG
Organism: Bacteroidales bacterium; assembly: GCA_015060225.1. Taxonomy (GTDB): domain Bacteria; phylum Bacteroidota; class Bacteroidia; order Bacteroidales; family UBA932; genus Egerieousia. The sequence goes on along the minus strand of SUYX01000009.1, from coordinate 40,887 downwards.
GTAGAAACTATCGGACATTATTTTTGAATTGTCTGCAAGAGCCAGCTGGCTTGTATGGGTAAGGCTCTGGAGATATCCCCTCAACTGCATATATATGGGATACAACCTGTTAAAATACCAATTCCTGCGGGATGAATACTCCTCATGCCACACTTTTTGGGCATCATTCATCACAATTATATATGTTGAATAGGCATACCTGACCGAATCTGCATACTGACGCTCTGCTTCTGTTGTATACTTGTCCCTGACTTCATTGAGGTAATCACGGAAACGGGTATCATCCTTGGATTTGATGTTTAAATCTCCACTTTCATCCCCCAATCCTTTCAGCAGATTAAAGTTGTACTCATCACAAACCTCAAGCATCAGCCTTGAAGTATTGATGGCTGAAATGTTATCAATAATGAGATTGGAAACCGTATTACGCATCCTTATAAACTCATAAATTGAAATTGCACTGGATACCAGCAAAATAGTTCCAATAACAACAAAACCGAGTGATATTTTCTTCTTTATTGCCATTATAATAAATATATCGTCACAAAGATATAAAAAAAAGGGCAACACCGTTGTGTTGCCCTTCCTATCTGTATAAATTGTAATTTATTTGTTATCCTCTACATACTGGTTGTACTTGTCATAGTTTGCTTTGCTCTGCTCATCTTTGTCACGGAAACGGAAATAGATGTTCTTCAAGTACTCTGCGCAAGCAAATTTAAGGTCTTTGTACTCAGGTTTGTCAGCAGCAGCCTCAAATGCCCTCTCAAATGGAGCAATTGCATCCTGTAATGCTTTCTCCATCTGCTCCAATAGAGCCATATATTTGGCATCATCCAATTCTTCCTGAGCTTTAGCCTGGATAGCTACAGCCAAGTCATAGTAAGTGGCACCCTCAGAATATGGAGCGTAAACATAGTTAGGATCAATCTCACCTGATTTCTTGAATGTTGCAATTGCTTTCTCAAGGTCACCAAGCTGTTTGTATACATCTGCCTCAGCATATACAAGGCTGGCGTTTGATGGCTCATTCTGCTGAGCAACTTTCAAAATCTCAAGAACTTTGGCAGGATCCTCATTAGACTCCCTGTAAACATTGATAAGAGCTACAAGAATTGACTGGTTAGTAGGGAACTTGGCAAAACCTGCAGTAAGAACCTCTTTACATTTAACTGTGTCACCTGTCTGTTTGTAAGCATCAGCCAAAGCTGCAGGAACCTCACCGTTCTGCTCAAAGTTGATTGACTGGCAGTACTCGTAGAATTTGATTGCTCTCTGGTTGTCTGCAGCCATGGTAGCTGTTACACCTGTGTAGTAAGCCAATGTTGAATCAACCATGCCAAGAACAGGATGAGCAGCAACATTCATTGCATTCTCAAAGCCAATTGATGCAGAAGCATAGTTGCCAAGAGTATTGTCAAACATTGCACCATCAAAATATTTGTTCTTGATAGCATTCAAAGCATCAGTGATAGCTTTGCCCTGAGCACCTTTGGTATCAAGTTCGCTGGCTTTTGTCAAAGCCTCAACTGCAAGAGCCAATGCATTCTCAACGGCAGGTTTTGTTACAGTCCAAGCCATAAGGGAACCGCCCTCATTATAATAAAGGACTTTGTCCACATAAGTTACAGCAGTTAGAAGCTCACCGCCCTTCTCTACCTGCTCAGTTGAAAGAGCCGGCTGACCCTTAAGGATAAGGTCTGTCTGCATTTTAGGAGAACCTGGCAGCAAACCGTCAGCAGGTGCATCATAGCATGCAATGTAAGCATTTGCCAATTTTACCCATGTTGCAGAAGCTGCAGCCTTTTTAGGATTCTCAGAATCAGCTTTTGCTTTCATCATAGCTTTTACGGCATCACTTACAACTTTGCTCTGAGCGTTTACCTGTGTTGCAAGGGTCATCAATGCAACAGCTAAAATCAATAATTTTTTCATCTCGTATAAATTAAAATATTAATAAATTATTCTTCCGGTATCTCTACAGGTTTGTCTTCACTTTTATTTACAACACAAACGGCTGCGATACTGTCACCTTCCCTTAGGTTTATCAGTTTCACACCTTGTGTGGCTCGTCCTGCAACCCTTATATCAGATACAGCAACACGTATTGTTATGCCGGATTTGTTGATAATCATCAGGTCATTCTCCTCGGTCACAGATTTTAAAGCTACAAGTTTACCGGTTTTTTCTGTAATATTCAAAGTTTTTACACCCTTTCCACCTCTATTTGTTAGTCTGTAGTCTTCCAACTCCGATTTCTTGCCAAATCCGTTCTCACTCACCACAAGGATTGTACGGTTTTCAGCAACTGCTGTATCTGCATCTACACAAATCATACCAACCACTTCATCATCATCCTCAATAGTGATTCCACGCACTCCGGAACTTGTTCTGCCAATAGCTCTTGCATCCTGCTCGTTGAACCTTACACACTTGCCGTCCCGTCCTGCAATGAGAATCTCATTGTTTCCGTTGGTGAGCATTGCCTCAATGAGTTCGTCACCTTCCCTTACAGTAATGGCATTTACGCCGTTCACCCTAGGTCTTGAATATGCCTCAAGCGAGGTCTTCTTTATTGTACCCCTCTTGGTTCCAAGAACTATATAGTTGTTGTTGATGTACTCCTCATCGTTAAGGGTAGGGACATTCAGATATGCACAAACCTTGTCATCCTGCTCAATGTTTATCACATTCTGTATTGCACGCCCCTTGGATGTCTTGGTCCCCTCAGGAACATCATATACCTTGAGCCAGAAACATCTTCCCTTCTGGGTGAAGAACATCATTGTACTGTGCATGTTGGCAACATAAATGTGCTCTATGAAATCCTCCTCACGGGTTGTGCTTCCCTTTGCTCCTACACCGCCCCTGTTCTGGAGACGGTACTCGTTGAGAGGAGTTCTCTTGATGTAGCCCAGATGTGAAATTGTAATTACAACATCCTCGTCGGGATAAAAGTCCTCCGGATTGAATTCATCTGCAGAAGGGACTATTGCAGTCCTCCTCTCATCACCGAATTTTGCCTTGAGGGCAACAAGCTCATCCTTGATGATGCCCATCTGTAAATCTATACTTGCCAAAACCTCCTTCAGATGATTGATCAGCTTCATAAGCTCATCATACTCATTCTGGAGTTTCTCCCTTTCAAGACCTGTAAGCTGACGGAGCCTCATCTCAACTATTGCAGATGCCTGCACATCTGTAAACTGGAACCTCTCTACAAGGCCCTGTTTGGCATCATCCACAGTCTTGGAACTCCTGATGATTGCAATCACCTCATCCATAACATCAAGAGCCTTGAGCAATCCTTCCAGGATATGGGCCCTTGTTTCAGCCTTGTTCAATTCAAACTGGGCCCTGCGCACCACTACATCATGACGGTGGCGTACATAATATTTGATAAGCTGCTTGAGATTGAGCAATCTTGGCCTGCCGTCCACAAGGGCAATGTTGTTTACTGAGAAACTGCTCTGGAGAGCTGTATATTTGAACAGTGTATTGAGCACCACATTTGCAACTGCACCCATCTTAAGCTTTATGACAATACGCATACCTGTACGGTCGCTCTCATCATTCACATAAGATACACCCTCAATCTTTTTATCCTCGACAAGTTCTGCAATCTTCTCAATAAGCTCCCTCTTGTTCACCATATAAGGAATCTCAGTTACCACAATTGTCTCACGGCCGCTCTCACTCACTTCAATGTCAGTCTTGGCCCTCACTACAATCCTGCCTCTTCCTGTATCAAAAGCATCCCTGATACCCTGGAATCCCTGAATGATACCGCCAGTAGGAAAATCAGGTCCTTTCACATGCTCCATGAGCTCATCTGTAGTGATGTCATTATTGTTGATATAAGCTATAATGGCATCACATATCTCATTGAGGTTGTGTGGAGCCATATTTGTAGCCATACCTACCGCAATACCTGAAGCACCGTTCAACAGCAGAAGCGGAGCTTTTGCAGGGAGCACAACAGGCTCCTGAAGAGTATCGTCAAAGTTATTCCTGAAATCAACTGTATTCTTGTCAAGATCCAGAAGGACCTCCTCCGCCATAGCATTGAACCTTGCCTCGGTATATCGCATTGCAGCAGCAGAGTCACCGTCTATGGAACCAAAGTTACCCTGTCCCTGCACAAGCATGTACCTCATGCTCCAGTTCTGGGCCAACCTTACCATTGCATCATAAACACTTGAGTCTCCGTGAGGATGGTATTTACCCAAAACCTCTCCCACAATACGGGCAGATTTCTTGAATTGTCCTCCCGATGTAAGACCCAGCTCGCTCATACCAAAAAGAACCCTTCTGTGAACAGGCTTGAGACCGTCCCTTACATCCGGAAGTGCTCGGGATACAATCACAGACATTGAGTAGTCTATATACGCACTCTTCATCTGATCCTCAATGTTGATCTGATGTATCCTTCCTTGTGTTTCTTCTATTTCCATATTTATTTGTTAATTTAACATACAAAATTACGCATTATTTTTGATTAAATAAAGCCACACCAAACAATTTTTAGTTATTTTAGCGGAAAAATTAAGGGAGATAACGAGAGATGCAATTACAACTGAGCAACGAACTGAACGACATACTTGCCTACGCCAAAGAGGAGGCGATGAGATTGGGCAACTACATAATCTCTACGGACCATCTTATACTGGGCATATTGAGACATAACGTAAACATTACCGTTGAGGCACTTGTTTCGCTTGGAGCCAACATATCACAACTGAAGGCCCACATTGAGGAGGCTGTGATGGCCAAGGAGCCTGTACCCATTGAAAAGGAGAACATGCTCTCACTCTCCAAAGCAAGCGAGAACGCCCTTAAAATAATGTTTCTGGAAGCACGCTCGCTTCATGTAATCAAGCCTGATTCCAGCCATCTTATGCTGGCAATCCTCAGGGCACAGGACGGCAATGCAGTAAAGTGGCTGGAGCAGCTGGACATAACCTACAGCAAAATGAGGGCACTGTTCGCTTCAGGCAATATCCTGGAGGATGAAACATCTGCAGATCCCGAGTCTGAATCACCTGGGATGCAGGAGGAGAATGACGGCGAAGGGGAGATACTTGAAAGGGGGAGTGAGGAGCAGCAAAAAGAGGAAAAGAAGGAGACCCACACTATAAAAATCGGGATGAAGAAAGGGACACAAAGCGGAAAGACTCCTGTACTGGACAGTTTCGGTTATGACCTTACAAAAGCTGCCCTGGAAGACAAACTGGATCCTGTTGTCGGGAGGGAAAAGGAGATTGAAAGGCTTGCCCAGATTCTTGGAAGGAGAAAAAAGAACAATCCTGTACTCATTGGAGAGCCTGGTGTGGGAAAATCTGCCATTGCAGAGGGGTTGGCAATCCGGATTGCCCGAAAGGATGTCTCAAGGGTACTGCTCGACAAGAGAGTTGTCTCACTGGATATAGGCTCAATTGTAGCAGGTACCAAATACCGCGGCCAGTTTGAGGAGAGGATGAAGGCCATACTCAATGAACTGGGCAAAAACCCCAATATAATCCTGTTCATTGATGAAATGCATACCCTTGTGGGGGCAGGTGGTGCCGCAGGGTCGCTGGATGCCGCAAACATGCTGAAACCGGCCCTTGCACGAGGGGAGATCCAGTGCATTGGAGCCACCACACTGGATGAATTCCGCCAGTTCATAGAGAAGGATGGAGCCCTGGAGCGCCGTTTCCAGAAGGTGATTGTGGAGGCAACCAATTTCGAGCAGACACTTGACATCCTCCAGAACATAAAGGAGAGATACCAGAGACACCATAACGTGGTTTACTCAGATGAGGCTATAAAAGCATGCATCTCACTGAGCCAAAGGTATATAACAGACCGCTGCCTTCCCGATAAAGCCATTGACATAATGGATGAGGCAGGAAGCCGTGTACACCTGAAGAACATTAAGGTTTCCAAGAAGATCCAGACACTGGAGAAGGCCATTGAGATAATTGTTGCAGAGAAACAGGATGCGGTAGCAGAGTCTGATTTTGAGAAGGCAGCCATGTACCGCGACATTGAGAAGCGCAAACGGGCAGAGCTGGATGAGGAGAGGACAAAATGGCAGAAGAAACAGAATGCCACCCCAGCACGTGTAACCGCAGAGGATGTGGCTGCAGTATTGAGCATGGCAACCAATATTCCGGTAAGCAAAATTGCCCAAAGTGAGGGGAACAAGCTTGCAGCTATGGGGGCAACGCTCAAGGAGAGGATAATTGGGCAGGATGAGGCTGTTGATACGGTAACCAGAGCCATCCAGCGCAACAGGGCCGGATTGAAAGATCCCAACAAGCCAATAGGGACATTCCTCTTCCTGGGCCCTACAGGCGTAGGAAAGACACAACTTGCAAAAGTCCTTGCACAATACATGTTTGATTCTCCCGACAGCATCATCCGCATAGACATGAGCGAGTATATGGAGAAACATGCTGTAAGCAGGCTGATAGGTGCCCCTCCGGGCTATGTAGGATACAACGAAGGGGGGCAGCTCAGCGAAAGGGTACGCCGCAAACCGTACTCAGTAGTGCTGCTGGATGAGATAGAGAAGGCTCATCCCGACATCTTCAACCTGCTGCTGCAGGTTCTTGACGAAGGGCGTCTTACCGACAGCAACGGCCGTCATATAGATTTCCGGAACACAGTGCTTATCCTCACCTCAAACATAGGAACCAAAGAACTGAAAGATTTTGGAAAGGGACTTGGCTTCTCAAATGCAACAAAAAGGGACACAGCAGCAAACAGCAGGATGATTATTGAGAAGGCGATTAAAAAAGCCTTCACACCTGAATTCCTTAACAGGCTTGATGAACAGATACTCTTTAACCCTCTCACCCGTGAGGATATTGAGAGGATTATTGATATTGAGCTCAAAGATTTGTACGAGAGGGTTTCACAGGCCGGATTTACCCTCAAACTGAGCAAGAAAATGAAAAAATTTGTAGCCGACGCAGGATTTGACCCGCAATATGGTGCACGCCCGCTCAAACGTGCCATCCAGCGCTACATAGAAGACCCTCTGGCCGAAAAGATAATAAGTGGCGAAGTGAAACCTGGAGAGACAATCACCCTGAAATAACATTTGTCCCTCCGGGCACCGTGCATCCACAAAAATACCCCCGTCCGTGGACAAAAGTCACCTCCAGGCACCGTACGTCCACGCCAGGCACCCTTTCCGTGGACAGGCGATTGCATTTCTTTTCTGCGTCCACAAAAACACCCCTCTCCGTGGACAAATGTCACCTCCTGGCACCGCACATCCACACCAGGCACCCTCTCCGTGGACAGGCGGCTGCACCGGGCACCGCAGTTGTCACGGAATCCCCTTCCCCTGTGACAAATGCCACTCCAGGCACCTCAGTTGTCACGGAATCCCCGCATTCTGTGACAAATGCCACTCCCGGCACCCAAGTTATCACGAAATCCCCGCATTCTGTGACAAATACCACTTCAGGCACCCCTTCTCCGCAAGATACACAAACAAAAGAGGCTCCTGTTTCCAGAAGCCTCTTTTGTGATCCGTCTGGGGCTCGAACCCAGGACCCCAACATTAAAAGTGTTGTGCTCTACCTGCTGAGCTAACGAATCATCCCGTTTTGGGACTGCAAATATAGCCATAATTTGACAAACTGCAAATTTATTTGTTTAAAAGTTAACATTTGAGTTTTATTTTCTAATTTTGGGTTATGGACAGCACATTCAAAAGCAGTTTCAGGAGTTTTCTGGACTCTTCATATATAGATTTCATAGAGTACGGCAATCTGTTCGTGTTTCCGGATTATGAGTTTACCGCAGAACTTGTCCCTGCCGGCACTCCACCTCCGCAGTGGCCCGGTGCAGGGATTGCCTCAGCCTCCGAAAACCCATCTCCGCAGTGGCCCGGTGCTGGGATTGCCTCAGCCTCCGAAAACCCACCTCCGCAGTGGCCCGGCGCAGGGATTGCCTCAGCCTCCGAAAACCCATCACCGGAGTGGCCCGGCGCAGGGATTGCCTCAGCCACCGGTAGACCTGAGGGCAGTGCCGCAGCATATCCTTACCAGCATGGGAATGCAACAGGCAACACCAATCCTCCGGATGCCACAGACAAAGTATATCTCTACGAAGACCGCTGGTGGAGTACCAGGGAGATGGTACAGGAGAGGATACTTGCCCGTCTGGAGAGGTTCAGGAGCATATTTGCAAGAAAGTGCAAAGTGATATCGGGAAGAGGAAACCAGGCTGTAGCAGAGCAGGTGAGGGAATTTCTGCACAAGCACCACTCCTACTCCAGCGCAAAATGCCGTTACAGATATGCCCTGGAATACGAAGGGGAGATTGTAGCTGTTGCTACATTCTCAGAAGGGCGCCCAATGGTGCGCAAGATTGGTTCCCTGCTGCAGAATGTCCCGAAAGAGGAGCAGGAAAATGCTGAAATACTGATATTTGACTCTTATGAGTGGGTCCGTTACGCCTCCCTTCCGGGTGTAAGGGTTGTTGGGGGAATGGGAAGACTCCTCAACGCATTCATAGAGGAGCGCTATACCAGAATAGAACCCGGTACACCTCTTGAGGTAATGACCTACTCAGATTCTGAATGGGGAAACGGCCATGTTTATGAAAAACTTGGATTCAAATATGCCGGAGAGCGTCCCCCTGTAGAATATTTTGTAAACAGGAAAACCTATATCCGCTACTCACAGCGCCTGTACGAAAAAGAGCTGCTTGCAGGAGCCCAACCGGAAGATTTCTACACAATACGCAACCTTGGGAGCAAGAAGTTCCTTTTGCAGTTGCCGTGACGTTGTCTTTTTTTACAAAGCACTCATTATCAGATAAAAAACAAAGAGACACCTGCTACACTAATTATTGCTCCAAGAACCTCTTTGAATGTAACTTTTTGGCCAAAAATAAGGTGGGCAGGCCATAAAATCAATACTGGTGTGAGGGCCATTAGAGTTGAGGCTATACCTGCCTCGGTGTAGCGGACAGCCATAAGGGAGAGGGATACCCCCAGGAACGGTCCGGTAGCAGTGGCCCAAAAAGCGGCATTCATACCTTTACGGTCCTTTACGGCAACTGCCAGTGTGCCCAGTTTTTTCTGCAATATCATTACTGCAAGGAAACCGATACCACCGGTAACGGCCCTTATAAAAGTGGAAGCAAACGGAAGCATCATGGCCACCTCCTCTTCACAAGAAGGGACACCTGCCTCATAATAATTCATTCCAACCTTGCTCAATACAAGACCTATACCCTGCCCCACTCCGGCTCCGATACCCAAAAGTACCCCTTTGAGAGGCAATTTAAGCGATATTTTTCCCTGTACACCTTCTCCTGTCCCCTTATTGAAGAGAGAAATGCCAATACCCATAAGGGTAACAAACATTCCGGCTACAGCGGACAAAGGCATCTTCTCTCCCAAAATAAGCCATCCCGCAACGGCAGCTGTAGGGGGAGCCAATGTCATGAAGAGCTGCCCGAAGCGGGAACCGATGATGATGTATGAATTGAAAAGGCAATAATCTCCCAACAGATACCCCACAAAACCGGAAAAGGAGAGCCAGAACCAGGCATCCGCATCAGCATACAGGGGATATGGAGAGCCTGTAAACCACCACAAGCACCCTCCCAGCATTACAAGGGAAAGGAGCATCCTAATCACATTCAACTGCAAGGAGCCAAGCCTCTTACTCCCCACCTCGGCAAAAAGTGCCGTAACAGTCCACGAAAATGCAACTATCAAAGAGATAATTTCACCCAAATAGCTCATAATGTAAGGTCAATTACCCACAAATCGCTGTCGGTACCAATTCTGAACGGAGGCCCCCATAAAGAGAGTCCGCTTGAAACAATAACATGTGAATTATTCCATTTGCGGTAGCCGTAGCTCTGCGGATACATTTTATCCACCAGAAGGCTCATAGGCCATACTTGCCCCCTATGTGTATGTCCGTAAAACTGCAATGCAATTCCAAGTGAATCTTTGGTTGCAATGTCGTATGGCTGATGCTCCAGAAGCATCACCGGTGCATCACCCGTACCCTTGAGCAGTTCATCCAGATCCATACGTCTGCGGTTGGAACGGTCATCCCTGCCAACCAGCGCCAGTCCGCCAGGCAACCGCACAACAGAATCACGCAACAGTACAATTGGAGTCCTGGAGATGAATTCAGAAACAGAATCTATTCCCGATATATATTCATGATTTCCCGGCACCATAAATATCCCATCAGGAGCATCTATCTGCCCCAACTCCTCCCACATCTTCTCCTCAGCCACAGGTTTTACAGAATTGTCAATAAGGTCCCCTCCTATCAGCACCACATCAGGATGCAATGAATTGATCTTCTCCACGTACTTCCCGAGAGCCTTTTTCCCTGTAGCATATCCCAGATGGAGATCACTTACCGCAACAATCCTCAGCGGCACAGCAGAATCAGCAGATTGTCTGCCATCCCCTGAACCATTGTGGGGAGAGAGATCAACAGCAACCCTCTCAACCTTCGGATTCAGGTAGTTTACATGTCCCCACAACAGCAGCACTGCAACAAATGCCAGCGCCACCGGAAAGTATAAGCTTGAGTACCTTCTTATCATAGGGAACAATAATCCCGACAAATCTGATACAAGCAATACAATTGTCATATAGAGGATAAACACCATCCAAATCGCCCCAAGATTGTAGGTAATCCTGAAGAAACTGTCGGGAAGAGGAAGGTCCCTTGCAAAAAGTGCAATAAAAAGGGAAACTGCCGCAAACCAGAAAAGAGGTGCGCACAACCACCTGAAAAATGGGGAGAGAAGGTGCAGAAACCTCCACAAATGTACAAACACATACACATTGCCTGCAAGGTAGGCAGACAATATCCCCATAAACATGAACTTCATTAAAGTGCCTCCTCTATAGCCTTAAGCAGTTTGGCAAACTCCTCCTGTGAATAGCCTATCGAAGAGTATACAAGCTTACCCTCCTTATTGTAAAGATAGGCGCGCGGGATTGTGCTGTCAGCAAATTTGGAGTATGCCCCACGTTTTGGATCGGGATACAGAGGGAAGGTGAACCCTTTCTTCTTGTTGTAGGCGGCAAGCTGCTCATCTGTATGCTCCCTGCCGATTACCACAAGACAGAAATTGGGATTATCCTTGTATTTTGGCCAAAGCACCTTCTGAATCTCCGCCAATTCTCCCTGGCAAGGGCCGCACCATGTGGCAAACATGTTTATAAGTACAACCTTCCCCTTCAAATCTGCAGAGGCAAGATTTCCATAAACTGAAGAACTGAGGGTGAACTGGGGCATTGGCGAACCAAGAGCCAGTTCCTTCCCCTTTTGCTGTCCGCAAAGGGAAACAGCAAAAAACATAATTGCAAACAATAACGACAACTTTTTCATAATCAAATATTTTAATCTTATTTATAACCCATTACACTGTCCCAAACAGCTTTTCTCAATGTAAACTTATAATCATCCTGGTCGTTCTCCCAATACATGAGGCCATACAATCCCCTATCCAAAGCCCAATCTGCCTTTATTGAGATACTTCTTGCATTGTCATAATAACAGTACTTCTGCCCGTTTCTGGTGACATACGGCACACTGGCCCCTGAATCCCAATTATCCACCTTGTAACCGTCACTCTCCTTCAATGCCATAATGGACTTGTAGGTCAAAGCCCCTGGAGAAGAGGAGAAAGAGACCCTGCCATAAAACGGAATCCCAATCACCATCTTTGAAGGAGAAACACCTGCAGCCATATAAGCGTTATAGGTTCTGCTTATATCCCAATAGGCAGAGGGACACTCCAATCCATTGTGAGGTTTCTTTCCCGAATCAAGATCGTATGTCATTATGTTAACATAATCAACCACATCATCCAGAGCCTTTATATCAATATACTTATAACCTCCGTCTGCACTCCTCTTGTTTGTAACATACCCTGCGTAGGTAAGGAGATATCCATTTCCAAGTGTCTCCCTCAACTGTTTCATCAGGAGTACATGGTTATCTGTATCAACTGCAACATCGCTCGCCTGTCCGCTCCATCCCAACCCGGGGTATTCCCAATCTATATCTATCCCATCAATCCCCTTCTCCTTGCAGAACCTCAGGCAATCCTCAGCAAATGCCCTCCTCATTGCAGCATTCCGTGCCAGAACAGAGAACCCCTCTCCGGCCATATTGTCGGAATTGGAGACACCGTTTGTAAAAGAGAGGAGTATCTTAAGTTTGGGATTCTTCAGCTTGAGAGCCACTACACTGTTGAATCTGCTCTCCTTTCCCTGAAGTTTGAATCCGTTATACTTCCCATCCTTTACATAAATTTCTGCAAAAGCATAGTTTATATGGGTCACCAGCTCCGGATTGGGGAGCGTTGTCCCATAATAGGTGACATATGCTATAGCGGCCCTCCCCTCAACATAAGGGGCAGGAACATAAGGTGCCTCATCTTCTTCTGCAGGCGGTTCAACAAATGAATCCTTGGAACAGTTCACCATAAGGAAAGCCATAACCAACAAGGCAAATTGTAAAAACAGTTTTTTCATAGATAGGATGTGATATCCTACAAAAATAGTAAATTTGTGAACACAAAAAAGCCAAATTATGTTCAGATACGGTTTCAAGAAGCATATTTCAGATTTGGGAGTGAATTATGGAGACAAAGTGCTGGCAGCTGTAAGCGGCGGCGTTGACTCCATGTGCATGGTTGACGCCCTCCTCCACTGCCAGTTGGATCTGGAAATTGCCGTTGCACATGTAAACTTCAATTTACGGGGAGAAGAGAGCGATGCAGATACTGCAATGGTGGTAAAGTGGTGTTCAGACAACGGAATATACCTCCATACAACAAGCTTTGAAACCAAGGAGTATGCTGCACAGAACGGAATCTCCGTTGAGATGGCAGCCAGGGAACTGCGCTACAGATGGTTCTATGAACTTATGCAGCTGCACGGATATAATTTCCTGGCAATTGCCCACAATGCAAATGACAATGCCGAGACCCTGCTGCTCAACCTTACCCGCGGTTGCGGTTTTGAGGGTATCACCGGCATAAGGGAGAAAGTTGCGCTGGAATTTGCATCTGCACAAGAGGGGGAAGTATCCGGAGGAACTGCATCGGCTGGGGAGAGTGTTGCTGCATCCTGTGCACCCCAATTCATTATCCGTCCGCTGTTATGCTATTCCCGACAGCAGATAGAGAAATATGCCCTAAAATTCAAGGTCCCTTACCGGACAGACAGCACCAACCTGATGAGCGACTTCTCCCGCAACCGCATACGTAATGATGTGTTCCCGCAATTGGCAAAAATAAACCCCTCAGTTACAGCAACCTTCAACAGGAACATAAGACATTTCCAACAGGCTGGGAATATTCTGCAGCAGCATATAGAGGAAAAGTGCAATGAATTGTGCCATACTTTTGAACAATTCCACGAACTTGTGGAGAGCAAGTTCTCCCACTCATTCTGCGGCCTTAATCTGAGACTCAACTGCATTGATACAGAGGAAGGGAAATTCTCAATGATTACATGCATTGTTGAACTCTCACGGCTTATGGAAGAGACAGAATGGGAGTTCTGGGTATATCAGATTGCCTATCCTTTTGGATTCTCCCCTGCAATCATAGAAAATATATGCAATGCCCTCAAAGAAGAGGATGGGCCAAAGAAGTTTTTGTCGGGAAGCGGTGAGATAATTGCAGTAAAGGAGAGGGGATTGCTGAAGTTCTGTCTGAATGTTGCCCAGGTGCAGCCTCTGCAAATTGACACTACTGTTATTCCAAGGGAAGGATGGCGCACCAGAAAAGATATTTCGGAAGAGCTTTGCCCTACCCTCTATATGGACGCAGATAAGGTACAGATGCCCCTGGAATGCCGTCCTGTTGAGGCTGGTGACCGCTTTTCTCCAATAGGGTTGCGTGGAAGTAAAAAGGTTACAGATTACCTTTCTGATATAAAATTTGAACACCTTCACAAAGGTAATGTCATGGTATTGTGCGATGCTTCCGGAAAAATCATCGCCCTCCCCGGACTCCAGATTGCCGGAAGTGTGAAGGTTACCACCTCTACAACTCAGATACTCCAGATACGGGTGCTATAAGTGCATCTGTGGAGGAATTGGAGCAACCAGTTCCATTGCGCCCAATACAGGGTGTTCAAATTTGAGGGTATGGGCATGGAGCATCAACCTCTGAGAGAGGCGGCCATAAAGCAAATCTCCCTCAATTGGGATATTAAGTCCATCTGGATGGGCCGAATGTACCCTCAACTGATGGGTACGCCCTGTTACAGGGAAAAACTTCACAAGGGATCTGCCTCGTGCAACAGAAATAACCTCAAACCTGGTAAAGGCCTGCTTGCCATTTTTATAGTCCACACATTGCAGCGGACGGTTCTCATAATCTGCTGCCAAAGGGAGAGAAATTGTACCCCGCACACCGGAAGAATGCGCCCAACCGGCCAAGATATCCCCGCCGGCCAAAGCATCGCCACCAACCAAAGTACCACCACAGGTCAAGGGACCGCCACCTGGCAAAGACGGCACATCGCAATCCCATATTACCCCACATCCGGAGCGTGATGGTGCGACCTCACCATCCAGCACCGCCAGATAGCATTTTTCAACTTTCCTCTGCAAAAATTGCCTCTGCAGCCCTTTATAAACCTCTCCGTTTTTTGCAAACAGCAATATTCCCGACGTATGCATATCCAGCCTGTGGACCACTGTCAAAGCACCAGCACCCTCCAGCAGCTGCAGCATATTCTTTTCTGCAGCATCTTTTCCAGGCACCGAGAGCACCCCGGCAGGTTTGTTTACCGCCAGGATGTATTCATCTTCATAGATAATATCGGGGGAACAGTCATCGGGAAGAGGGTCACATCCGTATGAGGAGTGGAAACTGGTGGAATCTACCTTCAATCCCTGCAGCATGTGCCGCAGGATTGGGCCACACTTTCCCTTGCACGAAGGGTAGAACTCACAGTTCCTGCGGCCAAGTTTATTGCTCCCGTACCAGAACTCCCCCATTGCAATTGGCCTGTAACCATGCAAATATGCATATTGGAGCAATCTTGGGGCAGCACACTCCCCTGCACCGGCAGGTGGTACAACATCCCCAAATATCTTCAGTAGTGAGCACTCCTCACCTCTTGCATTCAAAAAAGAAAAATGGTCAAAAATCTTCTTCTGTAGGGCGGCAGACTTCTCACGCCTCTCCCTACGGGCACTCTCCAGCGCCTGAAGATGGGCATTCCACTCCCGCTCATAAGGTTCAAGTTCCTCCTTCATCCTTCTGGCAGCACGCCTTATCTCCCCCTTCTGGAACTGGCTCTCCCTGACAAGTGCCTCAAGTTCCTCTCCCCCAACACCTGCTTTCCTCAGGGCATCACGTCTTGCCTTCCCCTCTTCATATTTCTGCTGCAGTGCATCAATTTCAGCCTTATAAGCAGCTTTTATCTCCTCCATCCTGTCACTGACCCCCTGGGCAAAAGAATCATGCACCAGATCACTTATATATCCATTCAGACTGGTAATCTCCCTCTCCTCGGCCGGAAAAAAGCTCTCCTGCGAAGTAAGATCATAAACAGGAGGTACAAAAAACGGTTCTTCCACTTTGCCTATGCCAAGCTCCATATCCAGCGGAGAAGGTGTGTTGAGATAATCCAGCACCCCCGAATAAGCGGCCAGATATCCCAACTCCCCTTCAGCAGACTCTGCAATCAGCACCCCAAACATCTTTCCATCTCCAAGAAGCCCAAGAGCGGATATCCTACTGTTGGAATTCAAATAGGAACATACTTCCATCATGGCCTCCTCACATAGCGGATGGGGAGAGTAGCTGAACGGATTGGTAAAGGTATCCGGCAAACTGTTCCTGAGCTCCGCATTAAGTGGAGTTCCACACTTCTCTATGAGAAAATTCTTTAAAATCACGTCGCAAAAAAATATTCGTGCAGCATCAGAACACCAATGCCAAAGAAACACCCTTTACATTACCATTACAGAACGGCACACCCATAAATGCAAAATCCCGTGAGCCAAGCCCCTTCTTCTCCATCCATTTCCCGAACAGCATCTTCTGCAAAGGGGGACATACCCACCAGGCAATCTTGGTACCAAGAATTCCTATTCCTGCACCGGCAAGGATATCGGGAAGCCAATGTTCCGAATGTTTTACCCTCAAGAGTGAACTTGCCGCAGCAACTGCATACCCGGCATAACCGATAGCTGGTGAAACATCCTTATACTCCAATCTGAGGAGCTCAGCCCCTGCAAATGCCTTTGCCGCATGTCCGCTCGGGAACGAATCAGAATCCTTTCCGTTTGGGCGCCTTTCATCCACGGCCTTCTTCAACACAAAGGTTATGGCACCTGTGATGCAATATGAGCCTGCTGCCAGAACAGTTGCATCAAAACAGCTGTGGGGAGATTTTACTCCCGACAACCTGAGAGCATACATTGAGGCCAGTGGCACATACTGCAGCGCATCCTCCACCACAAACCCTTTATGGTGATGCATATCTTCCGGACGGAGCCCGAAATCAAACTCCTTGAAATCATCAATGGCAGATCCAACTGCACCCAACCCTACAAGTGCTGCAGGAGCAATAAGTCCCTTTGCATTGAACTTGTGCAATTGCGCCGTTGAGAGAGAATCGCTTTGAAAACCTCCAAATGCAGACAACCCATTTGCATACAATGACACCAGAAGTATCAGGAGAAACACATTCTTTTTCATAACTGTACAAAGTTAAGCAAAAATTGTCGGGAAGATGAATCCGGTGGGGTTTTGGAATAAATTATTCAACATATTATGCTTATCTTTGTATTTTAAGCAGTAGAGGAATTCAAAAATGATTTTTACCAGTGGGAATATATTGTTGCTTGGAGCAGTTCTGGTATTTATAAGTATTCTTGTGAGCAAGACCGGTTTCCGGTTTGGTGTACCAACCCTCTTGCTCTTCCTTCTTGTGGGAATGTGCTGTGGCTCAGACGGACTTGGGCTCCAGTTCAATTCTCCTGAAAGCGCACAGTTCATAGGAATGATTGCCTTGAGCATTATCCTGTTTACAGGCGGTATGGATACACAAATTTCAGACATAAGGCCAATAGTCACCCCGGGGCTCATACTCTCCACACTGGCCCTGCTCCTTACCACCTTGCTTACAGGTGCTTTCATATATTGCCTGTGCATGTTCTCGGGAATGAATATGGAGTTTTCACTTATGGCCTCATTCCTGCTGGCCGCCACAATGTCCTCAACCGATTCTGCCTCAGTGTTCAGCATACTCCGTTCACAGAAAATGCAGCTCAAGCATAACCTCAAGCCTCTGCTGGAGCTTGAGAGCGGTAGTAATGACCCTATGGCATATATGCTCACAATAATACTCATTCAGGTAATACAGAACCCTGGTGAAGTTGGAGGATGGGATATTGCAGCAGATCTGCTCAAGCAGTTCGGCTATGCCATAATCCTGAGTGTAGCCATAGGAAGAGGTATTGTATGGCTCATAAACAAAATCTCACTTTCCAATACCGCCCTCTACTCGGTAATGCTCCTGAGCATTGTATTCATAGTGTTTGCAGTTACAGACTCAATTGGAGGCAACGGATACCTTGCCGTATATGTTACAGGACTGGTTGTAGGAAACAGCAAAATACTTCTCAAGAGGGAGATGAGCCTCTTTATGGACTCGCTCACATGGCTGTTCCAGGTAATAATGTTCCTCAGCCTTGGTCTGCTGGTTAACCCCCACGAGCTCAAGGATGTTGCCGTTCCCGGCCTGCTGATAGGTGCATTCATGATGTTTGTTGCCCGTCCATTGAGCATTTACACATGTCTTGCCCCGTTCAAGGATATACCGTTTAAAGCCCAGACATTCATCTCATGGGTGGGACTACGGGGAGCTGTCCCAATCATATTTGCCACCTACCCTGTGGTAGCGGAAATACCGGGTTCAAACATTATCTTCAACATAGTATTCTTCATAACCCTCCTCTCCCTCATCCTGCAGGGTATGAGCATAGGATGGTTTGCAAAGAAGCTCCATCTGGATCTTCCTCCTGAGCCGGAAAAGGCATTCGATATCCATATTCCCGACGAATTGAGCACATCACTCAACGAGATAAAGCTTACCAAAAAGATGCTTGCACACGGCAATACCCTTGCCACAATGAATATACCCAAAGGGCATCTGGCCATGATAATCAAGCGCGGTTCGCAATACATTGTACCTGACGGGCAGCTTGAGCTCCACGAAGGGGATGTACTGCTCTTCATCTCATCTACGGAACACACTCTGGAATGAAACAGCCTCTGAAAATATTGTTTGAAGATGACCACCTTATTGTGGTTGAGAAACCGGAAGGGATGCTTTCTGTAAGCACTTCACGCGGCAGGGATGAGGTTACAGTCCACTCTCTTCTCAATGAGTATGCAAATGATTCCCGGGCACACAGAGGAAACAGGAGAAATTGTAGGGAAGCAAGGGTGTATATTGTGCATCGTCTCGACAGGGAGACCAGCGGAATTATGGTTTTTGCCAAGAGTGAGCAGGTAAAGCATCTGCTGCAGGAGAACTGGGAGAAGGGGGTTACAAAAAGGGGTTATGTGGCAGTTGTCAACTGCAGCCGGGGAATGGTTCCGGGGACAAAAGTGCAGTGGGTGACAGATGAAGATGGTTCCAGAGGGCAGATTACCAGCTGGCTAAAGGAGAACAGTGCCTATGTTGTATACTCTTCTGCCAAGGATAACGGAGGGCAGCTGGCAATTACAAATTACAATCTCCGCGAGTATAATCCCTGTACAAAAAAGGCCCTTATGGAACTGGAACTTGAAACAGGACGCAAAAACCAGATAAGGGTACATATGCAGGAGATGGGGACCCCTATTTATGGGGACAGGAAGTATTTTGGGGAGAACACCACCACCCTTGCTGAAAACAAAAAAGCGCGCAGATTATATCTGCACGCCTATGCATTGGACTTCATCCATCCTGTTACCGGAAAGGAGATGAAATTCTCCACCGGAATTCCCCGAGGGTTCATTACAGAAATCTCTGCCTCCACTGTTCCAGGCAACCTCCCTTCCGGGAGGAAACCTATCGGGAGAAAACAGTCGGGAAGAAAATAATTATTTCATTCCCTCAGCAGCCTTGTTGAAGATTGCAAGACCTGCATCTGTAAGAGGGTGTTTCAAAAGTCCCTCAATTGCAGAAAGCGGACATGTTGCAACATCTGCACCAGCCTCAAGACAAGCTACAATGTGCTGTGTATGACGGATAGAGGCTGCAAGAACCTCAGTGCCGTAACCGTAATAGCGGTACATGTCAACAATCTTTGAAACAAGACCTATACCATCCTCGCAGATATCATCCAAACGGCCTACAAACGGGCTTACGAATGTTGCGCCGGCCTTTGCAGCCAAAAGAGCCTGTCCAACAGAGAATACAAGTGTACAGTTGGTTGCTATCCCCTTTTGTGAGAAGTATTTGACAGCGCGTATACCATCAGCTGTACAAGGGAGTTTTACAGTAATCTTAGGATCAATCTTTGCAAGCTCCTCACCCTCTGCAATCATACCCTCATAATCATTTGCAAAAACTTCTGCACTTACAGGGCCGTCAACTATATCACAGATTTTCTTGTAGTGGGCACGGATCTCTTCTGTACCTTTTACCCCCTCTTTTGCCATAAGGCTTGGATTGGTTGTTACACCATCAAGAATACCCATATTTTGAGCCTTCTCAATCTGGCTCAAATTAGCAGTGTCAATAAAAAATTTCATAACCGTTTTATTTTATTTTTGTTACAATTCCATCCTGCAACAGATATGTTTCTCCCGACAAAGGGCATTTGGCAATCTGCATCCCATCTGTATCCCACTCCTCAAACTGCAATCTGGCACCGGCACGGCTCATCCAGCCAATTTGTCGGGAAGGGTTTCCAACCACAAGTGCATATGGAGGGATATCTTCAACCACAACCGCCCCGGCCCCAATGAATGCATACTCCCCTATGTTGTGGCCACAGACTATAGTGGCATTTGCCCCTATGGAAGCACCGTTACCCACACGGGTACTGAGATATTCACTCTTGCGGTTTACTGCACTGCGCGGGTTTATGACATTGGTGAATACACAACTTGGCCCCAGGAATACATCATCACCGCAAATTACACCGGTATAGACACTCACATTATTCTGAACCTTACAATTGCGCCCAAGCACAACCTGAGGCGAAATTACCACATTCTGCCCGATATTGCACCTCTCCCCTAAAGTGGCACCCTCCATAATATGGGAAAAATGCCATATCTTACATCCCTTGGCAATTTTGGCACCTTTGTCAATCACCGCTGTAGGGTGTGCAAAGTAGTCTTTTTTCCTTTTGAATATCCCAAACATAATTGCGTCAAAGGTACATAAAAAAAATAACTTTTTATGTCGTAACCCCAAAACAAAACAATGGTTGCAGTGTTATTATACAAAAAACTTGCTATTATGAAATTCTTGGGTTTATTACTTTTGGCCATGTCGCTTTCATTTGGAATTTGCGCATGTGAAAATGACAACAATGATGATAAAAAGGTGAGCATTGAGGTGCTCAAGGCCTTTGAGCAGAGATTTCCTCAGGCAGTACAGGTTGATTGGGACATTGAGGGAAAATATTGTGTTGCAGAGTTCAAGGGAACAATTCCCGATATACCAGAACTCTCTCTGGAAGATGTTCCCCAAGGGACACTGTTCAATCTTGAGGCGTGGTTTGATCTGGGGGCAAACTGGAAGATGACAGTAGTTGATGTACCGTACAAGGTTCTCCCCAAAGCAGTGCAGACAGGATTCACCACCAGCAATTACGGTGCCTGGAAAGTGGAGGATGCAGATGTAATACAGAGGAACGGGCTGGACAATGTGTATGTTATTGAAGTTGAGCAGGGAAATACTGAGAGATATCTGTATTTCAACTCCAAGGGGGTGCTCACAAATGAGAAGAAGGACAACAATGATTACAGGGAGTTTCTATAAATTATCTCCCGTTGCAAACAAAACGGCACATAAGTTGTTTATATAAGTGAACAATGCATAAAGTAGTTATAGTTTTAGGTTAGTAAAGAGTAAACACCCGTTGCAGAACTGAGCCTGCAACGGATGTTTGCTTTTATACGGGAACTGTCCTGATCAAGCTTACATGATACAATTACTTCTGGGGATAAATATATTCAAATACTTTTTTCCAGTCAGGAACATTATCTTTGGAAAAGCCGTTGGCAAAATCCCTTGAACAAACATAGATGAACGGTTTGTTATCGGGAAGACTCCCCTCTATATATGGGGAAGATACCGGTTTTAGGTAAAAATACTGATAATAGCTTTGTGGAGCTGTTCCATTATAGACAAATGAGCCGTTGCCCATAGAATACTCGTACATCTCACCTTTCCGGAACTCAAATTCAAACTCTTCATAAAATTCTGTATAATCATCCGAGTACTCTACCCCTTTATATATGAAATTCATGCAGAATCCTACTTCACCCTCAGGGAAAAGGAGTGACTGGGGATGTGAAAGCCATTTTGCAACAACCTCATTCTCATATTTCCAAACATCCGGAGAGGTGCTGATTCTCTCCCTTGTCATTGATTTTGACACTCCTACCAGATAGATTGTTTCATATACCAGCAAATCGCAATACGCCACAGCATCCTCTTCTGCGCCTCCGGAAGCGCCATAGCCGTCATCACCCACAACTGCTGCCCTGAGTCTGTACCTGCCGTTTGCACTGGTGGGGACCTGCACCTTTATGTTCCCACCTTCATAAGATACCGTTTGCGGTGGTGTGCCGTAAAATATCTCTCCATCTGCAGGAATCCACCCATAATCCACCTCTGCCCTTGGGGAGGTTTTCAGTCCGAGGGGCCTTATTGCTACGGTATTGCCCATATTGGCATTTACAATAACCTCTTTGGAGAGTGAAAGCATAGGATTGACAGTAACGGGGACTTCTGCACTTACATCGTCCCTACCCTCTATGCAGATTTTTACTTTCTCTTCAACGGGAAAAGAGTGGTTCTTGTCATACTGGGGAATAACCCTGTTGGGCACCCCTCCAAATGCGGCAACAAGAGATGTTGATGCAGATAAGAGCTTTACCCCAAGACCGGCTGCATGAGGAGGGTATATTGTATACCCGATATCCTCATAAAAGTGATTGAAAAGGGAGATGGAGGGCGAGCTGGGAACTAACCTTAACTTCTCAACCTTTACATTGCAACTGGCACTCACCCCTTTTACACTCGCCACAACAGTTGCATCCCCGGGTGCCAGAGCCATTACCTTTACATACTCTCCATTCCACTCCAGCACCTGCAACACAGAAGGATCTGAACTGACAACCTCCAGTTCCCCGCCACTAACCTCCAATTTGGAAAAAGGGAGTTCCGCCACCTCCAAATCATACATTGGAACCTCACTCCTCCCAAAAGAGATTTCAGGGGGAACCACATCCTCCAGTCCGCTGTTGTCAACCCTCCAACTGGTCTCATCCGCACCTCCATCACCCTTAAATGAAATACTTATATTATACTGTCTGTTCCTCTCCACATCATAATTGGAGACCATATCACTTCCAAGGTAAAATCTGTAAATGATATCCCCCTCCTGCTTGTCTGAGGTATATTTTGCCTCAAGTTCCACATAGCTGCACACCTTGGCCCAATTGCTCTCCAAGGGCCATACCTTCTTGGTCTGGTCTGTATTGCCGGGCAAAAGAGTCCCCTGCATATTCTCATATTGGTAAAAGGGGATACCTTGCTGAAGCTGTTCCTCTGAAGGATCAGAAATGCTCTCTCCATCTGAAAAAGCCTTCGGATCCGAAAAGGCACTTGCACTAAAAGGGGACAACTTGAGCGGAGTATTTCTAAGAGATATCTTCTCCACATTTATTGAGACATCATTGTTGAGCCCTGAGAAATCTGTCTTAAGTACAATCTTGGCCACCCCCCTTTCCAAAGGGATTGGAAGTTTTTCCCCTCCGTTCATTACCTGCGGATCAAGCCTACCTGTCATAAGGACTTTTGAGCCATCTTCTATTGTGGAAGGACTTAATGTGAGCTGCTGCAATGCCGTACAGCTATTTGCAAATATACTTTTTCCTGCATTTGCTATTGCATATACAGAGCAGTTCTCTCCAGACCATATGTCAGCCCCAACCTCAGCTACCCCTGCACAATAGGTATGGGAGAGAATATCTCCACGGGAATTGAAAATATAAAGATTGACATCCTGCACAAGATTCTCATCTATGGCTTTGGTAATTCCACCACAATCCATAACAAACGAAAACCAGACCTTATCTTGTCCGGGAACCTTTCCGTCATTAGAGCAGCACAACAAAAGGGGCACTGCCAGCATATATAGAAATCTCTTTACCATAACCACTTTTTTAAATAAATGGCAAGGAGTGCAGAACCGTAACAGATAGGATAAATGAAGATGAATATACAAGCAAAATTAAACAAAGAACGGGTTCTGCATCCCCCACCTCGGGAACAAAAGTAGTCTGCTCCGGGGAGAAAGGATGCCTGAAAAAGAAAAAAGAAATCCCTTCACAGAAGAAATTTCTTTTTTTAGAATCGTAAATTTCAAAAAGAGAAAAATTACAGCGTCTGCTGCCATTTCCAGGCAGAAAGGAGCACCTCCTCTATTGGTGTCTCTGCACTCCAGCCAAGTTCCCTGTTTGCCTTTGCAGGATCTGCCCAATACTGCTCAACATCCCCCGGGCGGCGGCCGGCAATCTTGTAGTTAAGATTTACACCCGTTGCCTTTATGAATGCATTTACCAGTTCCAGTACCGAGAGTCCTTTCCCTGTACCCAAGTTGAAGACATTCCATCGGATCCCCTCCTGCAACATCTTGTCCACCGCCTTAACATGGGCCTTGGCAAGGTCAACTACATATATGTAATCGCGGATACAGGAACCGTCGGGAGTATTATAGTCATTCCCAAATACACTCAGACATTCACGGATACCGGCTGCTGTCTGGGTAATGAAAGGGACAAGATTGTTTGGAACTCCATTGGGAAGTTCCCCTATATGTGCAGACGGGTGTGCTCCAATGGGGTTGAAGTATCTCAAAACAATTCCGTTCAAGTTGGAATATGCTTTTACACAATCTTCGAGTATCCCTTCGGCAATCTGTTTTGTACGGGCATACGGTGAAGATGCAGGCTGATAAGGAAGTTCCTCCTTAATGGGAAGGTCTTCCAATGCCGGCTGGCCATAGACTGTTGCAGATGACGAGAAGACTATATTTGCCCCTTTTGCTTTGTTAACCATCAGTTCTACAAGGTTCTCAAATGAACGGAGGTTATTTTTAAAGTATTTCAAAGGCTCAGCAACACTCTCACCAACAGCCTTATATGCAGCAAAATGGATTGCCGCTTCTATATCGGGAAACTGCTCAAACACCTTTGCAAATGCATTGCAGTCTGTACAGTCCACCTCCATGAAGTCAATCCTCTTCCCGATAATCTTTTCTATTCCGTCAAGAACCTTTGGAGTAGAGTTGGAGAAGTTATCAACCCCAATGACTTCGTACCCGGCATTCACAAGTTCTACTGCCACATGGGAGCCTATATATCCAGTTGCTCCTGTCAATAATACTCTACTCATACCACATTATAATATTTGATTCCAAAACCGTCCTTCTCCTGCGGACAGGAGAAGCGACACGATTTTGGAATCAGATTTTCTATAAATTTATTACATCAAAAAATATAAGGCCTACAGCAACACCTGCAAGAAGTGCCAGTATCAGCACAACAAGGAAAAACTTGCTCCAGCCGCCCATCCCTTTCTTCTTGTACGGATCAGGAAGTTTGAGGGCAGGGAATTTGGCCATATCTGTGAGGGTATTTCCAAACGGTATGCTTATCTTGGCCTCTGCATTTATTGCCCATCCGTTGGCATTGAGCAGCGGTGCAATATTCCTGCGGCGGAGCTTCATCCATGCCATTACCATAGAAGGGCCTGATATTACCAACAGGATTGCTACAAATGTAATCAGCAGCTGCCACCATGCAAGTTCTGCAAGTCCGTCAAACAAAGATACCAATGCAGAACCAATCATACCAAAAGCCATACCTATTGCAGCAAAAATACCGGCAAACTTGGCAATGTCAAATGGAGGGGCAACTGCAGGTTTTGCTGCATCTGCAGGTGCACCTGATGCTGCAGGGATAGCTGCAGGAGCTGCATTTATCTTGGCTGTAGCATCAGCCATAATCTTGGCATCCTTCTCGGCGGCACTCTTGTTAATGAGGTTTTCAACCGCTGTTGCCATCCTGCGGTACGGGCTCCAGAATGCCTGACCTATACTTATAGGATTATCAACTATCTTGGTTACAACAGCATCCCACTCAACCCCTTTATTATCGTAATAAATGGCGTTTTTACCCACTGTGAGATTCCTCACCTCTCCTACTGTTACAGCTGCCACTATCTGCAATTTTGCAGCACTTCCCTTGGAAGTACAATCGCAATAGAGGAGATACATACCGCTGGCTGCAGCGCCTGTATTGTGTTTTGCCATATCCAGCACATTCATACAGAAACGGCACTCACGCTGGTCAATTATAAGGCGTCCGTTCTGGAAAATTGCAGGGACCTTAACCTCTTTTGAATAGAAATCATCAAAAGAGATGAAGTTTCTGAGCAACCTGTAGAAATCTCTGTATATATAGAGGAATTTGATTACCATGTCTATATTATTGGCCTGTTCCGCCAGAGATTCATCCAGGACAACAAGGTCCAAAAGGGCCTCCTTCCTGTCTTCAGCAAGAAGTTCCTTAATCTCATCATATCCCAACGGTTCAACCTCGGCACCAGCTTTTGCCCCTTTCCATGCATTATATGGTGCAAACTTTGCAGCTATAGCGGCCCAGTCTGCCTCAGTCAGGGTTTTGTTGTCGGGAAGGGCAGCCTTTACAACCGTATTGAACTGTGCCGCCCATACAGGGTTTACCGATTGTGAAAGGTCTATCTCTGCAGCACCTGTCACACGGGCTATAGGATATTGGGCAATCTCATCCTCCTTCTCTGCAAGGTTGCCGGAACTGATAGCCTCTATCTGGGAAATCTGCACATCAAGTTTCTCTGTACTGGCCGGAGAGTATGCAGCAAGTTTGCTGCGCATGAAGAAATCCTTCACTTTTGCATCAAGGGCATTATACGCCGCAATAACAGCATCTGTATCTGCGCCAAAAGGTGCCTCTACAGCGGCCTTCTGCCATGCATCATAAGCAGCCAAGGATGCATAGAACTTCTCAATGAGTTCCTCATTCACGCCCATTGCACCGCTGCGGTCCTTAACACCGCCGAGTGTGGCAATAGCTGCACTTATGGCCGCTTTTTCCTCAACTTCATCAGCTGTATCTTCTGTAATTATACCGTCACCGTTGAATTTTGTCTGTGCAAAAACTTTTGCAACATCTGAAATCTCCGCTATTGAAACAGAAGGCTCCTTTTTGCCAAGGTTCTTCAATATCTGCTCCCCTGCATAGTAGAGTTTGTAACCCACCTCTGATGAGGTATCAAAATGTCTTAAATAGATAAAGTCCTCACCGTTAAGGAGCATGTTGGGATCATTTACGGCATCAGATAGCCACTTGGCTGTATTGATGATGTCATTGACACGTATCTTGCCGTCTCCATCAGTATCTATATAGGATAGGCTCTTCTCATCAATTTCCAGCCCTTTTACAGGGCAAGAGAGGACAGTCCACAATTTGGGATCAAGAAATTTGAGGAATGCGATATCTAAACCGTTACGGATTTTTACTCTGGAAGTTCCTCCTACATTTTCAAACTCCCATTTGTGATCTTTGCCTTTTCCAAATATAGCCATAGGTGTTGTATTTGAAGTATTTATAAAAAAATTCCCCACAACGCACTTTTTATATGTGTTGCAGGGTAATGTTGTGTGTGCCCAGAACAGGACTCGAACCTGCATGCCTCGCGGCACTCGCACCTGAAACGAGCGTGTCTACCATTTCACCACCTGGGCCCGTCTTACTTTTGCTCAAATGCAGAACAAAATTAGTAAAAATATTTTTACTGACCAAACTATTCTACATCATAAAAAATTCAAAAAAGCTGGAATATTTTTCAAAGTAAAATCAACGTCCCTTATACATTTCGTCATAATACTTCTCATAATCCCCGGAGGTAATGTTATCCATCCATTCCTGGTTCTCAAGGTACCAGCGGACTGTCTTCTCTATCCCCTCCTCAAACTGGAGACTTGGCTCCCAACCCAACTCTTTCTGCAGTTTGGTGGAGTCAATTGCATAACGGAGATCATGCCCTGCACGGTCTGTAACATATGTGACAAGTTCCTCAGAAGAGCCCTCAGGGTTACCAAGAATTCTATCTACAGTCTTTATCATTACCTTAATGAGGTCTATATTCTTCCACTCGTTGAAACCGCCAATATTGTAGGTTTCAGCAATTGCCCCTTTATGGAAAATAAGGTCAATTGCTCTGGCGTGGTCCTCAACGTAAAGCCAGTCACGGACATTCTCACCTTTACCATATACAGGAAGCGGTTTGCGTTTGCGGATATTGTTAATGAACAGCGGAATCAGTTTCTCAGGGAACTGGTAAGGGCCGTAGTTGTTGCTGCAGTTGGTAACAATTGTAGGCAAGCCGTAAGTATCATGGTAAGCCCTCACAAAATGGTCGCTGCTCGCCTTGGATGCCGAGTATGGCGAGTGAGGATTGTATTTGGTTGTCTCATAGAAGAAATCCTTTCCGTACGCAAGGTGATGTTCCGCAGATGAGGCAGTTGTGGTGAAAGGAGGCTCAATCCCCTCAGGATTGGTCAACTCCAGGGCACCATAAACCTCATCGGTGGAGATATGGTAAAACCTTTTTTCCTCGTATCTGTCGGGAAGAGACTCCCAATAAACCTTTGCCGCCTGCAGCAACGAGAGGGTTCCCATAACATTGGTACGGGCAAAGGTGAAAGGATCCTTGATGGAACGGTCCACATGGCTCTCGGCTGCAAGGTGAATAATGCCATCTATCTGCTCTTTCTGCATCAAATCCAGAATTGCTTCAAAATCGCAAATATCCATCCTCACAAACTTGTAGTTCGGCTTCTCCTCTATATCCTTAAGATTGGCCAAATTACCTGCGTAGGTAAGTTTGTCCAGATTTATGATATTGTACTGGGGATACTTGTTCACAAATAGCCTTACAACATGACTCCCGATAAATCCGGCACCGCCGGTAATTAGTATATTCTTCATTTTACACATTTTTCAGATTAGCAATACATTTGCGGAGCGAATCTGTCCAATAAGGGACCTCAACTCCAAAAACCTCCTTAATCCTG
Source organism: Bacteroidales bacterium (assembly GCA_015060225.1). Lineage (GTDB taxonomy): Bacteria > Bacteroidota > Bacteroidia > Bacteroidales > UBA932 > Egerieousia. Next base: position 12,508 of record SUYX01000009.1, on the reverse strand, counting down.
GTCTTGTCCAGCACTGAATAGGCAGGCCTTTTTACAGGGCTTGGAAACTCATGGCTGTGGCAAGGCTGCACATCGCACCCGGTCTGGCCGGAATATTCTGCAATCATCTTTGTAAAATCGTACCAGGAACACACACCTTCATTTGAAAAATGGTAAATCCCGGCCTTACAATATTCACTCTGCCGCATCTCACCTTTGTAATCAGCAAGTATCACCTCAATTGCCCTGGCCAAATCCAGTGCGTATGTAGGGGTTCCAACCTGGTCAAAGACCACCTTAAGCCCTGCAGGTTTGCCCGCTGCTACACGTGCTGCAACAGATTCCGCCGAGGTAAGGTTCATCATTGTCTTGCAGAAATTCTTCCCGAACTCACTGTAGAGCCATGCTGTGCGGATAATCACATATTTGCACCCGGATTCCTGGATTTTCTGCTCACCATGCAGTTTGGTCAACCCATATACTCCCGACGGGGTCCCCTTCTGGTCCTCCCTGCACGGAACATTATAAGGCTCCTTCCCAAAAACATAATCGGTAGAGATCTGCACCAGCAGCCCGCCAACCTCTTTCATAGCCTTAGCAAGATTTTCAGGTGCATCAGCATTCAATTTCTCTGCCAAAGTCACATTTGTCTGGGCTGCATCAACATTTGTATAGGCAGCACAGTTCACCACTGCATCAACTTTCTCAGCAGCAACAATGGCGCGGATTGCCTCCAGATCAGTGATATCCAAATAAGTGGTCTCTACCCCCTCAACCCGGTTTACGTCGGTGAAGATATAATTGTCCTTACTTCCCTGCGCCACAATGCGCATCTCATTGCCCAACTGCCCGTTGGCTCCGGTTACAAGAATATTCATACTACTCAAACTCAGGATAAAGGTTTGTATTATAATCAAATGGGGAATCAAAATCCTTCAGCGGAAGATGTTTTTTATCCTTCTCCGACAACAATGCCTTCTCCAAAGGTATCTTCCAGTCAATCCCCAAACTCCCATCCAGAATGCTTATTCCGCCATCTGCCTCAGGAGCATAGAAATTGTCACATTTATACTGAAAAACCGCAGTCTCACTCAACACCACAAAACCATGTGCAAAACCCCTCGGAATGAAAATCTGTCTGTGGTTATCCTCAGAAAGTTCCACTGCCACATGCTTTCCGTATGTTGGGCTCCCCTTGCGGATATCCACAGCTACATCCAGCACCCTCCCTTTCACACAACGTACCAGTTTGCTCTGGGCATAAGGAGGCCTCTGGAAATGAAGCCCCCTCATAACTCCGTATGAGGACATGCTCTCATTATCCTGTACAAAATTTATCTTTCCAACCTGTGCTTCAAAATCCCTCTGGGAGAAACTCTCAAAAAAATATCCTCTGGAATCACCGAACACCTTAGGTTCTATGATTACCGGGCCCTCTATATCTGTTTTTATTACTTCCATTACGCTCAATAACACAAAACTAATCTATATCCTGAAGGTTACCCTGCCTGAACTCTTCTACCAAATGCATCAGATACTGCCCGTACTGGTTCTTTATCATAGGCTGTGCCACCTGCTGCAACCTTTCGGGAGTAATCCATCCTTTTCTGAAAGCAATACCCTCAAGGCACGCAATCTTCAGTCCCTGGCGTTTCTCAATCACCTCTATGAATGTAGATGCCTCACTCAGAGAATCATGAGTACCGGTATCCAGCCATGCGAAGCCACGCCCCAAAGTCTGCACCTTAAGCTCTCCCCTCTGCAGGAACTCCTGATTGACTGAAGTAATCTCAAGTTCACCACGCGCAGAAGGCTTAATATTCTTTGCAACCTCAACCACCCTGTTAGGATAAAAATAAAGGCCAACAACAGCATAATTGCTCTTAGGCTTTGCCGGCTTCTCCTCAATGCTCAAGCAATTGCCCGCCTTATCAAACTCTGCAACACCGTAGCGCTCCGGATCACTCACCCAATAGCCGAACACTGTTGCCTTTGAATCCTCCTCCGCAGCACGCACAGCCTCCTGCAACATAGGGGTAAAATAACTTCCATGAAAAATATTGTCACCCAACACAAGACAAGCGCTGTCATTCCCAATAAACTCCTCACCAATAATAAACGCCTGCGCAAGGCCATCCGGCGAAGGCTGCTCAGCATATGTAAAATTCACACCATAATCGCTGCCATCACCCAACAGACGCTGGAACCCCGGAAGATCATGAGGAGTAGAAATAATAAGAATATCCCTTATGCCGGCCAACATAAGCACAGAAATAGGATAATATATCATTGGCTTGTCAAACACCGGAAGCAGCTGCTTGCTCACCCCCTTGGTAATAGGATACAACCTCGTACCCGAACCACCCGCCAAAACAATACCTTTCATAAACTGCAATTTTAATGTTCAGCAAAATTAACAAAAATGCATGTTCCGGCAAAATGTTATCCACACCCTTCCTGCAATACATTATCCACACTCAGACCAACATTTGCAACATCTCAAAAATAGCTTTAAATGCACTAAAATCAACATCCGAATGACTCTTTTTCCTATGCATTATCGCCAGAGCAAAATCCTTTTTTGAAAGGGCAACACTCCTGTCATCCTTATCAAGTATTCTATTGTCAATAATTGTATATCCCGGCTGCTTCAGAGGATGCAATTTTACACTCCTGACATCTTCAGTAACATGAGCACCTGTATCTTTATCAAACTCCCTCGCAAAATAGAGTCTCCTCCCATTGGCATCTTTGCGACAAAGATCCTCATCCTTATAAAAATGCTCTATACATACCTCAAAAAAATCACGATGTTCCGGCTTTGGTAACAATGCCATATATATCTTTGGATGTCCAACAGTAATAAAAGGTTTGCCATCCAATTTCTGTACATACTGCTTCAAATCATTATCAAAAAGGTAAACTTCAATAACATTATCCTTTTTCATAAGATGCTTTCTTACCATGTAATTATATAGTTCTCCATGGCCTACCGTCATATCATCCCTATACATATGGAAATCCACTTTCAAACTATTGAACATACCTTTAGACCTGAAATGGTACAATGCTGCCTTCAAATGCATTGGATCTGTAGGGCCTTCACAATACACCACCATATCAGCCGAACCACTATATTCGGGTATCTTCAACTTAATTGAATCATCAAGAGACTTAAGTTTTTCATAAAGTTTCAAATACACTGGAGAATCCACACCTTTAATCATCCCAATATATCCTACCATTCCGGCAACTCTTTTTCTAAAAGAAGCTTCAGGATAAAGAAAGCGACGTCTGCTATACTTGCCAAAATGCTCATATGCCGCTTTTTCCAGGCCATACACTTCCCATGCATGAATCATAGCCCTTACTCTACGTACATAATTCCTTGGAACATTCAGCTTTTCGTTAGATACAATACCTGTTATCTCCTGCCTCTGGCATTTTCTTCTGCATCTCAGTTTGTTAAAATTGAGTTCAAAACCATTCCTCCCAATAATATCCACCAATGCTTCAGAAGGGATAAATTTACCTTCAACCTCTTCCCCAAGCCCCTTAGGCAACTCTTTAAGATTTGTAGAAAACGTTATATCATCAGCATACCTGCTGTAAGATAACTTAAGAGATTTGGCCAGTCTCATCAAATCATTATCCAGAGATCTGCATATCAAATTGGAAATTATGGGTGAACTTGGTGCCCCTTGGGGCAAACTGCCTTCAAAACAACAAATTTGGGCCAAAGTAACTGCCACCTCATCATTAAAATTAAAAGGGGCAGATTTGAACAAACCAAGGACACGGCCAAAATTGATAGATGGGAAAAAATCCTTCAAATCCAGATTTATCACAAAATTACGTTTCAGATGCACACTTGCATTTGAAATAATACTCTTCTTTGGCACAAAACCATGAACACAAGATTTCTGTGGAACAGATGTATTCAAAATTGAAGCAAGATTCCTCTGTATAAATTTGAGGCCGCTACGGGGAGCCGCCACATTTCTAACCTTACCGGATTTCTTAAGGATACATTTCTTGGTATATCTTTCAGAGTCAGGGACAACATACAGATAATACACAAGCCTGTTCAGCCTGGTCCCAAGAGCCGCCGCCAACATCTCCTTTGTAGCAGCATTATAAAAAAGAATGTCCCTGTTTTCTATACTCATATAAAAGCACCCACCGGTCATTCTACTTTAAGTAGCACGCGCCCGCCAACACGGCGGCAAAGAGCGCCACGATGTTCTTACACTGTTAAAATCGTCGCAGGATACACAACGAAAATCAATAACCGGCAGATGCCACCACAAATTTAAATATAAATAATCATCTGCTGCAATGAAACATCAAAAAAACACACCCCGCCCCTCATCCCGAGAAGCGGAGTGTGCCCGACTTAACTCTCTAATCTCTCCTAAACACATCCCTCGTATAAACCTTCTCCTGCACATCATCCAGGCAAGAATCATACCTGTTGGCAATAATGGCATCACACTGAGCCTTAAACTCAGCAAGATCATTCACCACCTTACTCCCGAAGAATGTAGAACCATCCTCCAGCGTAGGCTCATAAATCACCACAGTAGCACCCTTAGCCTTAATCCTCTTCATCACACCCTGGATCGCACTCTGGCGGAAATTATCCGAGTTCGCCTTCATAGTCAGACGGTAAACTCCCACAACAACCTCACGCTCCAAAGCCGCACCACCAAATTCATTATTGGAAGAATAATCATAATACCCCGCCTTAGCCAGCACCTGATCCGCAATAAAATCCTTACGCGTCCTGTTACTCTCCACAATCGCACTCATCATATTCTGCGGTACATCATTGTAGTTTGCCAGCAACTGCTTAGTATCCTTAGGCAAACAATAACCGCCATAACCGAACGAAGGATTATTATAATGGGTACCGATACGAGGATCCAGCCCAATACCATTGATGATAGCCTGAGTATCCAACCCCTTCACCTCAGCATAAGTATCCAACTCATTGAAATAAGAGACCCTCAAAGCAAGATAAGTATTCGCAAACAACTTCACCGCCTCAGCCTCCTTCAACCCCATAAACAGCACCGGCACATCCTCCTTCACAGCCCCCTCCCGGAGCAAATCGGCAAAAGAATGGGCAGCCTCCTCCATCGCGGCATCACCTGTCGGGAAGCCAACAATAATACGCGAAGGATAAAGATTATCATACAACGCCTGACTCTCACGCAAAAACTCCGGAGAAAACAAGATATTTTCACACCCGAACTTCCACCTTACTCCCGACGTATACCCCACCGGCACCGTACTCTTAATAACCATTACCGCACTGGGATTCACCCTCATCACCTTCCCAATCACATCCTCAACCGACGAAGTATCAAAGAAGTTCTTCCTTGAATCATAATTGGTAGGGGTAGCAATCACCACAAACTCAGCATCTCTATATGCCGACTCCCAATCCAGCGTAGCCGCCAGATCCAACTCCTTTTCCCTGAAAAACTTCTCAATCCACTCATCCTGAATTGGACTCTCCCTCCTGTTCACCTTCTCCACCCTCTCCGGCACCACATCCACCGCCACAACACTATTATGCTGCGCCAGCAAACAAGCCATAGAAAGCCCCACATAACCCGTACCTGCAACTGCAATTCTCATAAAAACTCAGTTAAAAATTACTCAAGAACAAAATTAACAAAAGTTTGCAAGCAAACATTACTTTTCCCCATAAGCACATTGAATATTAAACAAAATAATATACCTTTGCACTCAAGGAAGTAAAACGTGGAAAGGAAAGGGGAATAAGTTTCAGTACAAAGTCCCGTCATCTGCCCCTGCGAAAGCAATTCCACCACGATTCCCCGGGCAAACTACACAAGCAGTCTCACAAGAGACTGCTTTGCTTTTTACGCCCCACTTCAATGGCGGTAATACAATATTGCACTTTAGAATCATCACTACCCTTCTGTCCTACAGTCAATCGCACAAGGCCAATAGCCGGGCACATGTATTCCAATATAAGCATACGCTTAAACCCTCTCTGATTCTTCTTATTAGGATTCACAGGCCTGCTATATTTCAATACAGCGTTTGGCAAAACTGCATCCAATTGCAACACTGCCAAAGTTGAAAAATAACGCAAAGCAGCATGCCCCGCTGTTTCATTTACTGAAATATACTTTACATAAATATAATCATTCAAGGAATTATTAAAAACCCTCTTATCCTTATTCTTACCCATCCACTGAAAATAAAACTGCTTAATCAAACGGCTCCTTATTCTTCTATCCTCAACCGAATCCCCTGCTGGCACATCCTCAGGCAGAATATCCATACAATTAACATCAATTCCTTCATCACATTGCTCTGGGACAGGCATTTGAACAACATCCGGTTCCTCAACAAAACCTACCAACAAAAAACACACCCCGCCCCTCATCCCGAGAAGCGGAGTGTGCCCGACTTAACCTAAGTTAAACACACTAATTCTTGCCTATATCGGCAAGAATTATTATATTTGTAAGCAAATCCAGCAGAAAACTTGCCGATAAAACACGCAATTATGGAATACTTGTCAGTAAAACAATATGCCGATGCTCACGGACTTCCCGAAAGAACAGTCCGCAACTGGTGTGCTGCAGGAAAAATTCAAGGAGCATTCTTAACCGGAAAGACCTGGAACATCCCTGCGGATGCACCTATGCCGGAAAAGACAAAACAGAAAATCTCCCCTCTACTGAACCGCCTGCGCGAAGAAAAGGAGGCAAAGCTAAACGGAGGCATCTATCACCGCACCCAGATAGACCTCACATACAACTCCAACCATATAGAGGGCAGCAAGCTCACACACGAACAAACAAGATACATCTTTGAAACCAACACTATCGGCATCACAAATGAAACTGTAAACGTAGACGACATCGTTGAGACCACCAACCACTTCCGCTGCATCGACTATATCATTGACCACGCAATCGACAAGCTCACGGAATCAATGATCAAAGAGTTGCACCATCTTCTGAAAAACGGCACCTCAGACAGCAGAAAATCTTGGTTCAACGTAGGAGAATACAAGCGTCTCCCAAATGAAGTAGGCGGAATAAACACCACAGCTCCAGAAGATGTCCGCACCCAAATAAAAGCCCTACTGGCCACATACAACGCCATCAGGAACAAAACTCTGGAAGACATCATCAACTTCCACTGCCAGTTCGAACGCATCCACCCATTCCAGGATGGCAACGGCCGCGTAGGCAGACTCATCATGTTCAAAGAATGCCTTGCAAACAAGATAGTACCATTCATCATCACCGATGAATTGAAATTATTCTACTACAGAGGCCTAAGCAACTGGGGGAAAATCAACGGATACCTCACTGACACCTGCCTCACAGCCCAAGACCATTACAAAGCACTGCTGGATTACTTCAAAATCAGATACTGATGCATAAACCAGAATCTATTGCCTTCCCCGACAAAAAAAACACACCCCGCCCCTCATCCCAAGAAGCGGAGTGTGCCCGACTTAACCTAACTTAAAAAAACTATTTCACTTATCTAAACAACGCCAAACGCAAAAAGTTCAAAAAAGTTAGAATATTTTTTCAAAAAAAATAGAATCCTCCCGACAAAACACTACATGCACATCACAGCCCCCTGCATGAAGGTATACCTGTCGGCATATATGCCACGCTGGCCGTAACCTTCCAGCATCACGGCCAGCAGTTCTGCATTATTCAAAGCCAGAAGATACACATTAGTCATTCCGGATACTGGTGGATCAAACGGACTTATGCCCAACAAACAATAACATGACACACTTGTTATTATGGTAGAATTTTTGTAGTTTTGCTTTTGGATAACAACGATTTGAGCCATGCCAAAGATTTACGAATACTTCGGATTCATCTTCTTCTTTTTCTCTAATGAGCACGAACCTATCCATGTGCACGTTATGAAAAGTGTATGAACTTCTTCGTGCTAAAGAAGAGAGTACGTTGCACCCAGATTACTAAAAAAGTAAAATAGATAGTATGGAAACCACAAGACTTTACATCGTACGAGCTGAATATGCAGGAGATGTGAGCCTTCACATCTTCTTCAGCGATGGTACGTCCCAAACTGTGGATTTCAAGCCATTTATTCTTGCGAATCCACATCCACAGTATAACCGCTACATTGAACCAAAAAATTTCAAGAAATTCACTATTGAACACGGTAATGTAGTCTGGGGAAAGAATTGGGACATGATTTTCCCTATTGAGCAACTATATAGAGGCGTAGTTGCATAGTAAGTTCACACAACAAACAAAAGGAAACAAAAAACACACCCCGCCCCTCATCCCGAGAAGCGGAGTGTGCCCGACTTAACCTAACTTAAAAAACTATTTCACTTATAAGAACAACGCCAAAAGCAAAAAGTTCAAAAAAGTTAGAATATTTTTCAAAAAAATTTTAATCCCGATAAAAATCTGTCCCCTTCCCTATAGGGCAGGGGACACCGAGACTCAATAACATGAATGAAAGTTCCATCTGAACAGCGATACATTTTGACTGCAGAAACACTTGACGTTGGGGCCTCATTCAGAAAGTTAACTCCCGATAAAACATATTAAGGTTGATTGTTGTAATGATTTGTTCTGAATTATTGGTCAGCATTTATATGATAAATACAATCTATATTTCTTCAGATGTTCCAAAATCACCCGGTTCATTTAGTATAGCACGTTCAGACGAAATCACACTCCTGCCAAGACGCTTCTCTACATTCTCCCTCGCATCTCTAGCCACCTCTTTTCCATTCATCTGTCAATCCTTTACGGATCTCGATAGTCTTCAACCTCTGATTAATCCAAGACTCCGAATACCCCAGCCTTCTATAGATACATTTTAGATGCGTGTAAATATATTACCATAAAAATCTTCGCGTCCTTCACTTAACCAATCAACATTAGGAATAAAAAATTTATATTTATTTGTTACTTCTGCAATATATAAAGGGAGATGTGTTGCGACATTTACAACAACTGCATAACATCTATTATCCGGCATTATAACACCTGCAATAGTACACATAATACCACGTCTAAGCTGACTATTTCTATAAGAGTATATATAATCAGATATACTTGTTGGCTTAAATAACGCATGGATGACAAGGTCTTTACTTCGATTCCTATAACAGAAGCCATTCCATAAATGCTTTGTATCTCCGAGCCCTGATTGTATATGCGAAATATAACATTTTTTACCAATCGAATATTTGGCCATATAACATCCACTGAACCCATAACTTACAGCTATTCTATCAGGAGAAGTCTCAAATACTGAGATACAATTATCTACCCAAGGAACAAAAGAGGCATGCTTACCTAAATCATATCCATACAACGCAATTTCACGAAAATCTGATGGGAAAGGATTTGATGAATTTACATTTGGACCAGATGAAATAAAAGGGTATCTATCTATATTATACTTAGGATTATAATACAATCCATTATCTGACCATAAAGTCTTAATCTCATTCCCGATATAAAAATAGTAATCACTGGAAAACATAGTTAACAATAACATTAACTAAAATAAAATCCTTAAAATGCTATTCCTTATTAGGCAGCGGCTCAACACAAGAAGCCATAATATCCATAAGCTTGCTCAAACCCTCTGTCTGTCTCTGCTGACGCGCTGACACATGCACCTGATATTTGGCTGTCTGGTTGGTTGAACGGGTATTCTCACGTGAAGAAGACACCTTACCGCTTACATTTACAGAACCACCACCAAAACAGCCGAACTTAAAATTTGCGTTGGCACTAGTGCTCCCCTCACTGGCAGACTTCTCTGTTGAAGTCTCGGTAGCTGTAACCTCCATCTGAAAATCAACCTGAACATCATCAATAAGAAGATTCGGAAGTGGAACAAGTCCCAGGAACGGTGCCTGAACCTTAATATCCTGAGGCTTTGGTGAGCCCTCTATAGGTCTCTGAAGATTAAACTCAACCATACGGGTTTTACCTTCATCATTAAAACCTATCTCAGTCATAAACTCATAAGCAGACTGGGCAAGCTTCTTCTGAGAATCACATACTGCTACCAAAGGAGCAGCCACGAGCTCTGCGATAGGAATACCAACAAATTTGTTTGACACGCTGTTAGGATCAGGATTACTAACCTGCTTATTATTATCTGCCATAGTATTAAATATTAAGATTGTTTATATTAAAATCATCATTTTTCTCTTGTAGGGTCTCCAAATTCAAATGAAGAGATGGTCTTGTCATACTCATCTACAACACGGGACAACCCTTCAGGAATAGGAGTTGCTTCAAACTTTATTTTAACATGCATACTGGAATGGTCATTCTTGCCGTCAAAACTTACTTCAAGCTTGGAACGTTTAAGGCGATTGTCAAATGGAACTTCCGTTTCACCGGTACTGAACCCTGCCTGAGCCACTTTCTTCTTCAAATCCACATCCAAGACATTTACATGGAAATCCATTTCAACCTCTTTGATATTAACAGTAGAAGGATTGACAATAGAAATGAGTGGAACATCAACGGCTGTCTTATCATCAACCCATATACGCTTCTTCAATGGAACGCCATCTTCAGTGAAATACCTGGCCAAAAGCTCAATATTTCTTGTCTCAATCATCTCCATAGCTGCATTCACAGAATGCTGCAGACCCCTAATCAAATCAGACAAAGTCTGGGAACCATTATTATCCTTATTCCAGAAAGACATAGTAAAACAAACTCAAAATTTGACTATGACAAATATAAAAAATTTAACCCAAAACAAAAAACACACCCCGCCCCTCATCCCGAGAAGCGGAGTGTGCCCGACTTAACCTAACTTAAAAAACTATTTCACTTATGTAAACAACACCTAAAGCAAAAAGTTCAAAAAAGTTGGAATATTTTTCAAAAAAAAAAAAATAATCCCGATAAAAATCTACCCAAACAACGGCATAGGATACTCCCCACTCTCTCCCATCTGCAGATTGCATTCTTGAAATTACAAAAATAAAACATATTCCAATATTGTTTTTACACAGAATTTCCATATTACAATATGTTTTTATATATTTGCCAAAGTTAAAGGACATTAGTATGAATTGCGACGTATTATACAGAAACTCCCGACGACTGATAATGCATCAGAGTCTTGAATTCAAGAGAGAGTTATACAGTAAAATCAACTGGAATGCCCGTTTCATTGGAATCAAGGGGCCTAAGGGAGTCGGTAAATCCACCATGCTCCTTCAATATATCAAAGAAAACCTGAAGGATGAAAATGTATTATATGTATCATTGGATGACATGTGGTTTGCAACCAACTCCATTATGGACTTGGTAGAGTATCATTATGTCAATGGTGGAACACATCTATTCCTGGATGAGATTCATAAGTGTGCCCATTGGCAGACATACATAAAGAACATATATGACAACTATCCTACGTTGAAAGTTGTCTTCACCGGCAGTTCGATGCTTCAGATTGAAAAGGGAGAAGGAGATCTTTCAAGAAGAGTGGCTATGTACACCATGAACGGAATGTCATTCCGTGAATATCTGAACTTCGAGGGTATACTGGAGCATCCGGTGATATCATTAGAGGATCTGTTGACAAAGCACGTATCCATTGCTTCAGATATAACCGAAACAATCAGAATCATTCCACATTTCAAGGACTACTGCAAATTCGGATACTATCCTTTTTATAAAGAAGACAAAGAGGGATTTCATGCACGCTTGAACGAAGTGTGCAGACAAGTAATTGAAAGTGACATTCCATCTGTAGAAAAGGTGGAATACATCACAATACAGAAACTGAAGAAACTGCTGATGATTATTGCCCTGCAAGTCCCTTTTGTACCCAAGATGGAAGACCTATACACCCAACTTGAAACAACAAGAGAACAAGGACTTAAGCTACTGGAGTTGCTTCAGCGAGGTGCGCTACTTGGGCTCCTCAAAACCAAGGTAAAAGCGGTAAAACAAATGGCTGCACCGGAGAAGATGTTTCTTGACAATCCAAACCTTATGTACGCCTTTAACAAGAATCCTGAGATAGGAACTATCAGAGAGACCTTCTTCTACAACCAGGTCAGCAGAGCTGCAGAAGTTTACTATCCTAAGAACGGAGACTTCCAGATAAACGAAAACATAATTATAGAAGTTGGAGGAGCCGACAAATCTTTCAACCAGATCAAGGACATCCCGAACAGCTACCTTGCAATAGACAATGTTGAGTTCGGACGTGGAAACAAGATTCCGCTGTGGCTATTCGGATTTCTTTATTAACATACCATATATCACGAGTTTGGGCCAGCAAAAAAGCCGGCCCAAATTTATTATAATATATCCTTACTCCCGACAACAAAAAACACACCCCGCCCCTCATCCCGGATAATGTCCCAGAAAGTGTGTCCGTGAGGGCAGAATAAAAATATGTCTGTAAATTTAAAGGTCCCAAGAACAAAGAATGTTCAACTTTAAAAATACAGACATATGCTTAGTTTTACAAAGGAACA
>SUYX01000008.1 GCA_015060225.1 Bacteroidales bacterium | reverse complement strand
CTTATATCTATTCCTTAAATATAAAGAGCGGTAAGGTGAACTGGAAATTCAAATGCGGGAAATCTGTAATGGGTACCCCTGCAATCCTTGGCAACAAGGTATTCATAGGTGCATCTGACCACACCTTCAGGGCACTTAATGCAAAAACCGGAAAACTTATCTGGGAGAACAAGGAGATAAAAGGATTCATTGAAGCCAAACCATATGCAGACAAACAGCAGGTTGTAATAGGAGACTGGGCAAATACCCTATACTCATTCAACCCTTCAAACGGAAAACTGCAATGGACCTGGAAGGTAAAGGGGAGCCGCATGGTCTCTCCGGCAGCGGTATGGCCAATAAAGGCAAACGGGAACATAATTTTTGCAACCCCTGAAAGGGTTACCTACGGTCTGGATGCAAAAACAGGAAAGCAGCTGTGGAGAATTAAAGGAGGCAGGGAATCTGTAGGCCTTTCTCCCGACAAACAGCATTACTATGTAAAGACGATGAAAGATACTGTATTTGCCTTTACAACACAATTGGTGGCTGTGTCATCCCAAATGGCTCCAATGACCATCGCCCCTTTAAAAATGTGGGGTGTGAATGCAGAATTCGGTTATGAGATTGCTCCAACCCCAATAACATCTGTTCCAAACGGCGGAAAAGAGGGAAGAGGACTTGTATTTGTACCTACAGATAAAGGGAACATTGTAGCCCTCAACCACTCAGACGGCTCAATAGCCTGGAAACACAAGGTTTCATTTGCCCTTATCAACTACATACAGCCGCTTGCCGGCAACAAATTGCTGGTAAGTACAATGGATGGAATAGTAACTGTATTGGAATATTAAAATGCCCAACTAAATTCCATCCTTAAAAAACATTCACCCTCATGGCAACAATAGCGCTCCATGAGGGTGATTTATTTATTCCCCTTGATTAAAAGACTATATCACCTCTATATCCTTGCCCTCCAGCCATCCCTGACGGCCATCCGAGATTTCAATTCTGCACCATTTTCCAGCCTGCTCCAGAATCTCAACCTTTGAACCTTCGTGCAAGATGAAGAGGTTGTTCCCTGTAGAGTTTGGAGCACTTTTCACATTGCTCACAGGGACCATTACCACGGCAAAATCATCACTGTTTGCCCTTACTCTCAAATTTACCGCAAAAAGAAGAGCAAAAATAAAGAACAGAAATGCTACACATGCCAACACAAAAGAGAATTTGCGGCCTCCGGTAGTTGGGGCAAACTTGAACAGCAGCAAAAGCACACACACCAACACCAGTAATCCTATAGCCGTATATCCCCACCCGTTGGATGACATCATGTTCCTTATATCCTTTACCCATGTTGCAATGATGAACTCCGGCAGCACATCTATTTTATCCAAGGTACGCAACTTTGCTATCTGCAGGTTATTCATCGCATCCTTTCCGGCAGGATTGAGTTTGAGGGCCTTCTCATAATACAAAATGGCTTTCCCCATATTATCTGTCTTATAATAGGCATTACCCATATTATAATATAATTTGTAAGATTCAAACCCCGCATCCTCTATCTGCATGTAATCTGCAAGGGCAGTCTCATATTGTCCCATAGAGTAAGCATCGTTTGCTTTTGCCCACAACTCTCCCTTTTCATCTGCATACAGATGTACCAATGAAAATGCAAGCAGAATAAATGTAAATATCTTTTTCATATCCATTACAGTTCCTCCTCCAAATTAGAAATTACCTCCATAGCTTTTCCATAATCTGCAGACATCTCTGCACCTTCGCCTGCAAAAGAATATCTGGCCATCTCACAATTGTCCAAGACCTGCAGAAAATCTCCAATATTCTTCTCCGATACTTTCTTCTTCTCCATTGTCTCCTTTATTGTATCCCTCTGCATATCCGCAAACTGTATTGCAAGCTTATCACTTATATAACCAAGAAGAGCCTTGTGCAATTCCTCATAAAATGGAGAGCGCAAGTTCTGTTCCATATAGCTCTTTGCAAGTTTCAGTCTAATCCTGGCAACTTTATTGGCCTTTTTGTTCCTGCTCCTTACAATATCACCTCTGAGTTTTGCCCTCTTCTTGAGCAATGAATAAGCTGCTGCGCCCAACAGCACAATTGCAGCCAACACTATAAAAAATGCAATACTTCCAACAAAGAATTTCCCCATAGGTTTCAGAGCAGGATTACCCTGCAGGATATATCTTATATCCTCACCTAAAGATGCAACAGCCTGCTTTGAAATCCCTTGTACCAATGATCCGGTACCAACTGTACTCTCCCCTCTGGTAACCTTTACCATAACAGGAGCACTCTTTAGGGTAACATACTTGCCGGACTTCACATCATAGTAGCTGTACTCTACAGGAGGAACTTCAAACACCCCTTCGCTTCTTGGTATGAACGGATATTCAAAAACCTTGCTTCCCGATATTCCAGTGCTGCCATAAGAGTAGTTATTTGAAGTCTTTACATCATAAACCTCAAAATCGGCAGGCAACTGCACCTTAGGGGCCTCGATGAGGTTAAGGTTTCCGCTTCCCTTTACTGTAACAATTATTGAACCGGCCTCATGAGCCTTTACACTGTCCCTGCTTGAGACAACATTGAGGGTAAAATTGCCCACACCCTGGCCAAATGTTGCAGGAGCACCTGCCGGCAGCGGTGATACTTTTATTTTAGCATTGCCTGAGTTCACCCTTTTTTTTACAATCTGATACCCTGAGTCAAAGAAATCATCAAATATGGATCTTCCCCTTGGAGCTGACATCACCTGAACCTGACAGATCATCTCAGCCGGCTTAATTGTCAATTCACCTGTCTGTTGCGGCAACAACATATATTTGCGCAAAACTGCAGCATTGTAAATCTGGTTATCCACATTCTCCCTTACAAAATTTATATTCTGAGGGGTCTCTATTTCCTGGCTCCAAAATCCGTCAAATACAGGGAACTTGATATCTTCAAAGCCTGCAATGCCAACTCTTGTATATAACTTCAAAGTAGCAATTATAGGCTCCCCTTTTACCACCTTCGTTTTACTGAAGGTCAAACTGAGGAAAACATCCTTGCCTGTAACCTCTGCACTCTGCTGCCTCTGTTGCGGAGCATCTCCGGTTACATTTCCCTTTTGCTGCTGGCTCCCCCCCTGTTGTGCAGCACCTTTCACAACCTCAACCGACACCTCAGATGTTGTGTAAACCTTACCGCCAATGGATGCTGATGCTGAAGATATTTTTGCAATACCCACAGCAGTTGGCCTCACAATGAAAGTATAACTCATCTCCACACTCTCAGTCCTCTTGCCATTGATGATTTGGGTACTCATCATCCTTGAAGGAGAAGGTCCTGCAAGAACTTCAAGTCCTGTAAATGCCGGATTTGAGAAATCTGACATTTCTCCATCAGCTGTAAATACAACCCTGAATACCTCATCTTGCCCCACAACTCTCGGAGCATCCACTATAAAAGTATTCTGCGCCATCACAGTTCCCCCCACAAGGAGGAACATCAATAACAACACCCTCTTCAAATATCTCATCGTAAAAAAATTTAATTCAAATATAAATTCAGTCTACCAGTTCTTCTCTTTCTGTCTTGATTTAAGCAGTTTGGCCTTCTCCTCCTTCACCTTCTCCTGTGTCTGGTTCTCTTTCTCCTGTATTGCCTGAAGCATCTGCTGTGCAGCTTGTGGAGTTATCTTAGGTTCACTCCCATTGTTCTGCTGCTCCTCATTCTGCTTGTTGTCCCTCTTCTCCTGATCAGGATTATTCTGCTTATTGTCTTGATTCCGGTTCTGGTCTTTATTCTGATTCTGGTTCTCATTCTGATCTTGATCCTGATCCTGGTTCTGCTGGTTCTGCTGGTTCTGCTGCTGATCCTGGTTCTGCTGGTCATTACCGCCACCACCGCCATTATTCTGCTGGTCTTCCAGTTTCTTTTTTGCGTAAATATAATTCTCTCTTGTCTGCCCGTCTCCAGGATTGCGTCTCAACGCATTCTTATAAGCCTCAACAGCCACCTGATACTTCTTCTGGGCAAGGTATGAATTACCAAGATTATGATAATAATCTGGTGCTATCGAATTCTTTTCCACAATCACAGAACCCTCTTCCCAATCCACTCCTACAGGAATCTTTGAAATGGTATCCCCAACTTTTGCATATATGAGTTCCGCATTTGCAGCATCCTCATTATGCATAAGAGTATTTGCCAGATTATAATTTCCGGCAATTGAGAGTGAATCCTTTATAAGGGCCTTGCGGTATTCGACCTCAGCCTCCTTGTAATTCTCTTTCTTGAAGTATCTGTTCCCTTTTCTCACCTCCTTGCGGTCTGCTTGGGCATAGGCACTTCCAAATGTAGTACCCAACAGGATTAGAACTACAAACATCTTTTTCCCCACCCTTCTATTTCCTACAAGAAATTCCAGAAGGAGGAAAAACAGTGCTATTGCAAAAAAGTACATATACTGTTCCTCAAAATCTTCAAAAACCACAGATTTGAACTGCTGCTCCTGCAGTTGTCTCAGATCATCAATTATTGGATTCAATCCAAACTCGGCATTACCTGCACGGACATAGGCCCCATTACCTGCAGTTGCAACCTCTTCCAGAATCTTCTCATTCAGTTTGGTTACAACTATATTCCCCTCCTTATCCTTCATAAGGTCACCGTTTGGCCCATATGGTATAGGTTTTCCCTCAGGAGAACCGACACCCACACAGAACACCTTTATTCCAAGTTCCGCAGCGTTGCGTGCTGCCGCCACAGCATCATCCTCATGGTTCTCACCATCGGTAATGAGGATTATTGCCTTATTGTCCTGCTGCATCTGGGCCTCTGAACTGAAACTCTTTATGGCTGTGCTTATAGCCTCACCAAGAGCTGTTCCCTGCACCGGTACAGATTCTGTTCCTATAGTATTAAGGAATATTTTTGCTGAAACATAATCTGTAGTTATAGGCAACTGCACAAAAGACTGGCCTGCAAAAACGATGAGTCCGATGCGGTCTCCCTGAAGTTTGTCAACAAGTCTTGAGATTGCAAGTTTTGCCCTCTCCAGCCTGTTTGGATAATAATCCTGGGCAAGCATTGAGTTGGAAACATCCAACGCTATCATTATCTCCGCCCCCTTGCGGTTGCTCTCCTTCAGCTTGGCTCCCATCTGGGGCCTCGCCAATCCTATTGCAAAGAAGAACCATGCCACTGCAAAGAATGATATCCTTACCCATCCCTTTGCCCTTGAACGCTCCGGCATAAGTGCCGCCACTATCTCCGGATTTCCCAACTTGGCTATCTTCCTGTTCCTTCCCTTACGGAAAAGTGCATAACCTACAAAGAAAAAAGGTATCAGCAGTATTAGCAATAAATATTGTGCCTGTGCAAAATGTATCATATCTTCCCTCCTTTAATCCGGTAATTGTCTGGTTACAAAAAATCTCAGCAGGACTTCAATGACAAGTGCAGCCAATGCAGCCAATGCAAAACTCATGAACAGTTCCTTGTAAATTGGGAAACTGTCCACAAGAGTCCTGTTTTTCTCCATCTTGTTTATCTCCCCATATATTTCAAGCAGCTTTGAGTTGTCAGTAGCTCTGAAGTATTTTCCTTCTGTCTCCTGTGCAATCTGCTGCAGCAATGCCTCATCTATCTGAACCTCAACCTGCTGTATATCCACCCCAAATGGTGTCATTACAGGATATGGTGCTGTTCCTTCAGCACCTACACCTATTGTATATACCCTTATCCCATAAGTCTTGGCTATCTCAGCAGCCATCTGCGGAGATATCTCACCCGAGTTGTTGACACCATCAGTAAGGAGAATCACAACCCTGCTCTTTGCCTGGGAATCCTTAAGACGGGCAACTGCAGTGGCAAGTCCGTTGCCTATTGCTGTACCATCCTCAATTATTCCGCACTCAATCTCCTTCAACAGGTTTATCAGGGTAACCCTGTCTGTTGTAAGCGGTGACTGTGTATAGCTCTCTCCGGCAAACACCACTACACCAATCCTGTCGGAAGGCCTCTCTGCAATGAACTGTATTGCAATATCCTTTGCAGCTCCAATTCTGTCGGGAACAAAATCCCTTGCAAGCATACTGGTTGAAACATCCAGTGCAAGAACTATATCTATACCCTCTGTATCCACCCTCTCAAAGGTTGAAGATGAGCGTGGACGGGCAATTGCAAATATAATTGCCGCAAGGGCAACTGTACGCAATATGAAAGGGAGGTGTCTTGCAGCCTTCTTCACCACTCCGCCATTGCTTTTCCAAGGCGAGGCAGAAGAAACAAGCAGATACGGTCTCAACCCCTTTACCTCCCTATATATGTATATGGCTACAACAGGTACCAGCAGTACCAGCAACCACAACAGATTAGGATATTCAAAAAACATATCAATTCTCCTCCACTTTTTGTTTTTCCTGCTGCAGCTCCTGCTCAAATGTTGAGTTTACAAACCTTACTGCAACAGGTATTGCCTCTTCATTCTCATTTATCTGAGGGATGTATTTTGCAAATTTTACCAGATCTGCAGTCTTGAGCAGTTCATCAAGTTCCCTGTAGCTTCTCTCTTCAATCTCCTTTTCCTTCAGCTCTGCCATCATTTCAGAAGATGTCTGCTCCATTGCATTTATCCTAAAACGGGCCTCAATGTATTCACGCAAAGTATCTGTAATTCCGGTGTAATAGAGTTTCTCCTTACCGTTCTGCCACAATTTCTCTCCCCTTATCTTGTCAAGCTCCCTCAGCGCCACTATATGAGGAGGATCCTGAACTATAGGTTTTCCAAAGAAATCTCTGTTCTCCCTCCTGTATTTTATATACCTATAAAGAAGATACCCTAAAAGGATTACAACCAGTCCCAATGCCACCCAAGGGACAATCTCCTTGAAAGTTACCGGATATCTTGCCTGTCCCTTAAGCGGATGCATTACAAAATTTGCTGTATCTATCTGGGTATTGGTAACATCCAGGAATGGAGAATCGAGGTATATTGTATCTCCCTGCGGTGTAAGAGCCACCATAAGGGGAAGTTTGTAGTATCCGCTGTCAAATGATGTAAGGAGTATCCTTGTCTTAAGCTCCTTTACACCGTTCTTCATAGCCACAGTATCAACCACAATATCATGTACCACATCCACCGGTGCCTTCTCCGATTCAACAACACCTGCATATGGGGCAAACATTATCTCCTGCTCCTGCGGCATCTCCATTACTGTACTCCAAACTACCTGTTCACCCACAAGAATAGAATCGCGCGACAAGGCAGAGCTCTTCACCTGAAGCCATTGCGGAAGCGGTATTTCAATCATCTTCTCCGGCTGTTGGCCCCTCATCTGGAAAACTCCTGCAAACAACAGTCCCACCAATAATATGTATTGCAATCTCTTCATCTCAACTCTTCTGTTTATCTGTTTTTGAACAGGGCAATCAACCCTTTCACATAATCATCATCCGTACTGATGCTCACACTGTCCACCTTATATTTGTTGAACAGCACCCTTGTCTGCTGGAACACCTCCCTGCCCCATTTGGCATAGTGGTCCCTCACCGCTTTGCTGGATGTATCCACCCATACCTGCTCAGAAGTCTCGGCATCCTTTATCCTCACAAGACCTATATCGGGAAGATTCCTCTCCACCGGATCATAGATGTTTATAACGGAGATGTCATGTCTGTTTACTGCAACTTTAAGTGCCTCCTCATAGTTTGGCCTGCACTCTCCATTTACATCCATAAGATCTGAAAGGAGGAATGCGGTACATTTCCTCTTTATTGCATTTGTAAGGAAGCGCAGTGCCTCAGAGATGTCTGTACCCTGATTCTGTGGCCTGAACTCCAGCAATTCCCTTATTATCCTCAACAGATGGCTCCTTCCCTTCTTGGGAGGAATGAACTTCTCAACCTTTGAACTGAAGAAAAGGGCACCTACCTTGTCATTGTTTGCAGAGGCGGAAAAGGAGAGCACAGCAGCAATCTCAGCCAGCAGTTCCCTCTTTGTCTTTGATGTTGTACCGAATATTCCCGACGAACTCACATCCACCAGCAGCACAACAGTCAGCTCCCTCTCCTCCTCAAACACCTTCACGTATGGGGAGCGGAGGCGGGCCGTAACATTCCAGTCCATATTCCTCACATCATCACCAAACTGGTACTCCCTCACCTCACTGAACGCCATACCGCGCCCCTTGAAGGCAGAGTGGTACTCTCCGGCAAAGATCTGATGCGAGAGTGACCTGGTCTTTATCTCAATTTTCCTGACCTTTTTCAGCAATCCGTTATCCATTGCCATGTCCTCCCAAGCTGTTATGGAACCTCAACTGTATTGATAATGTCTGTTATGATATTCTCAGTAGTGATATTCTCTGCCTCAGCCTCGTATGTAAGGCCAATCCTGTGTCTGAGTACCTCGTAGCATACAGCCCTTACATCCTCAGGAATAACATACCCCCTTCTCTTTATGAATGCATATGCCTTTGATGCCATTGCAAGCGAGATGCTGGCACGTGGTGATGCTCCGTATGAGATGAGATCCTTCAGTTTGCCCAGGCCATACTCGTCGGGAGTACGGGTTGCATAAACTATATCAACGATGTATTTTTCTATTTTCTCATCCATGTACACATCCTTAACCACCTCGCGTGCCCTTACTATATCCTCAGGTTTGAGAACTGCAGAGGCTTTAGGGAACTCCCTTGCATTGTGCATCTTAATGATGAGTTTCTCCTCCTCCTTCTTAGGGTAACTTACCACAACCTTGAGCATGAAACGGTCTACCTGCGCCTCTGGAAGCGGATAGGTACCCTCCTGCTCAACCGGGTTCTGTGTTGCCATTACAAGGAAAGGCATTGGAAGTTTGTATGTATTGTCACCAATTGTAACCTGTCTCTCCTGCATTGCCTCAAGAAGGGCACTCTGAACCTTTGCAGGGGAACGGTTAATCTCATCTGCAAGTACGAAGTTTGCAAAGATAGGGCCCTGCTTTACCTGGAACTGCTCGCTCTTCTGGCTGTATATCATTGTACCAATGACATCTGCAGGCAAAAGGTCAGGTGTAAACTGTATTCTGCTGAACTTTGCATCCACAATATTTGCCAAGGTATTTATAGCCAAGGTCTTTGCCAGGCCAGGCATACCCTCAAGAAGAATGTGTCCGTCTGCAAGAAGTCCTATAAGGAGATTCTCAACCAGATGCTTCTGCCCTACAATAACTTTGTTCATCTCCATTGAGATGATATCTACAAAAGCACTCTCCTTCTGGATTCTCTCATTCAATTCCTTAATGTTAACAGTTTCCATATGAATGTTTTATATCTTAAATTTTTAAAATCCTCTTCCAATCACTAATTTTGCACTGCTGTGCAAATGCAACCTGCAAATTTACTGTTTTTTTATGAGATATTTCATTTGTTTGTCCTACAATGGCTCCGCATTTTGCGGCTGGCAGATTCAGGAAAATGCCAACAGCGTTCAGGCAGAGCTCCAGAATGCCTTGTCAACCCTCTTCAAAACCCCAATACAGGCAGTTGGAGCAGGGAGAACAGACACCGGTGTAAATGCAAGGAACTACATTGCCCACTTTGATATCGGCAGCCCCGTATCCTGCGGCCCTACAACCATATACAAATTGAATGCCATTTTACCCAAAGGGATAGCCATTCACAACATATGGCAGGTTGACGAAGATTTGCATGCCAGATTCAGTGCCAGAAGCAGAACCTATAAATACTACATACATACAACTAAAGACCCTTTTTGTTCTGAATTTTCCTATTTTCTTCCACCAAGGCTGGATTTTGGAAAAATGAATGAAGCGGCCAAATATTTTATTGGAGAACAGGATTTTACGAGCCTGGAGAAACTTGGAGGAGGCAACAAGACCTCCATCTGCAATGTCACTCAGGCATATTGGGAGCCGCTCGATGCTCCAACTTTTGAAAACGCAAGCCACTTTGTTTTTACTGTAACTGCAAACAGGTTCCTCAGAAATATGGTAAGGGCCATGGTAGGATCCCTTTTGGATGTGGGGTTCGGGAAAAAGGAACCGCAATGGATACAGCAGATGCTGCTGCAAAAAAACAGGTGCGCAGCCGGCCACTCAGTACCGGGAAACGCTTTGTTCCTTGTAGAAATTGAGTATTAGAATTATCTTTGCAAGCAAAATACAACGGACTTATATGCTATTTACATTTTTACAGGCAAATGCAGCAGCAGTGGCTGCAGCTCAGCCGGAACTTGAATTTTCACTAATAGATATGGCATGCAAGGGAGGATGGCTAATGATACCCCTGCTGCTGCTTTCAATTGTTACAATATACCTTTTTGCAATGAAATGGAGTACCATAAGAAAGGCCTCCAAGGTGGATGCAGCATTCATGGGGCAGATAAAGGAGTATGTAAAGGCCGGTAAAATAACACAGGCCCAGGAACTTTGCAGGCAAACTGCCACCCCTACCGCCAAGATGATTGAAAAAGGTATTGAGAGGCTCGGACGTCCTCTCCAGGATATTCAAGTTTCCATTGAGAACACCGCAAACATAGAGGTTGCCGCACTTGAAAAAGGGCTCCCTATGCTTGCTACAATTGCCGGAGGTGCCCCTATGATAGGATTCCTCGGTACAGTTATGGGAATGGTGCAGGCATTCTTCAATATGGCACAGGCTGGAAGCAACATAGATATCACTCTTTTGTCGGGAGGAATATACACCGCAATGGTAACAACCGTTGCCGGCCTCATTGTGGGAATTATGGCATATTTCGGATACAACTTCCTCACCAACCAGGTATCCGACGTTGTATTCAAGATGCAGAGCACAACCGTAGAGTTCATGGATATGCTCTTTGGGGAACTGAAGAATGACTAACCTACAAAAGATGCAGCAATGGCAATAAAACAGAGGGCAAAGGCAAATGCAGAGTTCAGTATGTCTTCAATGACAGACATAGTGTTCCTGCTGCTCATCTTTTTTCTGGTGACATCAACTTTAATCAACCCCAATGCATTGAAGTTGCTGCTCCCAAAAAGCACAAACCAGATCACCGCAAAACAGCAGGTAAGCGTTTCTATAAAGCATTATCCCGATAATGGTACCTTCTCATTCCATATAAACGGCAACAAAACCCCTGTAAGGATAGATGAGGTGGAGCCGCGCCTGCAGGAACTGCTCCAGAATGACGACGACCCAACCTTCTCAATCTACGCAGACAAAACCGTTCCAATTGAGCAGGTGGTGAATATGATGAACATTGGCAAAAGGAACAAATACAAGGTAATCCTTGCCACCTCCCCGAAGTAGGTCCCTTTACGGGGGGTCGGGGTTCCCTCGCCCTCCTTCCAGGCTTTCCACGCACTCCCCGGGCACAAAATGCCACTTATTTGTTCCCCTGCACCCAAAAAAACTCTCCCCGGGCACATACCACATACAAAACGTGCCCACCGTCTTCCCGATGGGCACAAATCCGCTACCAAATTTGCCAAAACCTCTACGACAGCACCTTTGCTAAAGCAACATTATCTGGCACACTATTTTTTTGATCTTCGAGCTTTTTTTATTGAACGGTTCAAATCGCGGTCATCAAATATCATGACGCCACTCAGTTGTACATCTATCCTGGATCTGCCTTTAACTTTTTCTTTAATCATATCACCCACAAATGAATAAACAAGAGTAGAGTTTTTTGGAACCGCAATTGAATACTTTCCGTTCCATTTGGTAATAGTATATATTTTTTTCCCCTTGACCCCTACATATGCACCTGTGACCGGCTCTCCTCCCCAGGTTACATATCCGGTTACAACAGTCATATTTTTTGCAAGAGGACCGGTTCTGTAATTATCATATTTTTGAGGCTCCTCATCCATAACAACATCTACAACCCCCTGGTCTTTAACCTCAACATACTTTGTTTTAAGAGTAAGCCCTGAGAAGTCCAGTGTTGCCCCATTTTCCGGGATACTTATCTTATATTCACCGTTCATATTGGTGTAGACAGGTGCTTGGCCAGCATCTTTAATCTTTACAGCAACAGCATATACAGGTTCGCCCTGGCATGTCACTGTTCCGGAAATAGTAATCAGCTTCTCCTGCTCTTTTTTGCTTTCCTTTTTTTCATCTGAGACATTCCCCATTTGCTGCACAACCTCCCCATTAACCCTCACCACTATCCCTTGGGCATAACTCAAATTTGACATAAAAACAAAAGCAAGCAAGAATAAATAAAATCTGAATTTTTTCATAATCTGTATAAATTTATAATTTACCCATTACTCAGGAACAAATCTGCTACCAAATGTATCAAAACCGTTACGGATGCATTGTACGCGCAGTTCCATGAAATCACAGATTACCTCTGCCAGCCCCTTACATTCTTTGCCGCCTCATTGGTCCGTCCAACATTCTGAGGCTTTGAGAATTTGGATTTGGACACTCCTTTAAAAGCAACAGGAAGGGTAAACCTGTGCGCAACAGGTGCCCCATTTACCATCTTTGGAGTCCATTCCGGAGAAGAGAGGACAATATCTCTAATCATGTTATCCAGTACAACTATACCAGTACCCTTTTTCAGTTCAAAATTGCTTACCTTACCATCTATGCCTACAATAAAGGTAATTATTGCCTGCCCCTGATAATCTGTATGGGTCTTCCACTTGTCTTCCAATGTAAAATATAACCACGACATGAAAGCCTTTGCTGATTTACCTTTAAATTGCGGAGGAACCACTGACTCCTGCACATTTTCTTTTTTGTCCTTCTTCTTTTGCGCATAAATATCATTAGAGCAAACAGCACTCACCAAGAACAAAGCCAAAAAGGCGAACATCATTTTTTTCATAACAAGTAATTTTAAACTGTTTCTTTAAGAATAATCAATTTATTTATACAATTGACAATATCATACATACTATCTAAGGTATCACCTTCGTTAAAGTAACATTATTTGGGATACTCCACCCCGGCAACTTTGCCGCCGCTGAAAGCTGTTTCAACTGCGCAGCCTCTTCCGGTGTACGGGCAATTTCATCTTCTATACCATCATACCATTTTGTTCCCGACACAAGATTTATCTGTAACTGTGGTGTATTCCTACCCAACGAATATTTCAATGTTGACACTTCATAATCAGATTCTTTACCTGTTATAGTATCTGTAAATGCCAAATCCAACTCCCATACGTTCCCATTTTCATCTTCTTTGCCTATTGACGCATATATAGGCATATCCATTGGCTTTGTATCAACATTGGTATTATCTACAATCAATACACCATTCTTGTAGTACTTATATGTTCCTATTATATCATCAACATACTCATTTGAAGAAGAAAGAATTTTCCATGTCGTATCCCTTAGATACAACATCAGGCACTCATTCTCTGTTTCCCATTTCCATTCCCCCACATAACTTTCCAAAGTAATAGTTTCTCCCAAATACTGGGCATAACTCAAATTCGATATAAACATGGAAGCTATTAAAAACAAGCCAAATATAATCTTTCTCATAACCAGCATATTTTACTTATTATAAATACTTGTTTCACAAAATTAGTCAATTAAGAACATATCTCAAAATACCATTCAACAGACTCCATAACTTAAAATTATTATGCTCCACAAACATAATGTTTTTATAGCATAATGTTTTCCCCGCATAATTCCAATATTATACCGGAATTTTTATAAAAAAAAAAGCGACCCAAAAATTTGGATCGCCATTATTATCAGTATATGTAACCAAACTTTTTGAGTTCCTTCTTGTTTTCCCTCCAGTTAGGATTTACCTTCACAAACATCTTAAGGAACACTTTCTTTTCAAAGAATTTCTCCATGTCCCTGCGGGCCTGGGTTCCTACACGTTTCAGGGCCAGACCTTTAGGGCCTATGATTATTCCTTTCTGGGATTCCCTTATTACATTTATCACTGCATTTATGTTGTAGATATCCTCGTTCTCCTCAAAGGCATCAATTACAACCTCTGTGCAGTATGGGATCTCCTTGTTGTAGTTGAGGAGGATCTTCTCCCTTATTATCTCAGAGGCAAAGAACCTCATGGATTTGTCGGTGAAGACATCACGGTCGTACCATGCATGCTGCTTTGGAAGGAGTTCCACAAGTCTGGCAAGGAGTACATCCACATTAAACTTGTTGAGGGCAGATATTGGAAGTATCTCAGCCTTTGGTACTGTGGTGTGCCATTTTTCTACCAGTTCAACTACCTTCTCCTGGCTTGTCTCATCTATTTTGTTGATTGCTATTATTACAGGGCATTCAACTTTGTTCAGCTTCTCTATGTACTCAATGTTCTTGTCCATCTTTTCAATTACATCAGTTACATAGAGGATGATGTCTGCATCACCTATGGCGGTCTCCACAAAGTCCATCATGCTCTCCTGAAGCATATAGTTGGGTTTGAGGATACCCGGGGTGTCTGAAAATACAATCTGGTAGTCGTCTCCGTTTACAATACCCATTATGCGGTGCCTTGTGGTCTGCGCCTTGGCAGTTACTATGGAGAGTTTCTCCCCCACAAGGGCATTCATAAGGGTAGATTTGCCTACATTGGGATTACCTATTATATTTACAAACCCAGCCTTGTTTATCTGGTCCATTGAGTTGTCCATTTCCATATTCCCGACAATTTATTACTCAAAGGAACCCATTTTCAGCATTGCAATCTCCTGCTCTGTAAGGAATCTCCACTGTCCTCTTCTGAGGTTCTTCTTGGTAAGGCCTGCAAAGTAAACTCTATCAAGTTTCTTTACCTTGTAACCGAAGTGCTCGAACATCCTTCTTACAATTCTGTTCCTCCCCGAGTGGATCTCAACTCCTACCT
The DNA here is from genome assembly GCA_015060225.1 of Bacteroidales bacterium. Lineage (GTDB taxonomy): Bacteria > Bacteroidota > Bacteroidia > Bacteroidales > UBA932 > Egerieousia. The sequence goes on along the minus strand of SUYX01000008.1, from coordinate 57,678 downwards.
GAGCTCTATCCTCATCTATGTAAGAAAGGGCATCTGCCTGAATGAATCCGTCTTCGAGTTTTACACCGTCAAGAAGTGATTTCATGTCTGTTCCCTTAAAGTTCTTGTCAAGGAATACATGGTAAATCTTCTTCTTCTCAAATGAAGGGTGGGTGAGTTTGTCAGCAAGTTCGCCATCATTGGTAAGCAGGAGCACACCTGTTGTAGCCTTGTCCAATCTACCTACAGGATATACTCTCGCAGAGCATTTGCCCTCAACCAACTGCATTACTGTGCGCTCTGCGTGAGGGTCGCTCATGGTGGTTACAAAGTCTTTAGGTTTGTTCATTACAATATAAACCTTGCTCTCACCTTTAATGCGCTCGTTGTTGAATCTTACCTCATCATTAGGATATACCCTTGTGCCCAACTCTGTAATGGTAACACCGTTTACACTTACAAGACCGGCTGTGATGAAATCATCTGCCTCCCTTCTTGAGCAGATTCCTGAGTTTGCAATGTATTTGTTGAGTCTTACACCTTCATCAGCCTTTGCCTTTGGAGCGCGCTGTGCAGGGGTATAGGCCTGTACATTCTTGTAGCCTTTTCTCTCCTCAAAGTTCTTTACCATTCCGTAAGCCCTCTTGCCTGTATACTCCTTCTCTGCAAAACTTCTGCTGTCCCTCTCCTGAAATCTCTCCTCCGCAAAGTTTTTCTTTCCTCTGGTGTTCTTCCCGAAAGATTTTTCCTCTCTGAATGATCTTCCGGCACCCTCACCTTTGCCAAATGGTTTTGAACCTCTGAAATTACGCTTTGCTGAACTATCATCAGTTGAGCCTTTAACTGAGCCTTCTCCGGCTGAGTAGCGTCTTGAAGCAGGTCTGCCTGCCCCGGTGCCTTTTGCAAAACCGGAACCTCTCCTGTCTGCTGCACCTGTACGTCCGGTACCTCTTGCACCGGCACGTTTGTTGGTAGTGTTATTTCTCATCTATTTATATAAAAATCGGCGGCAAAGTTATGTTAATCTGTGAGATTTTCCTACTTTTACCATATAATTTGTGGAGGAACGGATTGTGAAAAGAAAAAATTTGGTTTCACCTTTGGTGAGGGAGAATTTGAATGTGGCGTTGAAGTCAATTAAAAGCAACAGGTTGAGGTCTTTGCTTACGATTGCGATAATTGCTGTGGGCATTATGTCACTGGTTGGTATCCTTACCGCTACTGAGGCTTTGAAGAGGGAGGTTTTCTCAAGTTTTGAGAAATTCGGCACCACAACTTTCACCATAAGTCCAAATTATTATTCTATAGAGGGAGGCACCCGGTCAAGAGTAAGGAATGCCAGAGCCATAACATATGGCCAGGCCAGATCTTTCAAGGAAAATTACCCCCTTGATGCATCAGTTTCTATATATACTGTAGTAAACAGCAATGCTACAATAAAACATGAAGGAACAAGTACCAATCCCACGGTAAGAGTTATTGCTGCTGATGAGAATTATCTGAAGTTCAGAAATACAGGTATAGCTCAGGGGAGGGGAATAAGTGAAAATGACCTCTCCTGCGCCGCTTTTGTATGTGTTGTGGGTAACGGCGTGGTCAATTCCCTTTTCAGAGGTTCAGGCTCCCCTATTGGGAAGATGATTTCCCTACAGGGGGTAAAATTTGAGGTAATTGGAGTGATGAATCAGGTAGGATCTGCCTTTGGGGGAAGTGCAGACGACCAGGTGATAATCCCTACAACCTCAGCCAGGGCATATTTTATGGGGGAAAACACCTCTTTTAACATAGGCGTTTCTCCAGGAAATTTCACAGCCGGAGCTGATTATCAGGGTGAGGCAGAGCAGCTTATGCGCTCAGTAAGAAGACTTTCCCCAATAGATGAAACAGATTTCAGGATTAACAACAGCGAGGCAATGCTCTCGGAGATGACCGAAATAATGGGGATAATTACTGCTGTTTCTGCAGTAATCGGATTGATAACCCTCCTTGGAGCAGCTGTGGGACTGATGAACATTATGTTGGTTTCCGTAAAAGAACGTACCAGGGAGATTGGCACCAGAAAGGCCCTTGGCGCCTCCGCAAAAACAATAAAGGCCCAGTTCCTCTATGAGTCTGTAGTAATAAGCCAGATTGGGTGTGCAGTGGGTGTGGTTCTTGGCATGGCAGCAGGAAACCTGGTCGCCGTTGCAATGAGTGCCTCGTTTTTAATTCCATGGAAATGGATTTTCTCTGCAATGGCTGTTTGTCTTTTTGTAGGGGTAGCAAGCGGATATCTTCCGGCAGAGAGGGCATCAAGACTTGATCCTATAGAGGCATTGAGGTATGAGTGAAACAGTGGGATAAAAAATCACAACCCATATTTTTCAGAAAAATATCTCAGGATCTCCCCCATCCTTTTCCCTTCTACAGGCAACACTTCTTTTGCACATTCCCTGTATAAAGATTCTCTCCTTCTCATGAGGTCTTCTATTACAGCCATCATCTCCTCCTCCGATTTTCCTGCCACAAGAGGTCTTCTGGAATTGTTTTTCATAAGACGCTCCAGCAGCACCTCCTTAGGACACCGCAGATACACACATTGTGTCCGGGTTTTCACAACCGCCGCACTTGGAGCGTGAGTTACCGTTCCCCCCCCCAATGCCAGCACCAGAGTATATGGAGCTTTGGAATTGAGGTAATTGTACTCCTCAACTATCTCCATAAGGGACTCGCATTCTTCATTACGGAACCACTCCTCCCCTTTTTTCGCAAAAATTGTGGAGACACTCATGGCCCATTTGGCCTCAATGTAATCATCCAGATCTATGAACCTGCAGTTGTATGCAGAGGCAAGTCCCCTTCCAAGGGTACTCTTACCGCTTCCCATAAAACCGCAAAGAGATATTATCATATTCCCGACAATTTACCGTTTATATCATAAAAAAAATGTTGCAAAGTGGGGACGACACAGTCTCCTCTACTTCGTCATTGCTCCGCAATAACTCGTAACCGTCTAATGAGGTCCCCACTTTGCTACATCTCTTTTCTTCTACATTATTTTACCATTACTTTTTAAAACAGAGTGGGCTCGTCAAACTCTATGGTGCTTCCCGGTGCGAATCCCTCTAACGGAGTTCCTGCAGTGCCCTCCAATCCATCTGTGACCGGCTCTTCACCTTCGGGATTACTGTCGGGAAGATTATCCTCCTCCTTCTGGAGAGGCTCAATGAACTTCACACTCTCCACTTCAAATGCTGTAGCCCTCTTCCCTTTTGCCTTGAAACCTTTCTTTCCTATGAACTCCTCAACATCAATTGCCTCATCCTCCCTCTTGGCATGCTTGCCGCCAAAGGTAATGAGGGCCTGAGGATGTGCATCCTCAGAGAGTTCCACAAATTTTGAACCCGGGGCATCCGAGATAAACAGAGCAGACACATTGTCACTCGGTTCAAAAGAGAACCTCTTTATGTAATGGAACCCTGTTTCACCATCTATGTATATTGCGCTGAAACATTTTTCAGAATCAAACTTCTCCACCTTAAGCAAATCTCCCTGATACCTGTTGCTCAGATCAAAGTTTGTGGTATAGAATGTACCGTCCTTGCAGATTACAAGAATACGGTCTCCAGGGAGGAATTCTCCCAGCAACAAGCCCCGGCCATCTTCGTTGAGCCTGTTTATATCTTCATCAAACCACACAGGTTTGCCACCCATTGTAGCAACGCCCTTGGACTTCAATTGCACCTTGTGCAAGGGGTTCCTTGAGAGGATGTTACCCATCGATCCTCTTCCCTTTATTGCCAGATCCGCAAAGTTGTATTCAAATATGAGTTTCTTGAGTTTAGGCCTTGGTTTGAGGAACACTTTAAGCACCTCCGCCTCTCCATTGGGGTTGGCAGAGAACCATACTAAAGTTGAATCAGGCTTGCCCTGGGTTACATCATACCACTTGTCCCTTGTAACGGAAGTTACCGCAAATCTCTTGGCATATACTGTACCGGTTTTGCCGTCTGCAGAATACTTGCCGTCCTTATAAACCACATTGTATATTGTACGGGCATCATTCTTGGCAAATACCGCCGCATGGATAATGTCTTTCCCTATGAAAGCCTTGCTCTGCACCTTGGTTACAATATATTTTCCGTTCTTGAGGAATACAATTATATCGTCTATATCAGAGCACTCGCACAAATACTCCGCGCTCTCATCCTTCTTGAGGTCTGTACCCACAAATCCCTCGCTCCTGTTAACATACAGTTTGGCATTTGCAACCACAACTTTTGTAGCCTCAATAGTCTCAAAATTGCTAATTTCCGTAAGTCTCGGATATTTCTCCCCATATTTCTTCTTCAGTTTCCTAAAGTATGCAATTGCGTATGCCACAAGGTTGTTAAGATTGTGCTGGACACTCTTCATCTCCTCCTCCAGTTTGGCAATCTTCTCATCCACAACCTTAACATCAAACTTGGAGATTTTCCTCACCGGCTTCTCCACAAGTTTGAGTATATCGTCCATAACTATTGGTCTGCGGACAAGATTCTGGAACTCAAGCATCTTCTTGAGCACCTCGCCCAACTGCTCCTCCCAGGTCTTTGCCTCCTGCTCAAGAATGCGGTAAACCTTGTTCTCAAAGAAAATCTTCTCCAGAGAGAAATAGTGCCACTCATTCTCCAGTTCCCCCATCCTTATCTCCAGTTCCCTGCGGAGCAGTTCCTTGGTATAGTCTGCACTGTAACGGAGTATCTCGTCAACCCCAATGAAATGGGGATGTTTCTCCATAATCACGCACGAGTTTGGCGAGATTGAGACCTCACAATCGGTAAATGCATAGAGTGCGTCAATGGTTTTGTCGGGAGAAATGTCATTATGCAGATGAATGATTATCTCCGCATTTGCAGCGGTGTTGTCATCCACCTTCTTTATCTTTATCTTTCCCTTGTCATTTGCCTTTAGGATACTCTCAATCAGCACAGATGTACTCTTCCCGAAAGGTATCTCATTTATGACAAGTGTCTTTTTGTCCAGTTTGGAAATCTTTGCCCTCACCTTCACTGCACCTCCCCTCAAACCACGGTTGTATTTTGAGCAGTCTATGAGTCCCCCGGTAGGGAAATCGGGATAAAGTTCAAACTCCTCCCCCTTGTAGTGGGCAATGGCAGCATCAATAACCTCATTGAAGTTATGTGGAAGAATCTTTGATGCAAGACCCACAGCAATACCCTCAACACCCTGTACAAGCAGCAAAGGGAATTTTACAGGGAGGTTCACAGGCTCCTGGTTCCTTCCGTCGTATGAGTTCATCCACTCGGTAGTCTTGGGATTGAACACCACCTCCTTGGCAAACTCGCTCAGACGGGCCTCAATATAACGGGGTGCAGCAGCGCTGTCGCCGGTAAGGATATTTCCCCAGTTTCCCTGACAATCCACCAGCAGGTCTTTCTGGCCCAACTGCACAAGGGCATCACCAATGGAGGCATCACCATGGGGGTGATACTGCATTGTCTGGCCTATAATGTTTGCCACCTTGTTATAACGGCCATCATCAATGTTCTTCATGGCATGCATGATGCGCCTCTGCACAGGCTTGAAACCATCTGAGATGTGCGGCACCGCACGCTCCAAGATTACATACGAAGCATAATCCAAGAACCAGTCTCTGTACATTCCGGTGAGTTTGTACTTGTTCTCCCCATCCTGCAAAAGTTTCTCAAACTTTCCCGACCCTTCTTCAGAACTGTCGGGAATATCCTCAAAATCCTCCTGCATACCTGTCAATTCGTCTTCCTGCATACCGTTGTGTTGTATCTAAGTTAAATAAAATCTTCCCTGTTACGTATATCCTTTATCCTCAACTGAAGGTTGGCAATTCCCCTGTAGTAGTTCTCTGCAATAGAGTAGCATATATCCACCGGATTACCCCCCTGCATGTGGCTGAAATGCTCGCTCTTGTTGAACGCAATGGCAGAGATGTGCCTGTACGGTTCATCCTCCTGTATAAGTTCAAGTTTCAGGTGGCCGTTATCACTTCCTACAATCCTTCCGTTTCCGTTATCGTACACATTCTCCGTAACGAAAACCGGAGAGCTGTTGCCGGGACCAAAAGGCTGGAACTGCTTCAATATCCTGAAGAATTTGGGGGTAATCTGCTTGAAGTCCAGGAATGAATCTATATTCACTATTGGAGTAAGAATCTCCTTTGTAATCTTCTGTGCCACAAAATTCTCAAATCTCTCCGAGAACTCTGCCAGATTCTCCTCTTTAAGGGTCATGCCGGCTGCATACATGTGGCCGCCAAAATTCTCAAGCAAATCTGAACAACTCTCTATTGCCTCATAAAGGTCAAAACCCGGGATACTCCTTGCAGAACCTGTTACAAAGCCGTTGGAATTGGTAAGTACAATTGTAGGCTTGTAGTAAGCCTCAACCAGACGGCTTGCAACAATACCAACAACACCCTTGTGCCATTGGGGATTATATACCACTGTTGATTTGCGTGTCTCAAAATCGGGCGACTGCTTAACCATCTCAATTGCCTCTACGGTAATCTCACGGTCAACATTCTTGCGCTCATTGTTATGGACATTTATCTCCTTGCCAATATTGAGGGCATCCTCCTCCCTCCTTGAGGTAAGCAGATCTACCGCCATACGCCCGCTCTCCATCCTTCCCGCAGCGTTGATCCTCGGGCCAATCTTAAAGACAATGTCATCTATGGAAATTGTATGTTTTTCCAGCCCAGACAATTTTATCATTGAGAGCAACCCCTTCCGCGGTGCCTCATTCAGCTGTTTCAGTCCATAAAATGCCAGTACCCTGTTCTCACCTGTAACCGAAACAAGATCTGTTGCAATGCTCACTGCAACAAGATCCAGCAGGTGCACTATCTGCTCAAACGGGATACCGAATTTCTTCGCATACCCCTGCACCAGTTTAAATCCCACTCCGCATCCCGACAAATCATCAAACGGATAGTGGCAGTCATCCCTTTTAGGGTCGAGAATGGCCACCGCCTCAGGGAGGGTTTCATCGGGAAGATGATGGTCACAGATGATGAAATCTATACCCCTCTCCTTGGCATACTGCACTTTCTCAACTGCCTTTATTCCGCAATCAAGTGCAATTACAAGGGTATATCCACCTTCATGGGCCCAATCAATTCCCTTATATGAGATACCATATCCCTCATCATATCTCATGGGAATATAGTACTCCAGATTCTGGGTAAGGGTACTCAAAAATGTATATACAAGCGAGACTGCCGATGTTCCATCCACATCATAGTCTCCATATACAAGAATCTTTTCACTGTTTGTAATGGCCTTGTGCAGACGCTCAACAGCCTTCTCCATATCCTGCATAAGGAAAGGGTCATGCAACATTGAGAGATCAGGCCTGAAGAAGGTTCTTGCCTCCTCATATGTATTTATTCCCCTCTGCACCAAAAGGTTGGCCAGCACAGGATCTGTTCCCAGTTCATGTGCCAGACGCCGCACGGCAGCCGGATTCCCCGGCTCCTTTACAATCCATTTTCTTCCAATATTATTAATTTCCATAACATGCAAAGATAAGAAATTAATTCATTTAAAACAATGTTACAAATTTCGCTGCCGCACAGCCTCATAACACAACACCGCCGCTGAAACAGAGACATTAAGGGAATCCAGCTCACCAAGCATAGGAATCTTTATCTTGGCATTGGATGCCTCCCTCCAGAAATCAGTGAGCCCTGTAGATTCTGTACCCATTACAATTGCCGTAGGGGAAACCATATCGGTATTGTAGTACCACTGCGAATCCTGCAACTGGGCAGTAAAGATATTGATACTGTTTGCCCTCAACCACCCAAGTGCCTCCTCATTGCTGCAAGCCACTACCTGATTGGTAAAAATTCCTCCCAGACTTGAACGTATAAGGTTTGGGTTATACAAATCAGTAAGGGGATCACATACCAGCACCGCATCTACCCCACACGCATCAGCGGTCCTTAGCAATGCACCCAGATTCCCCGGCTTTTCCACACTCTCCACCACCAGCACAAGGGGCTTGCTCCATCTCCTGCCAAATACCACATCGCCAAGCTGGAGCCTCTTCTGCTCCACCACAGCAACCACCCCCTCAGTATTCTCCCGATAGGCTATTTTTGAATATGCCGCCTCTGAAAGGGAAAATAAAGCAACATCAGCGTCCACCCCTGCAGGGAACATCTTCACAATCTCTTCTGCTGCCAATATACAGGCATTATAAAAAACACTCCTTACTTTATACCCATTGCGCAGGCACGCCCGGATTTCGCGTAACCCTTCCACTACAAAAAGCCCCTCTTTACGCCTCTCCCTGGATTTCTCCAGCAGAAGCGCCACCTCCTTTATTTTTGGATTCTGAGCAGAAGCTATTTCAAAAATCTTCATTTCTAAAGCAGACTTTGTATCCGTAAAACAAAAAGCGGCAGTTGCCGCTTTTTTCAATTTATTTGTAGCTCTCCGGCCTCATCTGAGGGAAGAACAGCACATCCTGAATGGTTGTCTGACCAGTCATGAACATTGTAAGACGGTCAATACCAATACCCATACCTGATGTTGGAGGCATACCGTACTCAAGTGCACGGACAAAGTCCATATCTATATACATAGCCTCATCATCTCCCTTATCCTTCAACTTGAGCTGGTCCTCAAAACGGGCAAGCTGATCAATAGGGTCGTTCAGCTCACTGTAGGCATTTGCGAGCTCCTTGCCACATACAAACAACTCGAAACGCTCTGTAAGATTCGGTTTGCTCCTGTGACGTTTTGTAAGGGGAGACATCGATACAGGGTAATCTGTAATGAATGTAGGCTGCACAAGGTGCTTCTCACAATACTCGCCAAAGATTGCATCAATAAGTTTACCTTCACCCATCTTCTCATCTGTCTCAATATGCAGTTTCTTGCAAGTCTCACGGAGTTCTGCCTCACTCATACCCTCAATATCCACACCTGCATACTCCTTTATGGCATCAAGCATAGGGAGCCTTCTGTACTCAGCCCCAAAATCAACTTCCGTACCGTTTATATCCACTTTGGTAGTGCCGTTTACAGCCTGGGCTACAGTCTTTAACATCTCCTCTACAAAATCCATCATCCAGTTGTAATCCTTATATGCAACATAAATCTCCATACAGGTAAACTCGGGATTATGGGTCCTGTCCATCCCCTCATTGCGGAAGTTCTTTGCAAACTCATAAACACCATTATAGCCACCTACAATAAGGCGTTTCAAGTAAAGTTCATTTGCAATACGCAAATAAAGAGGCATATCAAGTGTGTTATGGTGTGTAATGAACGGCCTTGCCGTTGCACCTCCAGGTATTGGCTGAAGGATAGGTGTCTCCACCTCAAGGCACCCCCTCTCATCAAAGAAGCGGCGCATTGTAGATATAATCTTTGACCTCTTCATGAATGTCTCCCTAACCTGAGGGTTTACAATAAGGTCTACATACCTTTGGCGATATCTCAACTCAGGGTCAGAGAATGCATCAAACACCTCCCCATCCTTCTCCTTAACTATAGGAAGCACACGCAAGGATTTGCTCAACACTGTAAGTTCCTTTGCATGTACAGATTTCTGTCCTGTCTGGGTTACAAATGCAAATCCCTTGATTCCAATGATGTCTCCAATATCAAGAAGTTTCTTGAAAACAGTGTTGTAAAGGGTCTTGTCCTCACCGGGGCAAATCTCATCCCTCTTTACATAAACCTGCACTCTCCCCTTCTCATCCATCAGTTCAATGAATGCAGCTGCACCCATAATTCTGCGGCTCATTATACGGCCTGCAATTGCCACATCCGCAAAATTGCCCTCCTCAGGGTTGAACCTCTCCCTAATATCCTCTGTTGTTGCATTAACCGGATACATTGCTGCCGGATACGGCTCAATGCCCAGCTCCCTCATCTGTACAAGAGCATTACGCCTGTTCAACTCCTGCTCGTTCAAATTCAATTCCATATATGTATCATCTTTAATTATCAATCAATTGTATCTCCACAAATTTCTGGGAAATTACAAAACACAAAAATAATACATTTTTGGACAAAACCCTACAGACACCGCCAAAAACCTAAAACAAAAAAGGGTAAAAATTGTATATAAGCAAAAGGGAGTTATGAAACAACAGGTTTTAACATTGGCAATAATGGCGGCTTTGGGAGCGGACCTGCATGCCCAGCCACCACATCAGCATCCATACCCGCTACCGTTGGAGGAGGCTGTACAGATACTGCTCACAAACAACAATACAATAAAAATTTCTCAGCATACGGTGGAGATAGCCAGAGTACAAAAGCAGCAGCTGAATGCCACCTGGTATCCGTTCATTTCTGCATCGGGAGGATATTTCCACTTTTCCAATGACATATCTGCAAAAGCAAATATGGGAGAGCTCGCCCAGGATGCCTTGGGCAACATGGAAGAGGCATTCCCCGGACTGGGACAGCTTCTGCAACAACTGCTTCCACAATTTGAGCAGACTCTGTCAGCACTTGGAAACATGACTATCTCTGTTCCCCTGGTAAGGCAGAATGCCGCAACCGTTGATGCAACAGCAATCTGGCCCCTGTTTACAGGGGGCAAACGTATCTTTGCAGGAAAAATAGGCAAAGAACTCCATACAACCGCCATACATTTCAACACCCTTGCCACCAATACACAGATGGCCATCATGTTCAACGCCTATTATACACTCAAGCTGAGCAGTGAGGTTGAGCAGATGCAGCAGGAAAACCTCCGGTATATCTCCAAACTGCTGGAGAATGCCGGGAAACTCAAGAAAGAGGGATTCATAAACAAAGCTGAGTATCTTGTAGTGCAAGTAGCCTCGGATGAAGCTGTAAGAGAGCTGGAAAAAGCCCGCCATAACAGGGAAACCGCCTCCAGAGCCCTCAACGCCATTCTGGGGATAGAGCATGAAATAACTCCCTACTGCAGTTATTTCACATTGGATACTCTTCCCGACATATACTCCATACAACAGGATATCCTTGCGCATAATGCACAATTGAAGATTCTGCAAAGCCAAGGCAACATACTCGGCAACAGGGAGAAAATGGCAAAAAGCGGATACCTCCCCAATATAGCCCTGTTTGCAAGACAGAACATCTATTCCAACAACATTCCAAAGAACCTGATTCCCCGCGCCACAATAGGTGCTGCCATGCAGTGGAATCTCTTTGACGGTCTTGCCAGGGAAAAGGAGATAAAGAAGAGCCGTCTGGAACAGGAGCAGATATCTTTTGCAGCGGACCAGGCTGAGAGGGATCTTGAAACGGCCGCAACAGCCCTCCACTCCACCCTTGCAGATGCAACATACAACATAAAAGTTCTAAAAGGGACAGAAGCACTCGCCTGTGAACTTCTAAGGGAGAGAGAGCGGAGTTTTGCAGAGGGGCTGTGCACCTCAACTGATGTTGTGGGGGCACGCACCACACTCACAAAAGCCCGTACAGCACTCAACCTTGCCCGATGGCAATATTGCACAACACTGGCAAACCTGCTGGCTCTAAGTTCAAAAACAGAAAAATTTATAGAATTGCACAATGAATACAGACAATAAACTTCTGCTCAAGATTACCATCCTTATTGTGGCAATAACAGCGGTAATATCAATATTCTGCATGGTACTCTACAACGACTCCCCACAAATACTGCAGGGGGAGATGGAATGCACACAAATAAAGATATCGGGAAAACTTCTTGGAAGGATAGACAAACTCTATGCTGAAGAGGGGACACATGTAAAGAAAGGTGACCCTCTGGTTCGGATAAACAGTCCGGAGGCCCGGGCCATGATGCAAAGTGCATCTGCAATGAAGGATGCTGCCTGGTATGAGAGCCGCAAGATTGATTCGGGGGCCAGGGAACAGATTATCCAGAGTCTCAAACAGGCGTGGAATGCAGCACAGGCACAGGCAGCACTGGCCCTCTCAACCAATGAGAGGATAGAGAGGCTATACCTGGACAGTGTGGTTACCCTGCAGCGCAGGGATGAGGCAAACGCCCTTGCACAAGCGGCTCAAGCAGCAGAAAAAGCTGCCAGGTACCAATACGAAATGGCACTGGAAGGGGCCAGAAAAGAAGACAAGGAAGCTTCAAAAGCTCTGGTGGAGGCAGCACAAGGTGGTGTGGAAGAAGTTGGTGCTCTGCTGAAAGATTCCACCCTTACAGCTCCGGCCGCAGGGATTATCTCTGAAATATACCCTTCAGAAGGGGAACTTGTAATGCCTGGAGCAACTATCATGAACCTTCTCCAGCTGGAAGAGAGCCATGTGGTGCTGAACATAAGGGAAGATTTGCTCCACCATTTCCATCCAGGCAAGAAATTCAAAGGTAAGGTTCCGGCTCTGGAGAATGAAAAGATTGAGTTTGAAGTTTACTACAACGCCCCTTTGGGGAGTTATGCCACATGGCAGAGCAGCCAGGACAATGGCTATAACCTCAAGACTTTCAAGATTAAGGCAAAACCTGCCGGACACAACAAACATGAAGGGAAATTACGTCCGGGAATGAGTGTAATTGTTGAATTATGAGAAACTCGCTTCATAGGGAATTGCAGAGGATGCGCAGCAACAGGAGGGGCACCGTTGCCGCCATAGTGATACCATTGTTTTCCCTCATCTTCATGGCTACCATATTCGGTTCGGGGAAAATTGAAGATCTTCCGGCAGGTGTGGTGGATTGCGACAACACCACTTTTTCACGTGAAATAATCTCATCAGTTGACGCATCACCCATAATAAGGATAGATAAAAACCATATCTACAGCAATCCCGCAGAGGCAAAAAAAGCTCTCCAGAATATGGAGATATTCGGATACCTGGAAATTCCGCAAAACTTCAGCAGCAAACTCAACGGAGGGGATACCCCTACCATAACCTGTTATTACCACAATACGCTGCTGGCAGTAGGAGGTGAAATGGAGAGTGCCTTTGTAAAGGGGCTGGGAGAGGTATCCAGGAAACTGATTGCAGAAAGGGGAAATTCATCGGGAATAACACCTCTGCAGATGGAGTCCATTGCACTCCCTACAAACGGGATCTTTGCATCCACCTACAACTCCTCCCTCAACTACGGGATATTCCTCTCCTACCCGTTCTTTTTCATATTCTTCCAGATATTTATCCTTACATTTACAGTATATATCATTGGAACAGACATTACTAAGGAATGGCTTGCAGCCTCGGACGGAAATATCATAAAGGCACTTGCAGGGAAACTTCTCCCCTACACAATCATCTTTACAGTACAGGCAATTGTAGCAAATGCTGTGTTCTTTACAATTGGGGGGATTCCAGGGCAGAGCAACACCATTCCTCTGCTATTGAGTTCCATATTGTTCATTCTCACAACTGTGGCCCTTGGTACGGCAATTATTTCCATTATACCCAAAGTATCAGTTGCCATAAGCATTGCCTCAATGATTGGGGCGCTGGGTGCCACTGCCTCCGGAGTAACTTTTCCACTGGAAAGCATGTACCCTCCATTTGAGATGCTATGCAGCCTGTTCCCAATAAGGCACTTTATTGAGGCAAACCGCTCCATCCTCTACAATGATGCCCCTTTTGTATTCAAATGGCAATATTACGCAGCAATGCTCCTTACCATTGCCGTTGCCGCAGCTACAATTCCGCTGCTTAAAAAGGCTATAATAAAGGAAAAGGGGAAACCCATCCCTACAATGTGGGGGGTTGCACTTGTAATGCTTGGGGGCACTATAGGTTACGGAGTACTTTACGGACTCCTGTACCACCCAAATATTGTAACGGAGATACCTGTAGCTGTAATTGACAATTCACGGACATATACCAGCCGGGAATACCTGAGGAGTCTGAATGCCACACAGCAGATAAACATTGCCGCAGAATGCACAGATCTGCAGCAGGCTACATCACTCATGCGCAGTGCAAAAGCAAAAGGTATTGTCATAATCCCCCCTGACTTCTCAACTTTGGTAGCCATGGGTATAGAATCACCATTCATTGTATATGAAACCACCACCTCGTTCCTCTACTATCTCACAATACAGAAGGGGGCTGCAGCAACAATGCAAGCCATAAACGGCTCTCTCCGGGAAAACGTTGTAAGAAACCTTCCATTGCCGCAACAGCCCGCCATTGCCGGCACCCCAACCTTCAACACCTGCCATGTGGCAATATACAACCACAATGAGGGATACGGTTCGTATCTCCTCCCGATAGCCATTACCGTTATCCTCTTCCAGACAATGCTCATGTGCGCCGGTATCCTTGCCGGCACCAGGAAGATTCATCCGTACAGATACATCCCGCCACTGTTTGCAGCCTATTTCTTCCTCTCACTCTTCCTGGCAGGAGCAGTACCATATATATTTGATCTCCCAACTCTGGCCAACAAACTGGAACTGTTCCTCTTCATATTCATCTTTCTGGCAAGTTCATTGGCATTTGCCGCTGCATTTACCCTTTTCATTAAGGATACAGAAGAGATAATGCTGTATGTACCATTCTTCTCCATAGGACTCATCTTCCTCTCCGGCACCTCATTCCCTATGGTGCAGATTCCCCATTTCTGGCAGGTTGTCCATTACCTTGTCCCTACATCTCCAGGAATCATAGGATATCTCAAACTCAACTCCATGGGAGGGAACCTGCACAATATCACTCCACAGATACTCCTTCTGGTGGCACAACTGTTCATTTACGGCACCATTTTCTTCGTTTGCTCACGAAAAATCGTAAATTTGCAGAAACCATCGGGAAAATAATGGCAAAATTCGCACTCATAGGTAACCCAATTACCCACTCAAAGAGTCCGGCACTCTTCAAAGCCGCCTACCCGGAGGGGGAGGACACATACAGCCTCCTTCATGCACCAACATGCAAAGAGGCAATTGAAAGATTCACATCAGAGGGGTTCAGCGGATGCAATGTAACCTCTCCTTTTAAAGATGATGTAATGGAGTACATTTCTCTTCCCGACAGAATTTCATCCATCCTGTCAAGTGCAAACACTGTAATATCAAGAGAAGGCAAGCTCCACTCATTCAATACAGATTATTATGGGGTAAGGAATACCCTTTCCGATTTTCTTGAAAGCAAAGGGAAAAAGGATGAAATGCCATCCCTCACAACCCTTGTAATTGGAGCCGGAGGTGCTGGCAAAGCTGCAGCTCTTGCCGTATGCGATATGGGAATGCGGGTTTTCTTTGCCAACAGAAGCTCCAATGCGGCAGCCCCTTTTGCGTCAAAAATAGGGGCCGAATTCATTCCGCTTGATAACATACCGCAAATTCTCCCTGAAACCGACATCATAATCTACAACCTCTCCATGGAAATTGGCCAGCTGCAGGGGATATCACTGGAGGGAAAAATTGTATTTGAAGCCAATTACGCACATCCCAATCTTGCAAATTCCGGAGCTGAAAGCTACATTAGTGGACGCTATTGGCTTTATAACCAAGCTATTCCGGCATTCAAGCTATTTACCGGCAAGGAGCCGGATACAGTTGCCATGAAACAGGTTATGGGCATCTGACAAATCTTGTGGATAACTTTTGCTTTTTTTTTATCCCTATGTGCAAATAAAATTGTAATTTTAGCCGTTAAAACATTATTAGGAATGTCATTCAATAAAGTTATTCTAATTGGCAATGTGGGTAAGGACCCCGAGGTAAGGCACCTGGAGACAGGTATAGCAGTAGCCTCTTTCACTCTGGCAACAACAGAGAGATACAAGAACAGGAATGGAGAGTTGCAGGACCAGACAGAGTGGCACAACATAGTGTGCTGGAGGAATCTTGCCGAACTCTCTGAGAAATATATCAGGAAGGGGGCCCAGATTTTTGTTGAAGGGAAGATCCGCACAAGAAGCTGGTCAGACCAGACAGGTGCCAAGAGGTATACCACTGAGATTGTTGCAGACAATATAAGACTCCTGGACAGAAGGGGTACAGCAACAGGATCTCCAATGGAGACACCAATGCAGCAGTCAGCTCCTGTACAGCCGGTCTTTACAGCACCTGTAGAGGATACGTCAGATGACCTTCCATTCTAATTTGAAACTATAAACAGAAAGAAATAATAATATACCAGACTTATGAAAGTAGATGTTGTACTTGGCCTGCAATGGGGCGACGAAGGTAAGGGTAAAATAGTGGATGTTCTGGCTAACTCCTATCCTGTAATTGCAAGATTCCAGGGAGGTCCCAACGCCGGACACTCACTCCATTTTGAAGGAAAGAAATTTGTCCTTCACACTGTACCGTCGGGAGTATTCAGAAAAAATGCTGTAAACATCATTGGAAATGGTGTTGTCATTGACCCAATCATTTTCAAGGAGGAGTGCCTGGAAATTGAGGCAACAGGTGTTCCTGTAAGGGAGAGGGTTGTCATTTCAAAAAAAGCACACCTCATCCTTCCAACACACAGAATTTTGGATGCAGCTTCTGAGGCTGCAAAAGGCAAGTCAAAAATTGGTTCAACCCTTAAAGGTATAGGGCCTACATATATGGACAAGACCGGCCGTAACGGTCTAAGGGTGGGTGATGTCCTTACAGCTGATTTTGCAGACAGATTCCTTACCCTAAAGAACAAGCACCTTGCAACCCTTGCTCAGTTCGACTACGAGTTCAATGCAGAGGAGAAAGAGAGCGAGTGGATGGAGGCCATAGAGTACCTTAAAACCTTCAACCTTGTTGACGGTGAGTATGTAGCAAACAAGTATCTTACAGACAACAAGAAGATTCTTGCAGAGGGTGCTCAGGGGACAATGCTTGATGTTGACTTCGGTTCATACCCATTCGTAACTTCATCTTCAACCACTTGCGCAGGTGTATGTACAGGTTTGGGAGTAGCTCCAACCAAGATTGGCAAAGTTTACGGTATCTTCAAGGCTTACTGCACAAGAGTTGGAAGCGGTCCATTCCCTACAGAACTTAACGACGAGACCGGTGAGGAGCTCCGCAAGAAAGGTTTTGAGTTCGGTGCTACTACCGGACGTCCAAGAAGAACCGGATGGCTGGATCTTCCTGCCCTCAAATATGCAATCATGCTTGACGGCGTAACTGAGCTCATTATGATGAAGGCAGATGTGCTTGACACATTTGAAACCATTAAAGTTGCCACAGGCTACAAAGTGGACGGTGTTGAAACAGATCAGGTACCATATGATACATATGCAGAGATTGAGCCTATCTACAAGGAGTTCAAGGGATGGAACAGGGACCTTTCACAAATTACACGTGAGGAGGAACTTCCGTTTGAGTTCATGAACTATGTGAGGTTCATTGAGAAAGAGCTGAATGTTCCAATCTCAGTAATTTCACTCGGCCCAGACCGTGTTCAGACAATCTTCCGCAATGAGGAATAAAAAAATAGCCCCGAAATTATTTCGGGGCTATTTTTTTATATACACCATTTTATTTCTTTTTGGCCAAAGGTATTGACAATCCGACATATGCATTCACATGCTTTGTATCGTCACCCAGGAACATATAGTCTGTACCTACAAACAATCCTCCCAGTTTAAGAGCAAGGCCAAAAGTATCAGAACCCTGCATCAAAGAGTAGCTGACTGTTGCATTGAAGAAATTGCCAGGGCGGAATGTGGCAGAGGCTGTAAGCTCAGAGTAATTCTCAATCTCGCCAAAACGGGTGGTTGAAAGGATACCCAAACCTATCTTGTTCTCCAGAATACTGTATTCACCACCCAACACAAGTGTAGGACAAAGCCTTGTTGTACGGGACTTCCCTTCTCCCTTTTTCAAACCGAACAAATCAAAATCCAACACATCAAGATCATCTATACCATCCACACGGATATTTCCTGAAGCTTTGCTTACAGTAGAACTCCCTTTGTTCCATGAAATGAATCCTAAATCCAGGATAGCTGCAGAAAGGGCAATGTGGTCTGTTAGCTTGTAGTTAATACCCAAATCAATGGCCGCACCAAAACCGCCTATTCCAAACTTGTCAAACTCAACATCTTCAATATAACCCTCAGCATTCTCCTGCAATTCCACACCTTTTCCCGACAATTCAAGTTCTGCACTTGTAGCAATATCTGCATATGGGAGGAAAAGATTATCTGAATCAGGAAGATGAGCATCAATATCCAGCTCATTTACTTTAAGCTTCATATTGGCACAACCCAAAAGGCCCTTTATTTTGGTTCCTATAGTGAGACGGTCATTGATTACCCTTGAATAGCCGAAACCTATCTCGGTATATGCATTTACATTTACCTCCTCATTAAGGATATTGTATCTGCGGCTGCCTGTAATGAGATCACTGTCCATATCCCTCAGATACTCAAACATAGACCTTGGAATGGAAGCATCAACATTTACACGGGCCCCAATATTGAATGAGTAGAATTTGGGACCTTTATGATATCCGAATGAAATGATATCAGTATTAAGGTTCAAATCCAGTTTGTTGTCTATATCAAGCTTATTGATAAACTCATTACTCTTATAGAAATCATCCTCTTCACCAACAACATCCATTATATCCCTGTAACTTAAGGAATTGGAAGAGACCTCCAAATTAAACGCACCTATAACAGGAAGATTATAATACCCACGCACAGGCTGCAGTGCAGGATTCATGGACAATCTTGCACTGTTGCCTTCTACAAAATATGAGTTCCTCAAATACTGGGCTTTACAAATAACGGGAAGGCATATCAGAAGCACAATCCCTATGAATGTAATTTTCCTCATAATTGTACGGAATAATAATTATTTCTTCAGGAACTCCCCAATAAATCCTTCAACCTCAGGTTTGTCAATCTGTCTTCCTACAATGATACCGTTCTGGTCAACAAAAATATTCTGAGGGATATATCTTACATAATACATCTTGCCTACCTCGTTGTCCCAATATTTGAGGTCTGAAACCTGAGGCCATGCAAGCTTGTCATCCTTGATACCTTTTACCCATGCATTATAATCCCTATCATGAGATACTCCAAGAATCTCAAAACCTTTTCTATGATATTTCTTGTAAATCTTTACAAGATCAGGGTTGAAAGCGCGGCAAGGTCCGCACCAGCTTGCCCAAAAATCAACCATGGTAAGCTTGTTCTTTGAATAGATGTCTGAAAATTTTACAGGCTTTCCATCAGGGTCATTCTGTACAAAATCAGGAGCCTTGTTGCCTGGCTGTAAAGATTTGATCAATGCTGCGGTCTCTTTTGCATCTTTCAGTAGGTCATTGTTTGCATAAGCTGCCAATGTATCAAAAGTAGCCAATTTGGCATCCAGCTCAGCAACCGGAACATCACCTATTGTAGAAGCCAAAGTGTAAAGGGCATAAGGAGATGCAGGATTTGCTGCAAGATAAGCTTCGTTCATACCGTTGATCTCTTTCTCAACATTGTTGTAAGCCTCTCTGAAAGCCGCTTTCTCCTCATCGCTCATTTTGCCGTATACCTTCATCAATGAATCAAGTTTGCCGGCTGCAAACAGCTCTTTTCTTTTTGCATTTACACTCTCAATGTGAGACTGGATTTCTCCAGTTGTAATAACTGTTGTCTCGCCTGCATCAAGATTGGCATTAATGTCATACTTGGCATTATTCTCTACAAAGAATCTGCTGAGAGCTTTCTTTCCATTGAATGAAAGCGTATAATATGTAGGAGTTGTTGTCTCCCCTTTGAAAGTAGCTTTGCCGTTTACAAGAACTGCAGTATCAGCTACAGGAGCTTTTCTTGTACCTCCGGTAAGTACAAGAGTATCATTTGGCAACTGTGCAAGATCACCGGTAACTGTTACATTAACTGTATAGCCTGCTTCAGGCTGTGAAGAACATGCCGCAATTATGGCAGCTGCTCCAATAAGAAGTAATTTTTTCATATTGTAAAAATTTATTGATTGTTATTATTCTTTGTACCACTCTTTATACATAAGATACCCCTGGGCATTCTTGTGGGCAGCCTCATATACAGCCTGGGAAGAATCCTTTACCTTCTTGGCAGGAATACCTGCATAAACTCCCGGTTCCAGCACGGCATTGCTCAAAACCACAGCTCCGGCTGCAATTATTGTATTGTCGGGAACAACAGCATTGTCCATTATTATTGCTCCCATGCCAATAAGGACATTATTGCCAATTTTTGCTCCATGGATAATTGCATTATGCCCCACTGAAACATCATCTCCTATCTCACTCACAGACCTCTCATATAATGTATGAACCACAGCTCCATCCTGAATATTCACCCTGTCCCCTATCTTTATAGTATTGACATCACCTCTGAGCACAGTTCCGTACCATATACTGCAATCATCACCCATAGTGACATCACCTATTATTGCTGCATTCTCCGCAAGGAAGCAATCCTTGCCAAACTTAGGGGTAAACCCTCTTAATTCTCTGATTATAGCCATTTTCCCGATAATTACTTATAATAGGCAAATATAGTAAAAAAAAGGTGGACATATACTGCCCACCTCTCTTCATATAGCAATTTACATTACTCTGCCTGCTCTTTGGCCTGTCTTGCCTTAGCCATTCTCTGGTAGTCCTCCATAGATGCAACGATAAGTTTTTCGTATTCTCTCTGGCCGGTACCGGCTGGTATAGGATGACCGCAGATAACGTTCTCCTTAAGACCCTCCAAAGTATCAATCTTACCGTGGATAGCTGCCTCACTAAGTACCTTGGTTGTCTCCTGGAAAGAAGCTGCAGACATAAAGCTGCTTGTCTTCAACGCTGCTCTGGTAATACCCTGAAGAACCTGGTTAGAAGTTGCAGGAACTGCATCCCTTGCCTCCACAAGTTTAAGATCCTGACGTTTGAGGATAGAGTTCTCATCCCTCAATCTTCTTACGCTTACAATCTGACCTGCTTTCAAAGTCTGTGAATCACCTGCATCAAGGATAACTTTCTTGTCCCAGATTTCATCATTCTCCTGCATGAACTCCCACTTGTCAACAAGCTGCTCAGGAAGGAATCTTGTGTCACCCGGATCAACAATCTCAACTTTGCGCATCATCTGTCTTACAATGATCTCAAAGTGCTTGTCGTTAATTTTCACACCCTGAAGGCGGTAAACCTCCTGAATCTCGTTAACGATATACTCCTGAACCTTTGTAGGACCCTGGATTGCCAAGATGTCTGCTGGAGCAATTGCACCGTCAGAAAGTGGCATACCTGCGCGTACATAGTCGTTCTCCTGTACAAGGATCTGTTTTGATAGCGGAACAAGATAACGTTTCTCCTCTCCGGTCTTGCTCTTTACAATGATCTCCCTGTTACCACGTTTGATCTTGCCCATTAGAACCTCACCATTGATCTCTGATACAATTGCAGGGTTAGATGGGTTACGGGCCTCAAACAACTCTGTTACACGAGGAAGACCTCCGGTGATATCACCTGATTTGCCGATTGCACGAGGAATCTTGATAAGGATGTCACCGGCTACAAGATCCTGACCGTTCTCAACCATAATGTGTGCACCTACAGGCAAGTTGTACTGTTTAAGGTCATTGCCGCCGGCATCAACGATTCTCACACTAGGGTTCTTTGATTTGTCCCTGCTCTCAATTACAACTTTATCTCTATGCAATGAGAACTCGTCAGCAGACTCCTCCCTGTAAGTGACACCCTCTACAAGGCCATCATAAACTACCTTACCGGCAAGCTCTGTGATGGTTACTGCGTTATATGGGTCCCATTTACAGATAAGGTCACCTTTGGAAACAGCCTCACCCTCCTTCTTGAACAAATCTGCACCGTAAGGGATATTGTACTGAGACAAAGTGATGCCTGTATTTGCATCAACAATCTTCATTTCAGCTGTACGGCCCACCACAATCTCTCTGGTAGTGTCACCTTCAACTTTTGTAATTGTCCTCAACTCCTCAAACTCAACCTTACCCTCATATTTGGATTTGATCTCACTCTCAGATACGCTACCTGAAGCAGTACCACCGACGTGGAAAGTACGAAGTGTAAGCTGGGTACCTGGCTCACCGATAGACTGTGCTGCAATTACACCCACAACCTCACCTTTCTCAACCATGCGGCCTCTTGCAAGGTTACGTCCGTAACATTTTGCACAAACACCCTTCTTGCTCTCACAGGTAAGCACTGAACGTATTTCAACAGCCTCAATCGGCAATGACTCAATTAGAGCTGCAATATCCTCGGTAATCTCCTCACCTGCACCAATGATCTTCTCACCGGTAAGAGGGTTATATACATCGTGAACAGTAGTTCTACCCAAAATTCTATCGTACAAGCTCTCAACAATGTCATCCTTGTTCTTGATAGCTGTTGCAACAAGACCTCTCAATGTACCGCAATCCTCCTCGTTGATGATAACATCATGCGATACGTCAACAAGCCTACGTGTCAGGTAACCTGCATCGGCAGTCTTCAACGCTGTATCGGCCAAACCTTTACGTGCACCGTGGGTAGAGATGAAATACTCCAATACCGAAAGACCCTCCTTAAAGTTTGAAAGAATTGGGTTCTCGATAATCTCAGCACCTGTAGAACCTGATTTCTGAGGTTTAGCCATCAAACCACGCATACCGCAAAGCTGACGGATCTGCTCCTTGGAACCACGGGCACCTGAGTGAAGCATCATATAAACCGGGTTGAAACCCTGGTTGTCTGTAGAAATCTGTTTCTCCACAATGTTGGTAAGTTTGGCATTTGTAGTTGTCCAAATGTCAACCACCTGGTTATAACGCTCGTTGTTGGTAATCAAACCAAGGTTATAGTTGGCCTGGATGCTCTCAACCTGAGCGTAACCGTCGTTTACAAGTTTGGCTTTCTCCTCCGGGATAATCACGTCACCCAAGTTGAATGACAAACCACCCTTGAATGCCATCTTGTAACCCAAGTTCTTGATATCGTCAAGGAACTGTGCAGTCCTTGCAACACCTGAAACTTTAAGTACGTTACCAATGATGTCTCTCAAAGACTTCTTGGTAAGAATTTCATTTATATATCCTACCTCAGCAGGAACCAGCTGGTTTACAAGGATTCTACCTGCGGTAGTCTTAACCATGTGGTAACCCTGCGAAGGATCTGCCATCACTTTTGGAAGTCTTACGTTAACCTCTGCGTGAAGGGCAAGTCTCCCCTCATTGTAGGCAATGATGATCTCCTCAGGACCGTAGAAGTTCATACCCTCACCCTTTGCACCAGGTCTTGGTTTTGTAATATAGTACAGACCAAGTACCATGTCCTGCGAAGGAACGGTAATAGGAGCACCGTTGGCAGGGTTAAGGATATTGTGCGAACCAAGCATCAACAGCTGAGCCTCAAGAACTGCAGCATTGCCTAAAGGCAAGTGAACCGCCATCTGGTCACCGTCGAAGTCGGCGTTGAACGCTGTACATGCAAGCGGATGCAATTGGATAGCCTTACCCTCAATCAATTTAGGCTGGAATGCCTGGATACCCAATCTGTGAAGGGTAGGTGCACGGTTCAACAATACCGGATGACCTTTCATCACATTCTCAAGAATATCCCAAATTACAGGATCTTTCCTGTCAACAATCTTCTTTGCAGATTTAACTGTCTTTACAATACCCCTCTCAATAAGTTTTCTAATAATGAACGGTTTGTAAAGCTCTGCAGCCATGAATTTTGGAAGACCGCACTCATGCATCTTGAGCTCAGGTCCTACGACAATTACAGAACGTGCAGAGTAGTCAACCCTCTTACCCAACAAGTTCTGACGGAAACGTCCCTGTTTACCTTTCAAACTGTCAGACAAAGATTTGAGGGTTCTGTTTGCCTCAGTCTTGACTGCATTTGATTTTCTTGAGTTATCAAACAATGAATCAACTGCCTCCTGAAGCATACGTTTCTCATTTCTTAGGATAACCTCCGGAGCCTTGATCTCAATAAGTCTCTTCAGACGGTTGTTTCGGATGATAACCCTTCTGTACAAGTCATTCAAGTCTGAAGTTGCAAACCTTCCTCCGTCAAGTGGAACCAATGGTCTCAAATCCGGTGGGATAACCGGAATCACCTTCAAAATCATCCACTCAGGCCTGTTGATATCTTTAGACTCCCTGAATGCCTCAATTACGCTCAGTCTCTTAAGCGCATCAGCCTTTCTCTGCTGTGAAGTCTCAGTCTCAATTCTGCTTCTCAAGCTGTATGACAAGTCATCCAGATCAACTTTGCATAGCAATGTATAGATTGCCTCGGCACCCATACCTGCAACAAATTTGTCGGGATCAGAATCATCAAGCATCTGGTTCTCCTTTGGAAGATTGTCCAGAACATTCAAGTACTCCTCTTCTGTAAGGAGATCCAGCTCCTTAATACCATTCTCAGCAGCAAGACCCGGTTGGATAACTACGTATCTCTCATAATAGATGATTGCATCAAGTTTCTTGGTAGGAATGCCAAGAAGATAACCAATCTTATTAGGAGTAGAACGGAAATACCAAATATGCGCTACCGGTACAGTAAGGGTAATGTGACCCATTCTCTCCCTACGTACCTTCTTCTCTGTAACCTCTACACCACAACGGTCGCAAATGATTCCGCGGTAACGGATTCTTTTGTATTTGCCGCAATGACACTCATAATCCTTTGAAGGTCCGAAAATCCTCTCACAGAATAGACCGTCCCTCTCAGGCTTATAAGTACGGTAGTTTACAGTTTCTGGCTTCAAAACCTCACCGGAAGACCTGTCAAGAATCTCCTCCGGCGAAGCCAGCCCTATAGTAATTCGGTTGAAATTGCTTTTAACCTTAATATCTTTCTTAAAAGACGACATATTTACTGTTATTTCAAATTATCAAAAACCAATTAGTCCAAATTTACGCTAAGTCCCAATCCGCGCAACTCATGCAACAATACGTTGAGCGACTCAGGAATACCTGGCGACGGCATTGGATCACCTTTCACAATAGCCTCGTAAGCTCTTGATCTTCCGTTCACATCATCAGATTTGATTGTAAGGATCTCCTGAAGGATATTAGATGCACCGAACGCCTCAAGTGCCCATACCTCCATCTCTCCAAATCTCTGACCTCCGAACTGCGCTTTACCACCGAGAGGCTGCTGTGTAATAAGTGAGTAAGGACCAATAGAACGGGCATGCATCTTGTCATCAACCATGTGGCCCAACTTGATCATATAAGTTACACCCACAGTTGCCGGCTGGTCAAACTTCTCACCTGTACCACCATCGCTCAAGTAAGTCTTGCCGTATCTTGGAAGGCCTGCCTTGTCTGTATATTTGCTTATGTCATCAAGTGTTGCACCATCAAAGATAGGTGTTGCAAACTTGACACCAAGCTCCTTGCCTGCCCAACCCAATACAGCCTCATAAATCTGTCCCAAGTTCATACGTGAAGGCACACCAAGAGGGTTGAGAACTATATCCACGATAGAACCGTCATCAAGGAACGGCATATCCTCGTCTCTCACAACCTTGGCTACGATACCCTTGTTACCGTGTCTACCTGCCATCTTGTCACCCACTCTAATCTTTCTCTTCTTGGCAACATAAACTTTGGCAAGCTGCATGATTCCTGTTGGAAGCTCATCACCAATTGTAAGATTGTATTTTATTCTCTTGAGCTCTGCATCGTACTCTTTATGGGCAATCAGATAATTGTTTATAAGGGTCTTGATCAATCCGTTGGCATGTTTGTCGTCAGTCCATTTTGTAGGATTGATATTCTCATAATCAATTGTATCAAGAATCTCTCTTGTAAAGCCCTCGCCCTTAGCAAGAATCTCTACACCATAAAGATCATTAACACCGTCTGAAACCTTACCTTTTACAAGTACCTCAAGCTTGTCAAGGAATTTGTCCCTTAGAACGCCTGCCTTGCGGTTGAAAGTATCCTCCGCCTGCTGCACCTGTGTCTTCGTATTCTGTTTGGCCTTCTTGTTGTTTGCCTCTTTACCAACCCTCGCAAACAACCTCTTGTCAATAATTGTTCCCGACAAAGAAGGTGAAGCCTTCAGAGAAGCATCCTTCACATCACCGGCCTTGTCACCAAAGATGGCACGCAACAGTTTCTCCTCTGGAGAAGGATCGCTCTCACCCTTAGGGGTAATCTTACCGATAAGGATATCACCAGGCTCAACATTTGCACCTATTCTTATGATACCGTTCTCATCAAGATCCTTTGTTGCCTCCTCACTTACGTTAGGGATATCTGAAGTAAGCTCCTCCATACCGCGTTTGGTATCCCTCACCTCCATGATGTACTCATCAACATGGATTGAAGTAAAGATATCCTCCCTAAGAATTCTCTCAGAAAGCACAATCGCATCCTCAAAGTTGTAACCCTTCCAAGGCATATATGCAACCTTAAGGTTCCTTCCAAGAGCAAGCTCACCTTTCTGGGTAGCATAACCCTCAGTGAGAATCTGTCCTTTCACAATCTTGTCACCTTTCTTCACGATAGGTTTAAGATGGATTGAAGTGCTCTGGTTGGTTTTTCTGTACAAAGGAAGCTTGTAGACTGTAATCTCAGGGTCAAAACTTACAAATCTCTCCTCCTCTGTCCTGTCATATCTGATATGTATCTCATTTGCATCTACATAAACAACCTCACCGGTAGTCTCCGCAGATACCTGTGTCCTTGAATCCCTTACCACTGCAGCCTCAAGTCCAGTACCTACGATAGGAGCCTCTGGTCTTACTACAGGCACTGCCTGGCGCATCATGTTGGATCCCATCAATGCACGGTTAGCATCATCATGCTCCAGGAATGGAATCAAGGATGCAGCTATTGAAGCAATCTGGTTAGGGGCAACGTCCATCAGGTCAACCTTATCCTTGCTTACGACAGGATAATCAGCCTCATAACGGCATTTGATTCTGTCATCGGTAAAGTTTCCGTTCTCGTCAATATGGGCATTTGCCTGTGCAACAACCTTATCTTCCTCCTCTTCAGCACTCATGTAAACACAACCTTTTGGAGAGAGGTCAACTACACCGTTATCAACTTTTCTGTATGGTGTCTCAATGAAACCAAGTTCATTGATTCTTGCATAAACACACAAAGAAGAGATAAGACCGATATTCGGACCCTCAGGAGTCTCAATCGGACACAACCTTCCATAGTGTGTATAGTGTACGTCACGTACCTCAAAACCTGCCCTGTCCCTTGAAAGACCACCAGGACCCAAAGCCGACAACCTTCTCTTATGGGTCATCTCTGCCAATGGATTGGTCTGGTCCATGAACTGTGACAACTGGCTGGTGCCAAAGAATGAATTGATAACTGAAGACAAAGTCTTTGCATTGATAAGGTCAATCGGAGTAAACACCTCATTGTCCCTTACATTCATTCTCTCTCTGATTGTTCTTGCCATACGGGCAAGACCAACACTGAACTGGTTTGCCAACTGCTCACCTACTGTCCTGATTCTTCTGTTGCTCAAATGGTCAATATCATCAACTGTAGCCTTTGAGTTGATCAGTGAAATCAGGTAGCGGATAATCTCAATGATATCTGCCTTTGTAAGAACCCTTACATCATTAGGGGTTGACAAATTAAGTTTTCTGTTCAGGCGGTACCTTCCAACCTCTCCCAAATCATATCTCTTGTCGGAGAAGAAGAGCTTGTCGATAACGTCTCTTGCAGTTGCCTCATCAGGTGGTTCTGAATTCCTCAACTGTCTGTATGTATAGAAAATAGCCTCTATTTCAGAGTTACATTGATCTTTCTGCAGTGTATTGTGGATAATTGCAAAATCGCTTGCATTTGCATCCTCATTGTGGATAAGGATAGTATTCACATCAGAC
Source organism: Bacteroidales bacterium (assembly GCA_015060225.1). GTDB lineage: Bacteria > Bacteroidota > Bacteroidia > Bacteroidales > UBA932 > Egerieousia. The sequence goes on along the minus strand of SUYX01000008.1, from coordinate 29,967 downwards.
TCAAGGATCTCATCAATATGATGCTCCTCAAGAATTGTCTCCCTGTCAATGATAATCTCTTTACGGTCCAAAGAAACTACCTCTCCAGTATCCTCATCTACAAAGTCCTCGTTCCATGTCTTGAGGACCCTTGCAGCCAATTTGCTGCCAATGCATTTCTTGAGGTTAGTCTTGTTTACTTTAACCTCAGTAGCCAAACCAAAGATATCAAGAATATCCTTGTCACTTTCAAAACCGATAGCTCTCAAAAGAGTTGTTACCGGCAATTTCTTTTTACGGTCGATATAAGCATACATGACATTATTGATGTCAGTAGCGAACTCGATCCATGAACCTTTAAAAGGAATAATTCTGGCAGAGTACAATTTGGTGCCGTTGGCATGCATACTCTGACCAAAGAAAACACCTGGAGAACGGTGAAGCTGAGAAACAACAATTCTCTCAGAGCCGTTAATGATGAAAGTACCCCTTGGTGTCATATATGGGATGGTTCCCAAATAAACATCCTGGATAACTGTATCAAAATCCTCATGCTCAGGATCTGTACAATACAATTTAAGTTTTGCCTTGAGAGGAACACTGTAGGTAAGACCTCTGTCAAGACACTCATCCATTGAATAGCGAGGTGGATCAATGAAGTAGTCTATAAACTCCAGAACAAAATTGTTACGGGTGTCCGTAATAGGAAATATCTCCTGAAAAACCTTAAACAAACCTTCGTTTCTACGGTTTTCTGCTGTTGTGTCAAGCTGAAAAAAGTCCTTGAAAGACTTTAATTGCACTTCTAGAAAATCCGGATAGTCAAGGAGGGATTTAGAAGTCGCGAATGTAATCCGCTGATTATTTGTGTTTTGCGACATTGTTTATGGGTTGGTTGAAAATAAACTTAAAAAAACGACAAAAAGGTTTAGGGCCTATTTGTGCCCTAAACCTGACTTTTTCCCGCTAAACGGGGGTTGACATTTATTTAACCTCAACCTCTGCACCAGCCTCTTCTAGAGCTGCTTTAACCTGCTCAGCCTCTGCTTTAGAAACTTTCTCTTTAACAGCTTTTGGAGCACCGTCTACAAGCTCTTTAGCCTCTTTAAGACCTAGGCCAGTAAGCTCTTTAACAACTTTTACTACACCAAGTTTAGCTGCACCAGCTGATTTAAGGATAACATCGAACTCAGTCTGCTCAGCAGCAGCAGCCTCACCTGCTGCAGCAGGAGCTGCAACTACAGCTGCAGCAGCAGCTGGCTCAATTCCGTATTCCTCTTTAAGTACTTTAGCTAGCTCTTGAACGTCTTTTACTGTAAGGTTAACTAACTCTTCTGCAAATTTTTTGATATCTGCCATGATTTCTTATTTTTAAATTGTTATTATTATTCTTTTTCTGATAGTGTTTTTACAATGCCTGCAATCTTGCCACCGCCCTGTGAAGTAAGAGCTGAGATAACATTTTTCGCAGGAGATTGTAGCAATCCGATGATATCACCGATAAGTTCCTCACGAGACTTGATGTTAACAAGTGTCTCAAGGTTTTCAGCACCAATGTAAGCGCACTCCTGAACCATTGCACCTTTAAGAGCTGGTTTACCACCGTCTTTGCCGAACTCTTTGATAAGTTTGGCTGGAGCATTTGCAGTGTTGCAGAACATTACTGCTGTTGAGCCTTTCAATACGCTCTCAAACTGCTGGAAGTCAGCAACCTCGTTCATCTCCAAAGCTTTGAAGAACAAAGTATTCTTAACTACAACAAGTTTGATCTCTTTTTCAAAGCAAGCACGGCGTAGCTTTGTAGTAGCCTCCGCATTCAAACCCTCAATGTCAGTAACATAGAAGTTAGGAGTCTCCTTAAGCTGTGCTGCTATAGATTCAATAATCTGAGCTTTCTCTTCTTTTCTCATAATCCAATCAATTTATTATTCAGCAGCACTGATTGTTTTGCAATCAACACAAATTCCAGGACCCATAGTTGAAGAGAGGAATACACTCTTAACATAAGTACCTTTAAGTGCTTGTGGTTTAAGTTTAATAACTGTATTAAGGAACTCATGGGCATTCTCAGCAAGTTTCTCAGCACCGAATGATACTTTACCGATACCAGCGTGAACAATACCTTGTTTGTCAACCTTAAAGTCAATTTTACCGGCTTTTACCTCAGTAACAGCTTTACCAACCTCCATGGTAACAGTTCCGGTTTTAGGGTTTGGCATCAAACCTCTAGGACCTAGAATTCTACCGATAGGACCAATCTTAGCCATTACAGAAGGGGTACAGATGATAACGTCAACATCTGTCCAGCCACCTTTGATTTTATCAATATATTCATCCAAACCGACAAAGTCAGCACCGGCATTTCTAGCCTCCTCCTCTTTGTCTGGTGTACAAAGTACAAGTACGCGGGTCTGTTTACCTGTTCCGTGTGGAAGAGTCACAACACCACGAACCATCTGGTTTGCTTTACGAGGATCTACGCCCAAACGGACAGAAATCTCAACGGTTGCATCAAATTTGGTATAAGATGTCTCCTGTACCAAAGCGCAAGCCTCAGACACTCTGTACTGTCTGCCTTCCTCAACTTTAGCATTAGCTATTTTCTGATTTTTTGTTAGCTTACTCATTGCGTGTTGTGATTAATTAGTTTACGTCTGCAGGAAAAGTTCCCTCAACTGTGATACCCATACTTCTTGCAGTACCTGCTACCATGCTCATAGCTGACTTCAAAGTGAAAGCGTTCATGTCAGGCATTTTGTCCTGAGCAATTGCACGAACCTGCTCCCAGGTAACTGAAGCAACTTTTTTACGGTTAGGCTCAGCAGAACCTGACTGGATCTTGGCAGCCTCTTTAAGCTGTACAGCCACAGGTGGTTGTTTTACTACGAAAGTAAATGATTTATCACTGTAAACTGTGATAATTACTGGCAACACCTTACCGGCCTTGTCTTGTGTACGAGCATTAAACTGCTTGCAGAAGTCCATAATGTTTACACCTTTAGAACCAAGTGCAGGTCCTACAGGAGGTGATGGATTTGCTGCGCCACCTTTAATCTGCAATTTAATGAATGCGGCAATTTCTTTAGCCATAATACTTCTTTAATTATTCTTTAACTACTTGAACAAAGTTTAACTCCAAAATCGTTTTCCTTCCAAAAATCTTAACCATAACTTTAAGTTTCTTCTTGTCTTCCAAGATCTCCTCAATAGTTCCGTCAAAACCGTTGAAAGGACCATCCACTACCTTAACAGCCTCACCTACAACAAAAGGTGTAATAATTTCCTCTTCCTTGTCAATAAGCTCGTCAACTCTTCCGAGAATTCTGTTCACTTCAGACTGACGAAGTGGAGAAGGCTCTTTATCTTTACCCCCTTGTTTTTCGGTAAGGAAACCTGAAACGTGAGGAAGGTTTCTGATAATATGCTGTATCTCGCCGGTCAGAACCGCTTCAATAAGAATATAGCCAGGGTAGAAAATTCTCTCTGTGCTAACCTTTTTGCCGTTCTTTACCTGATAGATTTTCTCAGTAGGAATAAGAACCTGAGAGACATAATCTGTAAGACCCAATCGTTTGATCTCATTCTCAATGTACTCCTTCGCTTTCTTCTCCTTTCCACCAGCTGCGCGTACAACGTACCACTTTTTGTTGGCAATCTCACTCATGATATTAGTAAAGCATGTTATAGATAAAAGTCATAATGTTCTTGAACACTAGGTCCATACCAAATATGACCAAGGCAAAAATAACAGAAGCTACCATCACTACTATCGCAGAGCTCTGGAGCTGGGCCCATGAAGGCCATGTTACTTTTTTGGACAACTCAATGTATGAGTCTTTGAAATGCAAAGCTAATTTGTTCATTACCATTTAATTATAATAACAACAATTGGAAGCCTTGTCGTTATTGTGATTAAAATTGAACCAAACCGTAACCTTTGGTTTGCAGGGGCAGAGCGATTCGAACGCCCATCAACGGTTTTGGAGACCGCTATTCTACCCTTGAACTATGCCCCTAAATATGGGCTCCCGGTTAAGGAAGCCCATTGTGTATTTTCTTGATTAGGAATTAACCAATTTTAGTTACCTGACCAGCACCTACTGTTCTACCACCCTCACGGATTGCGAAACGTAGACCCTCATTGATAGCAACTGGGTAGATCAACTCTACATTAATAGTTACGTTATCACCAGGCATTACCATCTCTACACCCTCTGGAAGAAGAATCTCACCAGTTACATCCAAAGTACGGATAAAGAACTGAGGACGATATTTGTTGTGGAATGGAGTGTGACGGCCACCCTCTTCTTTCTTCAATACATAAATCTCTGCAGTGAAGTTCTTATGAGGAGTGATTGTGTTAGGTTTAGCGATAACCTGACCTCTCTTGATCTCTTTCTTGTCAATACCACGAAGAAGAAGACCTACGTTGTCACCAGCCTCACCCTGATCAAGAAGTTTGCGGAACATCTCAACACCGGTAACAGTTGATTTCTTAGGCTCCTCGCCAAGACCGATAATCTGGATCTCCTCACCAACTTTGATAACACCAGTCTCAATTCTACCAGTTGCAACTGTACCACGACCAGTGATTGAGAATACGTCCTCAACAGGCATTAGGAATGGTTTCTCGTTGTCACGTGGAGGAAGTGGAATGTACTCATCAACAGCAGCCATAAGCTCCATTACTTTCTCCTCCCACTGAGGGTCACCGTTAAGTGCACCTAGTGCAGAACCACGGATGATAGGGGTGTTGTCACCGTCAAAGTTGTAGAATGAAAGAAGCTCTCTAACCTCCATCTCTACAAGGTCAATCATCTCAGGGTCATCAACGATATCTACTTTATTTAGGAATACAACGATTCTAGGAACGTTTACCTGACGAGCTAGTAGAATGTGCTCACGAGTCTGAGGCATAGGACCATCAGTAGCAGCACAAACAAGGATAGCACCATCCATCTGAGCAGCACCAGTAACCATGTTCTTAACGTAGTCGGCGTGGCCTGGACAGTCAACGTGAGCATAGTGACGGTTAGCAGTCTGATACTCTACGTGTGCAGTGTTGATAGTGATACCGCGCTCTTTCTCCTCTGGAGCGTTGTCAATTGAGTCAAATGAACGAAGCTCTGAAAGACCTGCTTTAGCCAATACAGTTGTAATAGCTGCAGTTAGGGTAGTTTTACCGTGGTCAACGTGGCCAATAGTACCAATGTTAACGTGAGGTTTTTCCCTCTTAAAAGTTTCTTTTGCCATAATAATAAATTTTTATAATTGAATATTTTACACACTTATAGAGCCGGTGACGAGATTTGAACTCGTGACCTCTTCCTTACCAAGGAAGCGCTCTACCCCTGAGCTACACTGGCTTTTAACTGGAGCGGAAGACGAGGTTCGAACCCGCGACCCTCAGCTTGGAAGGCTGATGCTCTACCGACTGAGCTACTTCCGCATACGTTTAGATACAAAAATAGTGGGGAGAGCAGGATTCGAACCTACGAAGGCGTGCGCCAGCAGATTTACAGTCTGCCCCAGTTGGCCACTTTGGTATCTCCCCATTATTTATATCTTTCAAAAAACTTGGAGCCGATGGAGGGATTCGAACCCCCGACCAGCTGATTACAAATCAGCTGCTCTGGCCAACTGAGCTACATCGGCAAAATGTCAATCTCCCTCTTGATAACCTCCGGAGAGGGTTTCTTTTCGTTTGGGATTGCAAAGGTAGCCATTTATTTTTATCTACCAAACTTTTTCTAAAAAAATTGCACAATTTTTATAAAAAATTTTTCTGCTACTTTGCTGCAATTATGCTATTGTAAATATTATCAACGTTATAGCCACATTCCGAAATAAGTTCATCCACGGTGCCCTGCTCAATAAATTTGTCGGGAATACCCAATGATATAACTTTTTTATCGGGATGCACAGAAGCTACATACTCAGACACGGCACTTGCCAACCCTCCCATTACAGTTCCATCCTCAACTGTTATTATGGTACCGCACCTGCTGCATGCATAATCTACCATATCTGTATCCAAAGGTTTCAGGAATCTCATATTTATATGGAGCGGAGCCATACCATCCCTCTGCGCCATCTCCACAGCTTTTGCCGCCCTGTTCCCGACAGTTCCCAAAGTAAGGACACCCACACCGGAACCTTCACTCACAACAACCCCCTTTCCAGGCTCAACCTTTTCAAACGGTCTCTCCCACTCAAGCCCCTCGCTGCTGCCACGCGGATACCTTATGGCTGTAATGCCATACTCCGGAAGGGTTGCCGAATAGAGCATGTTGCGCAACTCAACCTCATTCATAGGTGCAGCAACCGTTATATTTGGTATAGGCCTCAAATATGCAAGATCAAAAGCACCATGATGCGTTGCACCATCTTCGCCAACTATACCACCACGGTCCAGACATAAAATCACCTTTAAATTTGGGATTGCCACATCATGAATTATGCTGTCATACGCCCTCTGCATAAAAGTGGAGTAAATGTTGCAGACCGGAAGCATTCCATTAGCCGCCAAACCTGCAGAAAAAGTTACAGCATGCTGCTCTGCAATCCCCACATCATAGCTCCTTCCGGGAAACTCCTCCATCATATAAGTGAGTGAGCATCCCGATGCCATTGCAGGGGTTATACCCACAATCTTATCATTTGTACGGGCAAGCTCCACAAGTGTCTTCCCGAAGATATCCTGGTACTTCAGCGCCCCCCCCTTTGAAACAACCCTTTTACCTGTTGCCACATCAAACTTGCCTGGAGCATGCCACACACTCTGCTCCTTCTCTGCCGGAGCATACCCCTTCCCCTTCACTGTCCTTACATGAAGCAACTTTGGACCATCAATCCCCTTAAGGTTCTGCAGGGTTGTTACAAGTTCGTCCATATCATTGCCGTCAATGGTCCCGAAATATCTGAATCCCAATCCCTGGAAAACGGAGCCGCTCTTCATGAAGGCAAGTTTTGTGCTGAACATGAACTTCTGTACAAGCCCCCTGAGCCTTCCGTTACCCAGAAACCTCCAGATTCTGTTCTTTACCTTATTATATATAGGTGAAACGGAGAGCTTCACAAGGTAATTGTGGAGTGCCCCCACATTCTGGTCTATTGAAATCTGGTTATCATTCAATATTACAAGAATATTTGATTTGAGCGCCCCTGCATTGTTCAACCCCTCAAAAGCCAACCCTCCTGTCATGGCTCCGTCACCTATCACAGCCACCACATTGGTCTTCTCCCCCCGTATCCTGGCAGCCTCAGCAATTCCAAGAGCAGCTGAAATTGAAACAGAGGTATGCCCTGCCCCAAAATTGTCATATTCGCTCTCCGACATCTTTGGGAACCCACTCAATCCCCCCTTCTTCCTGTTGTTCACAAAAGCCTCCCTCCTGCCGGTAATTATCTTATGGGCATACGCCTGGTGCCCCACATCCCAGACAAGCTTGTCCTCAGGTGTATCATACACATAATGGATAGCAACAGCAAGCTCCACCGCTCCAAGGCTGGCACCAAGGTGCCCTGGATTTTTGGAACAGCAATCTACCATGTATTCCCTTATCTCACTGCAAAGTGAAACAAGTTGCCCCGAATCAAGTCTTTTTAAATCGGCCGGTGTATTTATATTATTGAGTATATCCACAAAAAATATTCTGTAAAAACTGTGCCAAGTTACAATTTATTTACGTGATGGGAAAATTTAATTTTTTTGGCCGTTTCCGCTAAAAGTGGTAACTTGCTCAATTATTTGAAAAAAGTTGAAGAACCAAAAAAAATAAAAAATAATGACCGGAACAAGAAAACTATTGAATGACAACGGAGTGGCAAGATGGACAGCCCTCGTGCTCATAGCACTCATGATGTTCTTTGCCTACATGTTTGTAGATGTACTGTCTCCACTGTCAACTCTGCTGGAGACATCAAAAGGATGGTCTGCAGAAACCTACGGAACCTTCTGCAGCTCGGAATACTTCCTTAACGTATTCGCTTTCTTCCTCATTTTTGCAGGAATCATTCTCGACAAAATGGGTATCCGTTTCACCGGAATCCTGTCGGGAGCGGTAATGGTAATAGGTGCATCCATCAAATTATATGCAATCAGCGACATGTTTACTCCCGACAGCGGACTGTACAGATTCCTTGATTCATTCTGGACAAGCTTCCCTGCAACTGCCAAACTGGCATCGGTAGGATTCATGATATTCGGATGCGGCGTTGAGATGGGTGGTGTAACCGTTTCAAAAGCAATAGCAAAATGGTTCAAGGGGAAAGAGATGGCATTGGCAATGGGCCTTGAGATGGCCATTGCACGTTTGGGCGTTTTTGCCGTATTCCGCCTCTCTCCATACCTCTCAACCTGGGCTAACGAAACTATGCCTACCGTTGTAACCCCAGTACTGTTCTGTACCATACTGCTTATAATAGGACTCCTTACCTATACAATCTTCACCGTTATGGACAGGAAACTTGATGCACAGATAGGAGAAACTGCAGCAGAAGAGGCAGAGGAGCAGTTCAAGGTGAGCGACATAAGAATCCTCTTTACAAGCAAGACTTTCCTCATAGTATCGGGCTTGTGCGTCTTGTACTATTCTGCAATCTTCCCATTCCAGAAATTTGCAACCGGTATGCTTGAAGCCAACCTGCAGATGCCTACAGAAGAGGCTGCCGGACTGTTTTCATGGTTCCCTATTGGTGCAATGGTACTCACCCCGTTCCTTGGTGCATTTTTGGATAAAAAAGGTAAAGGGGCATCAATGCTTATACTTGGAGCAATCCTCATGATTACCTGCCATCTTGTATTTGCACTTGTACCTCTTACAAAACCAATTGCATATGCAGCGATCATCCTTCTGGGAATCTCATTCTCACTGGTTCCTGCAGCCCTTTGGCCATCTGTTCCAAAACTTGTGGAGGAGAGATATCTCGGTTCTGCCTATTCAGTAATCTTCTGGATCCAGAACATAGGCCTCATGGCTTTCCCTATCGTCATCGGCTGGAGCCTTGACGAAACAGGAGGATACACCGTACCAATGCTCATCTTCTCATCACTTGGAGTTATGGCGCTGCTTCTTGGTTTGTGGCTGAAAGTTGAAGACAAGAAAAAAGGTTACGGCCTTGAATTGCCAAATATCAAATAGAAAATACATCAATTAAATATTAACCAACAAATCACTTAAAAACTTATGAATAAAGTAGTAAAGACTTTAAAAGAGAGCCCTAGCGCAAGATGGATTGCCTGGGCTTGCCTTGTGGTCCCAATGTTCGCGTCATACTTCTTTGACGACATGTTCTCTACTATCTCACACATCTTCCAGAATCCTGACTTACTTGAACTTGGCTGGAACTCACAAGATTATGGTTTCTATGCCGGCGGTTACTCATTCCTTTGTGTATGGGGTGGACTTATAGTATGCGGTATGCTTTTGGATAAATGGGGCGTACGTGTTACAGGTTCAATCTTTGTTGGCCTAATGGCTGCAGGTGCTGCGCTTGTTTATGTAACCATCTCGTCTAAAGCAATTGTAGAGACAGGCAAATCTCTATATATCGCATATGTAGGATGTATGTTGTTCGGGTTGGGTTCTGAGATCGCAGGTGTAGCTGTAACCCGTTCAATCGCAAAATGGTTCAAGGGTAAATCAATGGCTTTGGCTATGGGACTTCAATTAGCCATTGCACGTATGGGAACAGCAGCAGCTTTGATCCTTTCACCTGTACTTGTTGCAGAATCACAGTCAGGCTATACTTTGGATGTAACCAACAGACCAGCTTTCTACGGTCTTATGCTTCTACTGATCGGTTCAGTAGTATGGGGTATATTTGTAGCAATGGATGCCAAATTCGACAAAGAGCAAGGCACCTCAGACAAAGTTGAAACTGCAGAGGAAGACAAATTCAAATTTTCAGACATCTTCAAGATTCTTGGTAATAAGCATTATTTGCTAATATCACTGCTTTGCGTATTCTTCTACTGCTGTATTATCTCATTCAAGAAATTTGCTACTGCAATCCTTATCCCAAGATTTGGTGCAGGAGCAGCTGAATTTGAGCAGACAGCATCATGGATGGTATCAATGATTCCTTTCTTTACAGTTGGATTTACTCCATTGTTCGGAATATTGGTTGACAAGATTGGTAAAGCAACAACCTGGATGATTACCGGTTCTGTAATGGTATTCATTGCACACGTAATTATTGCATTTGCGCCAGGTGAGGCTATTTTCGGTTACCTTGGAATCGCTATTCTTGGCGTAGGTTACTCTCTTGTTCCTGCCGCAATGTGGCCTTCAGTTCCAAAAATTGTTCCTGAAAAGAACCTTGGTACAGCATACTCCCTTATATATTGGATTCAAAATATGGGTATGATGACAGTTCCAATCTTTGTTGGTAGAATCCTTGCAAAAGTTGACGGTGTTACAGATGTCAACCTTCTTGAGAAAGCTGCAATCAACGCAGAGTACATCTTCATTGGTTTAGGTATTGTAGCCATGATCGTTTCATGGATGCTATACTTCTCATCAAAGAAAAACCCTCAGCTTAAACTTGATGTTCCAAATAAAGAGAAGTAATCTGCTCTTTTGACATAAACAAATAAAGGTGGTTCATATCAATGAGCCACCTTTATTGTTTCACTTACCCAATCTCTTTACAAATATATCCTTTATATATTTCCATCTGTTCCGCTCCAACTCCGTTGCGTGGGGATCTACAAAATATTCTTTCTTTTCCCCTACCTTATTATATAAGGAAAATACCGTTTGAAGGTTAGAAATATTGCACTGCAATCCCATTCCAAGGAGAAGGGGTGCAGAAACATTCCCAGAAATTGAAGACAAGGAATATTTCCCTGTAAGATGTGAAAAATCGGGCGAAGAGACAATTGCACCGGCAACATTTTCTGCCAACGCACTTGAAACAAACGCACACATGCCGGCATATCCCCTACCCTGCACATAAATGGATGACCCATCAACCTCATTTCTATAAGAAAGAAAATCCAGAGCCAGCAACATATCTGTAAATGAATTCTTTATTATCTCCTCTCCTTCACCCCTCGCATTGAGATATAAAACAAGCTCAACAAAATCGGAAGGGGCAGTAAAATCAGCCAACGGATTGTCAGATGCATGTCCCTTCTCCACCATGGTAAGCATTCCCTTGAGCTCCTTTTTCCCCTTTGGGAAAGAGATATAGCCATTTACCCTTTCATCACCCCTGGAGACCATAGTAAAATCATAGACATTCCTCTCTCTTCCCGACAATTTTCTGTTTAACAGCATGACATACTGTGGCCTGATATCTCTCCTTGCCAAAGCAACCTGATGGGCCATATACCGGAAATCCTCACCCTCAGCAAGATCATATGCAATCTTCTCAGGCTCATATGCAATGACAACGTCTTCTATAAACCGTCCCCCATTATAAAGGGTCATATCATAAAAGCCCGGAGAAACCGTTTTAAAAGTAAACGAGACTGCAACTGAATCAGAAGGGGGCACTACTCCGCTCTGGGCAAGTTCGTAGAGAGAATTGCCTTCCGTATCCCTTATATCACACTTGAAATCAAAATTACGCTGCACCTGACGACCGTTTACAAGAATAACCCTGGCTTGAGGCTTGTCATTCCCATAAAAGGCCCAATTGCTGCTACGGTCAACCTTGCACGCAAGTGTATCTGTAGCATACAACTCTACCTGCAATATACAAAAAAGCAGGACAAACAAAAAACTGTATCTCATTGGACAACTAAATCACCTTCTTCTTTAATCTGAAATTCTCCCTGAATTCTTTTGGGGAACAATTCTTTTTCTTCTTGAAAATACGGTTAAAATTGGAAAGATTGTTGAAACCGCACTCGTAACAGATATCGGCAATTGGAGTTGATGTATCTATAAGGAGACTTACAGCATACCCCAGACGGACATCAATAATATAGTCAGAGAGGCTCTTGCCTGCATTCATCTTAAAGAAACGGCTGAAAGAGACAGCAGACATGCCGGCCATCTGTGCCAGAACATTCAATCTCAAATCATGCTTATAGTTATCATTAATATACTGTTGAATATTTTGCACTCTGCGGCTCTCCGAGTGGGTTTCAACCCTGGCAAACGGAGAACTGGAAAGTGTCCTTGCCCCCTCCACCCTTGAGAGTTCATACAAAATGGTAAAGAACTTCATCACAGCATAAAAGGAATCCTGCTCGTATGACAATGTATCAAGAATAGGATATACCTTAAGAATTGCAGACATTGGGAACGCTATTCCCTTCTGTCCCCTCTCCAACATGTTCCTTATGGTATCAAACTGGTGCTTGTTCAAAAAATTCTTTTCAAATATGTCGGGAGAAAACTGTATGGTGATCTCCCTTATGCGCTCACTCCGGCACTCATTCTGCTCAAGCACATGCTCAAGATCCTTGCTTGACACAAGTACCAGGTCATAATCACCCAAAACCTCCACACTGTCACCCACAATCCTCCTTACCCCCTTTCCATTCTCTATAAAATTCAGTTCATACTCAGCATGGGAATGCATGGGATAGCTGAACTCACTCTTGCTCCTGTCTGCTATATAAAAGAAATCTTTATCAGACAACGGCGTAATCTCCCTTAGGACACTACCTTTTCTATAAGCTGCCATATTTATATCTTTTTAAAAGCAAAATCATTATACTCACAAGGTGCAATTTCTGCCACCATAGACTTCATTACTCCAATATTGTCACCTGTAGTTACAAATGTATTGGTCTTCAAACGGGAGCCGTCAGACTTTACACATGTTGCACCCCGGGTTGCCACGGCCGCCCTCCTTTGGGAAAGGACCTCACCTGCCCTACGGGCGATCGCCGGAGCCGGATTCACAATAGTAACCGCATCTCCTGCAAACCCTTTTATAATATCCTCCAAAAAAGGATAATGGGTGCATCCCAATACTATATGATCCACATTCTGGTCCAACATGGGGATAATATAGCTCCCTATCAGCCTTTTTGCATACTCAGAATCAAGCTCCCCATTTTCAACCAGTTCAACCAGCCCTTCACCCACCTGCTCAAGCACCTTTGCATTTAATGCAAACTTGTGCAAAGTCCTCAAATACAGCTCCCCTTTAAAGGTGCCCTTGGTTGCAAGCACACCAATAGCCCCTGTTTTTGTATTGATGGCTGCAGGTTTTACAGCCGGTTCCATTCCCACAAAAGGGATTTCATAATTCTTTCTCAAATACTCTATGGCCGCAGCAGTAGCAGTATTGCAGGCAACTACAATTATCTCTGCACCTGCAGCCATCAGATACTCAGTAATGACTCTGGCCCTTTCAATAATCTCTTCTTTGGATTTTGGGCCATAAGGGCAATAACCGGCATCAGAAAAGTACAGATACTTCTCATCCGGAAACTCACGGTACAACTCTCTCCATACAGAGAGTCCACCCACACCCGAATCAAAAAGGCCTATCATTACAAATTACATCTCTATATACAGTCCTCCCTGATAATTGGCACTGCCCCTTCTTGAGGAACTGAGTTCAAGATTTACTTTTCCCGACAAAAACACCTTAAGTGTAGCTGTAAACCTCTCCGAATCATAATCGCTTTCGAATGCAAAATTCAACTTATAATACCCTTTTTTCTCATTATATATGCTCTCAACCTTAACTGGAGCCTCATTGGCAGTTACATTGATACTCTGGGAACCATAGGTGTTTATTCTGGAACCTCCCTGATACGGGAGATTACAAGTGAACTTGTCACCTATAAGGGTAACCTTTATTCCATCAAGAGAAGTTCTGCCATAATTCGAGACAAGGACAGTCATATACATTACAAGATCCTCATCAAGCATTTTTGCTGCAACAGCCTGAGCAACTCTAAGCTCGGTATCACTCAATTGTTTCTGTTTTTTCTCTTTCTTCTGTGCATAAGCTGCTCCTACAAATAAAAGAGATACAAGAAGTAACAATACACATTTTTTCATAGTCTGATATTTTTTTAACATTTGTATGCGAATATACTAAATAATATTCAGAACTGGCATATAAATAAAAAAAGTTGGGGCAGCTATTGCCACCCCAACCGGTATAATTGATTTTGGAAAATCAATTATTATTTAACTTCTGAAACGATAGCCTGATGAGTATACCAGCCAAAGTATCCGGCAGATACAGTAATGAAAGTATCAAACTGCATGATAGAACCCAACTGAAGAGTACCATCCTCGTTAAGATTACCGAATACAGTGTATGCAGGATCATAATCAACCCAAACAGTAACTACTCCGTAAGTAGGGTGAACAGCACCAGAAACAAATTTTGCTAATGGAGCAGCACCAGTAGCGCTGTAGTAGCTTTCACCTGGAGCAGTGATAATACCTGAACCGTTCTGAATATTGAACTCAAGATCAGTCTCGCCACCAAAGAAACCTTTAACTTTGAAATAGTTATTGGTATAGTCAGCCAACTGGATATCCCAAGTTCTCTTCTCTGCAGGAACATAACCGAAGAAAGAACCTGACAAAGCAGACATTTTACCCCAATCTTTGTAAACCAAAGGCATCTGGCAGTTACCGGTAAGTTTGTTTGCACCAGAAATAGCCATATCAGCCTCGTTGAAAGACAAAGTGAAAGCATAGTTTACCACTGGTTTCAAATCATCAACATTGTAAGACAACTGAACCTCAGTAGTGTACTCACCTGCAGCGAAATCTGCAGATCTCTTGTTCATAGTGTAAACGCCATGAGCATCTGTAAGTGTAAGAGGAATAGATATAGCTTCATTTGCCACACCTCTATTGATCTTAACTACAATTGGCTGTCCCTCCAAGCTGTAAGAAGCAGAGGACATCTCAAAAGTAACGTTATTATTGTCTGGAGTATAGGTTGTCTCCATCAAATCCTGGTTACAAGAAGTCAATGCAAAGACAACTGCCAATGCTCCTACTACAGACAATAGTTTCATTGATAATTTTTTCATCTCTTTTCGTATTAAATATTAATAACCAGGATTCTGCTGCTCAGCGATCTGAGGGTTTGAATCAATCTCAGCCTGAGGTACTGGCCACAACCATCTGAAGTCGCTTGCACTTGCGCTGAACAACTCAGTCTGGGTGCTACCTGCATTTGTAATAAGTGCTTGGTTCTGAGCTGCACCTCTAGCGAAGCCCTGACCATATCTCTTAAGGTCATAGAAACGGAAGCCCTCTCCGATAAGCTCTTTAACGCGCTCCTCTTTGATAGCATCTTTCAAATCATCACCAAATAGAGTAAGCTCCTCATGAGAGATCTCACGAGCTGCCAACAATTTGTTCAAATACTCGTTAGCTTTCTCCTCGTCTCCTGAGTAAGCGTAGGCCTCAGCAGCAATTAGGTACTGCTCAGCGATACGGAACAATTTAATCTTGTTGATATAGTCTGAAGTGGTTTTTGAAGCGTCCTGAAGTTTTCTGTTGCCAGGGAATTTCTTCAAAAGAACAGCATTGCCTGTTACGCTACCGTAAGTAAGCTTGTGCTGGCCATACCATAGTGTTCTGATATCGTTTGAAGGATATAGGTCAACAACCCACTGCTCAGGAATGTAGTCAGGAGCATAAACACCTGCAGCATTCAAGCTGATGTATGAATAATCCAATGAAGAAGGTAGAGAAGATGCTGCATAGTCTGCATAAAGCTGCATCATACACTCTTTACCGCTATCATCTGTCCAAAGAGCGTTGAACTCCTCAATAACAGCGTTTAGCTCATCCTGTGAAGCAACACCCTCAACTGAGATTAGAGGATAATTGCCACCGTCAACCAATGCAGTTGATTTTGAGATAGCAGTTGCGTAGTCACCTTTGAAAAGGGCAACTCTAGCCTGCATTGCAGAAACTGCATCAGATGTAAGGAACATTGAAGCTACTTTACCAGGAACTTTAGCCAATTTTGTAGCAGCCATACCAAGATATTTGTCAATGAACTCATATGTCTCGGCTACAGAGCTTCTGGCAGGGTATGTAGAAGCATCAGAAGTAGGAGCATAAGTGTCAACCAACATCATACCTTGAGCATTCTGGTTTTTGGTATAAGGCTCAGAGAACATTTTAACTGCCTCAAACATAGCAACAGCTTTCATGAAGTAAGCCTCACCGTAATAAACCTCCAACTGAGCTTTCTCAGCATCTGTAAGCTCAACTTTCTCAGCAAGTTTGTCCATCTCCTGTACTAGGTAGTTTACAGAAGCTGTAGTATAGTATACGTGTCCCCAAAGACCCTCAGCAAGGGCGTCGGTAGAAGTCCACTGCCATTTGTGGTATACACCACCACGGTTACCGTAACCCAAGCTAGCGTGGAATAGGTCACCCATAAGCTCTCCAGAATAGATGTAAGAGCCTGAATACATACCTCTAAGTCTGATGTACAAATAGTTTCTCAACTTCTGAACATCATCTACACTCTGGATGTCATTGGTGCTGACCTTTCCAGAAGGCATTTTCTCCAAGCTACAAGAGGTAGCAAGAAGAATTACTGATAGTAATGTGAATATTAATTTTTTCATACTCTGTCAATTATTTAGAAGGTTAGCTCAACACCAAATGAGAACTGCTTAGAGTTAGGGTAGTTACCCAACTGAAGGTTAGAGTCAACCTCTGGATCATAACCAGTGTACTCAGTAAATGTCAACAAGTTTCTACCGATTGCATATACTCTGGCACCTGAAAGGAATCCTGATTTCTCACACCATTTCTTAGGAAGGCTGTAAGCAATCTGCAAGTTTTTCAAACGAACGAATGAAGCGTTCTCCAAAAGGTGAGTATCGAACTGCAATGGCTCGTTAGCAGCAGGGATTCTGGTAATGTCACCAGGTTTCTGCCACATCTCAAGCATAACTGCTGCCTGGTTCTGGTCAGCTGCGAAGTTTGAGTTCTCAATGAAGTATCTGGTATTTGAGATAGTCCATTTGCCAAATACGCCTGAGAATGCTGCGCTTACTGAAAGGCCTTTCCAAGCGAAATCCAACTGAAGACCTGCTGCATAAGGAGCGTAACGCTGTTTGCCTGTAAATACAGCATCATCCTCGCTGTAAACGCCAGTTACATTACCCTCTTTATCCAACCAAAGCTGTTTACCGGTTGCAGGATCAACGCCAGCCCATCTTGTATAATAGAAATCACCAAGAGATTTGCCTACCTGATATTTGATACCTGTATTTGCAACTACGAACTCATCTCTACCACCAAACAATTTGGTAATCTCGTTCTTGTTGTAGTTGAAAGTACCACTTACATTAAAGGTCATGTCTTTAGTGTTAAGAACGTTGAAGTTCAAAGTAACATCAATACCTTTGTTGTTCATGTTACCAACATTACCCCAACCGCCAGAGAAACCTGTAGCATAAGAATAAGGGATCTCCATCAACATGTCTTTGGTATCCTTGTTGTAAAGCTCCAACTCTACATCAACCAAGTCAAACAATCTTGTGCTGATACCAATGTTGGTTGACTCTACAGTCTCCCAAGTAAGGTCTGGGTTCTCAACCTGTGAAAGGCCCCAAGTCTCCTCACCGTTGTACTGTGCTGAGTTGCCAAGCAAACCGTTAGCCAAGTACTCGCTGATACCTGAGTTACCGGTTGTACCGTAAGATACTCTAACGTTCAATTTGTCCAACCACTCTACATCCTCAAGGAAGCTCTCTTTCTTCGCATTCCAGTTTGCACCGAATGAGTAGAAGTTTGCATATCTCTTGTTAGCACCGAACAATGAAGAACCGTCTCTACGGAAAGTAGCCTCAAAGTGGTATTTGTCAGCGTAATCGTAGTTGATACGGCCGAAGTATGAGTTGTATGCTTTCTCAGAGAATGAGTATGAAGGCTGCTCATATTTGGTACCCTGGTTAACATTGTTCACACGGTTGTCAGTCATACCAGATGATTTTGCCTGGAAGCCCTCATACTGGTTAACGATTGACTCGTGACCTGCCAACAACACAAAATTGTGTTTCTCAGCTATAGTGAATTTGTACTCTGCAGTGTTTGTAGAAGTTAGAGTATAATCTCTGTAGAAGTTCTCAGTAGCTGAAGTTGTGAACAATTTGTAAGGATCTGAAAGAACTTTACCTGTATATCTGTAATCGTAAGCCTCAATTGCCTGAGCAGCTCTGATAACCAAACCTTTGATAGGAGTGATCTCCTGGTAAGTGTTACCGTTCAATCTGATATAGTTTTTGAAAGTAGGCTGCTGAGCGATCAGGTAGTAGTAGTTGTAAAGACCCATATCAGTGATGTAGTCCTGCTCCTCACCAAAACCGGTGAAGTTACCTGCAGCATCAGTAAGGATCTCATAAGGAACTGCGTATGGAAGTGACCAGTCAGCAATGTTCATAGGGTTGTACCATGAGTTACCTGTTCCTGAGTAACCTGCAGTCTCAGTCTCCTGATAAGTTAGACCCAAGTTCAAACCAACTTTCAACCAATCTGTAACTTTAGAGTTGATGTTTGATCTTACACCATATCTTGTAAGTGCAGACTCTGGCTCAACACCCTGCTGGTCAAAAGCACTGAATGATACATAGTAGTCCAGTCTGTTGGTTCTTCCTGCAATTGAAAGGTCACCGCTTACTGTAGGAGCATTCTCGTTAAGGATCCAACCTCTCCAGTCGAAATCAAAATTGTTGTCAATACGGAATTTCTTCAAAGCCTGGAACTGTGCGTTGTTAACCAAAGCAGGGTCAATCATCTCACGCAACTGGAAGTACTGCTCAGTGTTACACATCTCGTAAGGGTTGCTTGCTACTGAAGAGATACCATACTGTGCACTAACTTTTACAGTAGGTTTGTCAGAAGCACCCTTCTTGGTAGTAATGTAAACAACACCGTTTGCTGCACGCGAACCGTAGATTGCAGTTGATGAAGCGTCCTTCAATACTGTGATGTTCTCAATATCGTTTGAGTTCAATGTAGTAAATACTGATGAACTTACTGGAGAACCGTCAAGAATGAATAGAGGGGTGTTAGACGCATTGATTGAGTTTACACCACGCAAACGCATTGATACAGCTGCACTTGGCTCACCTGATGATGTGAACACCTGCAAACCTGCTACCTGGCCCTGAAGAGCATCACCGGCACTTGCCACAGGTCTGTTCTGGAACACCTGTTTCTTAACTGTTGTAGCAGCTCCAACAACCGAGCTGATTTTCTTTGCGGAACCATAACCTACTACCAACACATCCTCAAGCATCTCTGTGCTTGCCTTTAGCTGTACGTTGATAACGGCTTTACCGTTTACCGCAACCTCCATATCCTCATAACTGACATAAGTTATGATAAGGGTAGCATTTGGGCTACATGAAATCTCAAAGTTACCGTCCACGTCGGTAATTACACCTTGAGCGCTACCTTTTACTTGAACACCGGCACCGATAAGTGGAGAATTATCGGCCGCGTCTGTAACGGTACCTCTAACTGTTATGTTCTGTGCATATACAAAACTAACAGCCAATAATGAGAGTACTGTCAAGAAAAACTTTACTTTTCTCATAAAGGTTTTTTTTAAGGTTAATATTTGATTAAAATAATTGTAGGTTTTCTCTACATAGGAACAAATACTTTTGCTCCAAGCCGCAAATATAATATATAGTTTTAAAAACCAAAAATCTGGGGAGAAACGGTTATTTTTGTAAAGATAAGGTAATTTTTGTAAATAAAAACTTTTTTTAATAAAAATTATTAAAAGCATTAAGAATGTTAACTATTCTCTACGAATATTGTATAAATTAAAACTTTTTACTGGATAAAACTTTTTTTGATTTTTTTTGAATACCCAATGAATATCCATAAAAGTAACAGATTGTAACCTTTCACTCCATTCCACAGAAAGATTGAAATAAATCCAACTTTTTCGTAGAAAGTTCTTCCAAATTGATGCAAAATCCGTTTCTCTGCGAACAATCGGTAATTTTATCGGGATAATGAAAGTGCTTCCCGATATTCTTAAACCATATATCACCTTTCTATTCCCGATATTTTCTTGTCCACTTCCAATATGGTGAAAATGGGCTTCCGCATAACTGGAATCATTTCAGTTCCATTACATTTTTTTAGTGAAGATACTTCACACAATCAACTGTTTAGGGAAATGTTTTCAATATGGACCTTACAATTTCCCCTCTCCGTAATCCTTTGTTCCGATACAGGATACGGCAACGCACAATTAAAACCTACAATAAATAATAATAATATTAACCTTAAAAAAAACCTTTATGAGAAAAGTAAAGTTTTTCTTGACAGTACTCTCATTATTGGCTGTTAGTTTTGCATGGGCACAAAACATAACAGTTAAGGGTACTGTTACAGACCAGAATGGGGATCCCATTATTGGTGTTTACGTACTACTTCAAGGTTCTACCTCAGGTACATCAACAGATGCTGACGGTAAATATGAAATCAGTGCTCCTGCTAACGGCACATTGGTTTACTCCCTTGTTGGTATGCAAGATGTTGTTATGCCGATTAACAACAAATCAGTCATTAACATAGTTATGCAGGAAGAGTCTGTTGTGCTTGATGATGTTATGGTTGTTGCTTACGGTGTTGTAAAGAGAGAGGCTAAAACAGGTTCGGTAACTACTGTTTCGGGTAATGCAATCTCTGAGGCCCCTGTATCATCAGTTGACAAGATGTTGGCAGGTAAGATGGCTGGTGTTCAGATTACTGCAGCTACAGGTCAGCCAGGTGCTTCTTCTCAGATTCGTGTACGTGGTACTTCTTCTATCAATGCAGGTAACGAGCCTCTATGGGTTGTTGACGGTATTCCTGTAATGAACGGTGATCAGACTTACTTTACCAATACCGGTAATGCCATTGCAACTATCAACCCTAACGATATTGAGAGCATTACAGTATTGAAAGATGCTGCTGCTGCCTCAGTTTACGGTTCCCGTGCTGCAAACGGTGTTGTTCTTGTTACTACCAAGAGCGGTAAAGAGGGTAAGGCAAAATTCTCTGCAAGAGCCAAGATGGGTATTTCAAACCTTGCAAATGACAATGATTTTGGCTTGATGACAGGTGAGGAGCTTTTGGCTTATCAGAGAGATGCGATTGTAAATGCTGGCGGCAACCCTGATGATCCTAATGGAAGATTCTATCGTCCTATGTCTTTGTTGGATGGTGGTACAACCGATTGGATTGATCATTTCTCACGTGCCGGTAAACTTAATGAGTATGAGATTAACGCTTCTGCAGGTACTGCAAGGAGCAAATTCTACAGCTCACTTACTTACCACAAGAACGAAGGTGTGTTCTATGGTGTTGACTATGAAAAAATCACCTTCCGTGTAAATGCAGACCATAAATTGGGTAACAAACTTGAGATGGGTGTCCGTTTCAATGGCGCACGCACTGTTGCAAATGATGTTCCAATGCAAAGCTTGTATTATTCAAACCCTATGTGGGCAGGTTCAATCATTCTTCCTTGGTCAAAACCATATAATGAGGACTGTGACCATAATGTGAATATCTCAGAGAACTCAAATACCAACCCAAGGGCAACTGCAAAATATGATGAGCAGTGGGAGAAACAGTTCAGAATTAACGGTAACTTCTACTTGGAGTGGAAACCTGTAAAGAATGTTACAGTTAAGACTACCAATGCAATTGAGACCACATTTGGTGAGGGTAGAAGATACTGGCATCCTTATACCAGCGAGGGTGAGGCAACTCTTCAGACCTCAAGATTGCAGTATGTTCAGATGACCACTTCAAATACCATTACTTACAGCAATGTTTTCAATGACAAACATAATGTAAGAGTATTGGCAGGTCAGGAGGCTATGCAGAGAGATTACAGCTCATTCTATGCTTATTCTCCACAGGTAGATCCTAATATTCCTTATCCTTCTACTGCACCTTCAGACAAAGACTATGCAAGCTACAGCACCAATGAGCGTACTTTGCTTTCATTCTTTGGTATTGCAGATTATAGCTTTGATTCAAAATACTTCCTACAGGCTTCTGTACGTTATGACGGTTCATCTTTGTTCGGCAAGAACAAGCAGTGGGGTGTATTCTACTCAGTAGGTGCATCATGGAACCTTCATTCAGAGAACTGGCTTAAAGATGTTGAGTGGTTGGATCTATTGAAAGTTCGTGCAAGCTATGGTGTTAACGGTAATGACAACATTTCTGCTTACCAGGCTTATGGTGTATATGCTTCTTCACAGTATAACGGTTCAGTTGGTATGTTGCCAAGCTCTCCATCAAACGATGACCTTTCATGGGAGCTTAATGCAACTGTAAATGCCGGTGTTGACTTCGGTTTCTTCGGCAAATTGAACGGTAGCATCGACTGGTACAACAGAACAACTACAGATATGTTGTTGAGCAAATCAGTTCCCCAGACTACAGGTTTCTCATCTAACTTCATGAACATTGGTGAGATGGTTAACCGCGGTGTTGAGATTCAGTTGAATTATGACATCATCAACAACAAGGACTGGAAATGGGATGCAGGTTTGAACCTTTCATTCAACCAGACAGAGATCAAGAACCTTGGTGATGTAACTGAGATGACATATTCTGGTGACAGCCGTTTGAAACATGTTGTTGGTGAGGGCATGTACACTTTCTATCTTAAAGAGTACTATGGTGTGAACCCAGTAAACGGTGAGGCTCTTTGGGTAGCTGAGGACGGTTCACTTACAAACAACTACAATAAGGCAAGATATATCTATGCAGGTTCACCAGAGCCTAAATATACTGGAGGTTTCAATACTTCAGTTTCTTGGAAAGGTCTTAGCTTGAGCGCATTCCTTGAGTTCAAGGGCGGTAACAAGGTTATGATCATTGAGAGCAGATATTGTAACTCTGACGGTAACCAGATGTCAATGAACCAGTACAAGATTGCCGGTAACTACTGGAAGAAACCTGGTGATACAGGTGTTAACCCTAAACCTGTTGCAGGTACAGCAAGCAACTCATATGCTTTTGCAAGTACAAGATGGTTGCAGGATGGTGACTACGTAAGAATCAAGGATATTACATTGTCATACACTTTGCCAAGCAAACTTACCAAGAAAGTAGGTGTAAGCAATGTTAAGATATATGCAAGTGCACTTAACCTGTTTACTTTCCACGATGTTGACTTCTGGGATCCGGAGCGTGGTGTAACTGGTATTGGTGCAGGTATCTACCCAATGACAAAATCATTCATTGGTGGTATTGAGTTGTCATTCTAATTTTTAAAATGAGTAGAAGATGAAAAAATTACTAATATTATCAATTACAGTTGCTCTTTTTGCCACCAGTTGTTCAGACTTTCTGGTTAAGGAGCCTAAGTTAACTCAGAGTACAGAGATTACTCTCTCTACTTTTGATGGATTGAACTCTTCTATCGCTGGTGCTTATAGCCCATTGGTAAGCAGCACTTGGTATGGTCCTGGCTTTGTTTTTGAGGCAGAGATGCGTTCAGGTAACGGTAAAAAACCTACCGAAGGCGATTTTGATTCCGGCCGTTATTCCGGTTCTTATAATATCAGCTACAACCCAAGTGCAACTTCAGGTTTGTGGGGTTACGGCTATTTTGTGATTTCAGCAGCCAATAATGTTCTTGCCAATCTTGAGGGTAAAGAGGGTGGTGAAGTATCTGCTCAGGATATTAACAACCTTAAAGCTGAGGCTTTGTTCCTTAGAGCTTTGTCTCACTTTGATATGGTAAGATTATATGCACAGCCTTACGGTTACCAGCCAAACGGCAACGGTGTACCTGTAGTATTGTCAACAGATCCTGCTGGCAAACCTGCAAGAAATACAGTAGCAGAGGTATATGACCAGATTGTTACTGACCTTACTGAGGCTGAGTCAATCATGTCTGATGACTATAAGAGAGACGGTATCTCAGATTATAAGGCAGCTGTTACCAAACCTGCTGTACAGGCTTTGCTTTCAAGGGTATACCTATATATGGAGAATTGGAACAAGGCTGCTGAGTATGCAACTAAGGTTATCAACAACCCAGCATTCGAGTTGTGGACTGCAGCTGAGTATGCAAGTGCTTGGAAGGCTAATGTAGGTACTTCAGAGGTTATTTTTGAGGTGTTCGGTGCACAGACCAATGCCTATGATGCATATTGGGAGTCTCCTATGTGGATGTCAAGTCCTGAAGGTTATGCTGACTGTGCTGTAAGTACAGATCTTGTAAACCTTTATGAGGATGATGATGTAAGAAACCAGTGGCAGAAAGCTGACGGATATGACCACTTGTACTGGACAATCAAGTATGCAGGAAAAGGTGTAGGTACTCCAGATGCAAACAATACTGTAGTTCTTCGTCTTTCTGAGATGTATTTGAACAGGGCAGAGGCTATCGTAAACGGTGCATCAGGTGATGCAGTGGCAGATCTTAACAAGATTGCCGAGGCAAGAAATGCAACCCTATACACATCTGCAGGTAAAGAGGATGTTTACAATGAGAGAAGAAAAGAGCTTGCATGGGAGGGACACTTGTGGTTCGACCTTTCACGTTGGGGTAAAGGTATTACCAGAGTTGACTATGTAGGTGATCCTACAAACCAGAATGTTGCTGCCCACAGCTACATGTTTGCTCTTCCAATTCCTAAACGTGAGATGGACGTTAATGAGAATTTGGTACAGAATGAGGGTTATAACTAAAAAGATTCATATAATATGAAAAAGATATTCAAATATTTGAGCGCTTTGACCTTAGGAGCATTTCTATTCGCTTCATGTGAAATCAATGAGATGCCTAAGTTCAATGACAGTGATGCTTTCGTTGCTTTTGGCAGCGGCTCTGCATCTGCAGCTGAGAATGCAGGTACAATTAATGTTCCTGTTACTTTGACTTCTCTAAGCGGACTTTCTGCTACTGTTTCTGTAGAGGCTGTTGACGGCACAGCTAAAGCTGGTGTCAACTATGTTCTTGAGACAACTTCTCTATCTTTCTCAGAGGGAAATCCTACTCAGAATGTTGTTGTAAAAATTATTGATAATCCTGGGGTGTTTTCAGGTGACATCTCTTTCCAGTTGAAGATTGGAAATCCTGGTGATGTAAAAGTTGGTTCAGAGAATGTTTGTTCAATAACAATTAATGACCTTGACCATCCTCTAACATCAATTTTGGGTACTTATACAGCTACTGCTGTAAGCTACTTCAACGGTCCAAGCAAATTTACAGTTACATTCAAGAAGGATCCTTCAGACCCTTATAAGGTTTGGATTGACAACTTCCTTGGTGATGCATCTTGGGCTGGTGATGACATGCTTGTATATGGTAACGTTGATAAAGATGTGACTACCATCACTGTTCCTTTCGGACAGATGAGTGAGTACAAGTATGGCGGTACAACCAGTGTTGAGTTTATGGGTGTTGATGCAGCGCTTAACGGATATAGTGCAGGTGAAGGTAACTGGACTATTACCATTAAGGATGGCGGTAAGAACCTTGCTGTGGATTATGGAGTTTGGGCTTACATTGCCGGTGCCGGCAGCATTAATGTTCTGTTGCCAGACTGGACTATGGTTAAAGACTAATTGTCATTTACTTTGTTTACAATAAGCCTACTTGCGGGTAGGCTTATTTTGTAATATATGTGTGCATTTACAAACAATTATTAATTTGACATGCTATGAGAAAGGTTTTAAGTTTATTTATTATCATGTTTGTTTGTGATGTGCTTGCAGCGCAGGAACCGACATCTACATGGCCATATCTTTATAATGATTTTCAGGATGCTACCGTGTTCTTCAAAGATGGAAGCAAGAGGGAGTGCAAGGTGAATATCCATATTCTGAACAGCAAATTCCATTACTTGGAAGGAGAGGATATAATGGAGGCAAAATCTGCCGATATTCTTTTGGTAAGTATAGGTAATGATTCTTTTTACTCCAAACAGGGGCTTATGATGAAGGCAGTTGCGGCTAATGATAAAGGTTTTGTAGGTGAGGTGACGGTTGTTGATATGGCAGCATTGAATTCACAGGGGGGGGCGGCATATGGATCTTCTGCAAATTCTGTGGCAGTCAACAGACTTTCTTCTATAGAAGGTTCAGGCCCATCGGCAAGTACAAATCATATGAATCTTAAGAATGAGAAGGATCTTGGTGTATTGCTCCCTGTAGAGAAGGAGTATTATATTGTAACAAAAGGGAATGTTTATCCTGCAAACAGAAAAAATCTTGAGTTACTTTTGCCTTCCGATAAAAAATCGGGATTTAAAGCATTTCTCAAGCAGAATAAGATTTCATGGAAATCTCCCGCCAGCCTTTTGAAAATTGTTGATTATATAAACGGATAGTATTATGAAAACAAGTGTTCTTAGATTGAGTGGGCTTTATGCAATATTGTTGTTGCTGATTGTCTCACTGACAGGTTGTGAAAAGGATCCTGCAAAGGAACTCATTGTGTCACAGTCTTCTGTTGAATTGGGTTCCGATGGGGCTGCAGTGACAGTAGATGTAACTGCCAATATTGGATGGACAGCTTCTGTAACTAATGGAAGCTGGTTGCAGATTTCTCCGAAAAAAGGAAGTTCGAGTCTCCAGATGCAAGTAAAGGCCGATGCCAACATTTCCGGAGCCGAAAGGAGTGCTACAGTTACTTTAAAGGCTGATGCTGATGCCTCTCTTGCTGCTTCATTTATTGTAAAGCAGGTACCTGTGCAATTGACATTCTCGCCTGATCCTGTAAAGGTAAAGGCAGAGGGTGAGACCGTATCAATCAACATTACTTCAAACACCTCATGGAAGATTGAGGAATCTGTTGAGACCTCAAGAGTTACTTTATCGCAGACTTCAGGTACGGGCAATGCTACAATTTCTGCTGTCGTTACAGCAAATCCAAATAATAAATATGTGAAGATTCCACTTAAGTTCTCTTATTTTGGAATTTTCAAGACTCTTTATATTGAGCAGGAACCCGGACCTAATACAGCACCTGCCAAACCTGAGTTTACATCACCTGTAAATGGTGCTGAGAATGTATATTCCAATGTTAAGTTTGCATGGAACTGCAAGGATGCGGATGGTGACACTTTGACTTATCATCTTTATCTTTCAAAAGATGGAGCCCAGTTTGATGAGTACGGTCCTATATGGCATGTGAGATCATATTCTTTGCCTGAAGATTTGGATATAAACACCAAATATTATGCAAAATTGAAAGCTGATGATGGGGTTGGTGAGACTTCTGAATCTGATGTGATTTCATTTACAACAGCCTCTACAAGCCTTTATGCTGATGGAGAGTGGGTTGTATATCAGGAGAGTACAAAACCAAATCCTGTAAAATTGATATTCACAGGTGACGGTTTTGTAAAAGGTGACTATGAGAGGGGTGGACATTTTGACACAAAAGTTGATTGGGCTATTGAAGGTCTCTTTTCGGCAGAGCCGTACAAAACATACAGGGAGTACTTTACCGTTTACAAGATTGCCGCCTATTCTCAGGAATCAGGTACTACCATTACTGCTGACAAGAAACAGAGGAGTACAGCATTCTCTGCAGTATGTGAGGGTGGAGGAAGTACGGGAATTTCGTGCAATTATGATAAAGTGAACAACTGGGTACAGAAGATACCGGGGATTACATCCTCGGATTTGTACAAATGTGCTGTATGTGTGATTATAAATGAGCCTATATATGCCGGTACCTGTCTTATGACCTCAAATGGTGAAAGTATCTCAATGGTTCCTTTGCAGAGGAGTGACCAGCAGCTTATCTCTACCTTGACTCACGAGATGGGTGGTCACGGATTTGGAAGACTTGTAGACGAGTATGTTACAAGTGATTCTGCTCCGTCGGCGGAGACCCTGGCTTCTTATGCGGCATGGCAGGGATATGGTGCAGGATTGAACATGTCATTGACAAGTAGCATGGAAGAGACTCCATGGAGTATGCTGTTGGGCCAGCAGGGATATGGACATGTATCAATGTATGAAGGAGGATGGTTATACCAGAGAGGTGTGTGGCGTTCAGAGAGCATAAGTTGCATGAATGACAACAGACTTTATTTTGATTCTATCAGCCGTTATCTGATTGTAAAAAGGATTATGTCAATAGCAGGTGAGGAGTTTACTTTGGAGAAGTTTATTGCAAATGATGTACAGAAGACTGACAATACCGGTCAGACAAAATCTTCTGGTGAGAAGTTTGTTCCACTTGCTCCTCCTGTGTTTGTTATAGATTGAATGTAATCATTTACAAGGAAATGAAGGTGGCAGCTGCTTATTTGTCACCTTCTTTTTTATTGCTCCCCTATTGCGAATTTATAATTTTTTTTGTTATGATAATTAAATAATTAGAATTTCTCTTAGGAAGTAGTAATCAGACTTATGATAATTTTTTGATATATTTACCCCCGAACCCCTAAAAATATTATTATGATTTATGGTTACATTAGAGTAAGCACGGACAAGCAGACCGTGGAAAACCAGAGATTCGAAATAAACAATTTCTGCAAAGTTCTCAATATTAAAATCGACAAATGGATTGAAGAGACAATTTCCGGAAACATGGCAGTTGAGAAAAGGAAACTCGGCTTGCTTCTAAGAAAATTATCCAAAGAGGATATATTGATCTGCTCGGAAATATCACGTCTGGGAAGAAATCTGATGATGATTATGTCTATACTGAATGTCTGCATGGAAAAAGATATTCAAGTATGGACAATTAAAGACAACTACAGGCTTGGAAATGACATTAACTCAAAAGTTCTTGCATTTGCATTTGGATTGAGTGCCGAGATTGAGAGGAACCTTATTTCCCAAAGGACCAAGGAAGCCCTTGCCCGGAAAAAGAAGGAAGGAATAATCCTTGGAAGACCTAAAGGAAGCAGATCCCTTAAATTGAAATTGACAGGGAAAGAAAATAAAATTAAAGAAATGCTTAATGAAGGATATACCATATCCAATATTGCAAGAAGAATGAAGGTAAGCCGTTCAACGGCTTCAAATTACATAAAAAAAATGGGGTGGCACTAGCCACCCCAAAATCTTTATGGAATGTAGAGATATTATTAGATAATACCCTGCTCCAACATAGCCTGAGCAACTTTCATGAAACCTGCAATGTTTGCACCTTTCACATAGTCTACTCTACCGTCAGGAAGCTGACCGAATTTAACGCAAGCCTCGTGGATGCTCTGCATGATGTAGTGAAGTTTAGCGTCAACCTCAGCACCAGACCAGCTGATATGAGTAGCGTTCTGAGTCATCTCAAGACCTGAAGTTGCTACACCACCTGCGTTAACTGCCTTACCAGGGGCAAATAGAATCTTGGCATCCTGGAAAGCCTTGATAGCCTCAGGAGTACAACCCATGTTAGAAACCTCACAGCAGCACCAAGTACCGTTAGCAAGAAGCTCTTTAGCATCGTCACCGTTCAACTCGTTCTGGAATGCACAAGGAAGAGCGATATCACATTTTACGCTCCATGCTTTCTTGCCTGCAGTAAATTTGGCAGCACCAGGGAACTGGGTAGCCATATCCTCAACTTTGTTGCGGTTTGATGAACGCATAACAAGCATGTAGTCAATCATCTCTTTGGTGATACCGTCTGGAATCTCGCAAACACCGTCCGGACCAGAGATAGCAACAACTTTAGCACCTAGCTCAGTAGCTTTGGTTGCAGCACCCCAAGCAACGTTACCGAAGCCTGAAAGGGCAACAGTTTTACCTTTAATATCTTTACCTGCTTTTGCAAGAACGTGCTCAGTGAAGTAAAGTGCACCGAAACCTGTAGCCTCTGGACGAAGGATTGAACCACCCCAACAAGCGCCTTTACCTGTAAGAACACCTGTATTATACTCTCTTGCAAGTTTGGTGTACATACCGAACATGTAACCGATCTCACGTCCGCCAACACCTACGTCACCCGCAGGAACGTCCTGATCAGGACCGATGTTGTGCCACAACTCAAGCATGAATGCCTGGCAGAAACGCATGATCTCAGCGTCAGATTTTCCTACTGGATCGAAATCTGAACCACCTTTACCACCACCCA
>SUYX01000049.1 GCA_015060225.1 Bacteroidales bacterium | reverse complement strand
CCCTCTCATCCTTCTCAACCCTTATCTGAATCTCCTCCAGGAGGTCATCTATCTGGTCTGCAGTAGGACGCACCTCAATAGGAGGCTCAAGCAGACCGGTAGGCCTTACAACCTGCTCCACAATCATGCCGCCGCTCTTCTCCAGTTCATACGGGGCAGGGGTGGCACTTACAAACACCGTCTGCTTTGTAAGGGTCTCAAACTCGTCAAACTTCAACGGGCGGTTGTCGGCCGCTGCAGGAAGGCGGAAACCATACTCAATCAGTGTCTCCTTACGGGAACGGTCCCCGCCGTACATCGCCCTAATCTGGGGAATTGTAACATGGCTCTCATCTATGAAAGTGACAAAATCGTCGGGAAAATAATCCAACAGGCAGAAAGGTCTTGTACCGGCAGAACGGCCGTCAAAATATCGGGAATAGTTCTCTATACCGGAACAATACCCTATCTCCTTAATCATCTCCAGATCATACTCCACCCTCTGCTTCAGCCGCTTTGCCTCCGCATGTTTCTCTATGCTGTGGAGGAACTCGCATTGCCTCACAAGGTCCTCCTGAATATTCCATACCGCACTCTTTATTCTCTCCTTTGTGGTGCTGAAAATATTTGCAGGAAAAATGGATATCTCATCCACAAACTCCAAAGTGCCTCCGCTCACCGGGTCAAACATCTCTATCTCCTCAATCTCATCCCCAAAGAAAATCACCCTGCACCCCTTGTCTCCATACGCCAGATAAATGTCTATACTGTCCCCCTTTACCCTAAACGTACCC
Organism: Bacteroidales bacterium; assembly: GCA_015060225.1. GTDB lineage: Bacteria > Bacteroidota > Bacteroidia > Bacteroidales > UBA932 > Egerieousia. The sequence continues at coordinate 12,952 of SUYX01000049.1, read as the reverse complement.
CTCTTGAACTCCACATCATTGCGGGAATAGAGGCTGTCCACCAACTTGTAGAGGAACTGGGTGCGACTGAACACCTGCCCCACCTTAATCTTCACCGTATTGGAATGGAAATCGGCAGGATTGCCAATACCATACAGGCAAGAGACACTGGAGACCACAATCACATCCTTTCTTCCCGACAACAGGGCACTTGAACAACTCAACCTCAACTTCTCAATCTCATCATTGATGCTCAAATCTTTCTCAATGTATGTATCGGTAACCGGCATATAGGCCTCCGGTTGGTAATAATCGTAGTAGGAGACAAAATATTCAACAGCATTGTTTGGAAAGAAAGACTTGAACTCACCATACAACTGCGCCGCCAGAGTCTTGTTATGGCTCAGTACAAGGGCAGGCCTCTGCAATTTCTCAATTACATTGGCCATAGTAAAGGTCTTGCCGGAACCGGTAACTCCCAACAGGGTAACCGCCTGTTGCCCCTCCTTAATGGCCTGAGCAATCTCCCTAATTGCATTAGGCTGATCCCCAGTAGGTTTATATGGTGATTCTATCTTAAAATCCATCTCAAAAATATACTACTTTTTGAACCGGGTAAATTTACGAAAAATATAGGACATTACCACACCCCGCAAGAAATAATCATTACAGCACATTTGCCGCTAAGTGAGTGGTTGGTGGATCGGGACGGCAAATGTGGTGGGGGCCCTTTTTGATGCAGTTCACATCGCACACATAGTTCCGGCTGCAAATCCGGCCCTTTTTGATGCAGCTCACATCGCTCACACTGCTCCGGCTGCAAATCCGGCCCTTTTTGATGCAGCTCACATCGCTCACAAGGTTCCGGCTGCAAATCCGGCCCTTTTTGATGCAGTTCACATCGCACACAAGGTTCCGGCTGCAAATCCGGCCCTTTTTGATGCAGCTCACATCGCTCACAAGATTTCGGCTGCAAATCCGGCCCTTTTTGATGCAGCTCACATCGCTCACATAGTTCCGGCTGCAAATCCGGCCCTTTTTGATGCAGTTCACATCGCACACACTGCTCCGGCTGCAAATCCGGCCCTTTTTGATGCAGTTCACATCGCACACATAGTTCCGGCTGCAAATTCGGCGCTTTTTGATGCAGTACACATCGCACACATAGTTCCGGCTGCAAATCCGGCCCTTTTTGATGCAGCTCACATCGCTCACATAGTTCCGGCTGCAAATCCAGCCCTTTTTGATGCAGTACACATCGCACACATAGTTCCGGCTGCAAATTCGGCGCTTTTTGATGCAGGCATGCAGATACAAAGGCATGCAGATACAAAGGCATGCAGATACAAAGGCATGCAGATATAAAGGCATGCAGATATAAAAGGCAGCAGAAACCACATGCCAATAAAAAAATGCCTCCCAAGAGGGAAGCATTTTAATCTGCATCTGCACTCGCAACAGCATCAGCAACAGCATCTGCACTCGCAACAGCATCAGCAACAGCATCTGCACCCGCAACAGTAACAGCGCCAGCATCAGCACCTGCATCTGCCCCCACCCGTTACCTCACCTGGCAATTATTTGTCGGGAAGAGTGTTCCAGATTTATTTCTTTGCCTGGCCTTCGGCGATTCTACACTCTTTGATGTAGTCGTTAAGTCCTTTGGCAACGTTTTCCATCATAGCCTTGCGGAATGCAGGGTCTGCAAGTTTCTCCTCTTCCCACAGGCTTGAAATAAACAGTGTCTCTACAAGTACGCAAGGAAAATCTGTAAGTGCGCTCAATGAGAAGTTGAAGTTTCCAACCATTCCAAAGTTCTTTACGCCATCCATACCAAGAAGATAGCCAAGGATATCCTCTGCAAGAGGTTTATATACATTGTATCTGTAGTATGTGCTGGTACCCAATGTTGAAAGCGGGCTGCCGCCTGCGTTGCAGTGGATTGAGATTACAATGTCACATTTGTTTTCAATGAATTTGTCCTGTCTCTCACGGATGCTCATTCCTGTATCCTCCTCCCTTGAAAGGACAACTTTTGCCCCCTGTTTCTCAAGGATACCCTTCAGGGTGTGGGCCATTGAGAGGTTCATGTCTTTCTCCTTAAGGCCGCTCAAGCCTACAGCACCGTTGCTCTGAGGTCCGCCGTGTCCTGCATCAATGCCAATGGTAAGGTTCTTCATGTATAATGATGAAGGTACATGTTTGATATCCAGGTTAAGGCTGTTTCCGGCATAGTTCATTGTGAAGCCCCAAGAACTTTTGGTCTTCAAATATACAGTTACTCTGGTGATATCTGAATCTATGCTCTCAACATCAATGTTGTCTACACTCTTGAGGCCTGATTTGTGGGTAAGCCAGTTTGAGTTGCATTGTACTCCGTAAAGGTCAACTACAATTTTGTGAGGGTCTGTGTATTCTTTTACAATGTAAGGTTTCTTGCCCCCTACTCCAATGGATACCCTGTCAAAGTCACCCATATTGTACGCAGTTGAACTTCCGCTCAAAACCACATTTTCCTGCATGAAATCATAACCCTCATTTGCCTTCCCGACAACTTCCACCTGGCTCTTTGGAATGTATGCATATCTGTTCTGCGAAAGCCTTACCCTGTAGAGGTTTGCATTTTCTGCATCTGCATACATTAAAATCCCCTCAGGAAGGTAGTTTATCTTGGCACCGCCCAAACGGTCTGTACCGGCACCGTAGTTGAGGTATGAATATTTTTTTGTGGATACCTTCACACTTGTAGGATAGAATTTTGCCTTTTCTGCCTCTGCCGCCTCGCGTGCAAGGTTCCTTTTCCTCTCTTTTGGAGTTGTACTGTAGAAAACATCAAATGTCTTGTTGCCGTTGCCGCTGGATACCTCTATGGTGTTGTTCCCCTCCTTCAACTGGAGCTCCACAGCCCATGTTCCTGTTTTGTATACCTTCACATTCTCCCCGTTGACCTGTACTTTGCCTGCAGGGTCTGCGAGACCTGCTACAAGGTGTTTGGCTTTATACACGGTGTCAACCTCTCCTCTTTTTACAACAAGTTTATCCGCAGACTGTGCATTGGCACCAACTGCAAGGGCTATCATTGCCGCCATTGCAGAAAATCCTGAAATCCTTTTCATATTTTACGCTTATTAAAAATTCGGGTTAAAAAGTGTGTAAATTTACTAAAAATAGCCGATGTAAAACACAGGAAAGTTTAACACTTGAAATTTTTTGTCAACTAATTGTAAACCAGTGGAATAAATTTGATGTAACATGGTGGTGTAAAACTTTGTATGTGTAATTTTGCAATAGAAAACACAAAAACGGATACATTATGAGAATGGAGACATTGGTTGCAGGTTTAAGGATTCTGATGGTGGGAGTGCTATTGGGAGTATCATTTGCATCTTCTTTTGCACAGGAGAGGGGTGAGGTACAGCAGGAGAGGTTTCATGAATATACAAAGTTGCTTTCTCCGGAAAAGGTATATCTGCATACCGATAAAGATGTCTATTTTGCCACTGATACCATCTGGTTCAGCGGTTATGTTGAGAACGCTTCGTACAACAGCGAGTTTGAGGAATCGAACTATATATATGTGGAGCTTATCAACGACCAGCTTTACCGCAGCTGGGCAGAATGGAACCGCTATGCGGAGTATGAGCCGAGCGTGGTGGCAAGGGCAAAGATAAAAAGGATTGGAGATGCTTTCTCCGGGTGTCTTGTGGTTCCTGAGATGAACTCTACCGGAAGGGGTATAATCCGTGCATATACCTACTGGATGATGAACCGCCCTGCAGAATATATGTTCTACAAGGAGGTGGAACTTACCAATCCCATGAAAGACAAGCTGGTGGACAGGATGACCGAAAGGAATGTGAGGGACAAGAAGGAGTATATGCGCTTGGGAGAGGAGGCTCCGTTTGCAAAACAGCCGAGGATTACTGAGGTTAAGGAGAGGTATGACGTGCAGTTCCTTCCCGAAAGCGGAAACTATATTGCCGGTCAGCCTGCAGTGATATATATCAGGAGCATTGGAATTATGGGTGCGGGGGAGAGTGTGTTCGGGGAGATTACCGATGCTGAAGGAAATACCGTAACGGGATACAGGACAGATTCGTCGGGATTCGGAAAGGTATTGATACCTTCTTTGCCGCAGGGGAAACTTTATGCCTCGGTGAGGGACAGCAGAGGGCATGAGGGGATGAAGGTGCAGTTGCAGGGGTCATTGGATGCCGGGGCGACAATTACCGGTACCATGAATGTTTCTTCTGATGTTTCGTATTCTGCGGATGATATGCTGCATCTGCAGATAAGGAGTTCTGAAGTGCTCCAGGAAAGGTATCCGTTTGTGGTGCTGCACAACGGGTCCGAGATATATTACAGGAAGCCTGTGGGGAAGGAGCTGGAGGTGATTTCCTTGAGATTGGGAGACCTTACAGCAGGAATACACTCCGTTTCGGTTATGGATTTTATGGGAAATGTCTATGCGGAACGCCCGTTTGTGGTGTTGCCTGACGGCCCTGAGGCTCTTGGTGTGGAGCTTGACAAGGAGAGGTATGGAAATAGAGAGAAGGTTTCCGTAAAGATAAAGTTGCCGCAGGAGATGTGTGACAGCACCGGCAATTTGAGCGTTTCAGTTACAGATGCCGGTATTGTGGAGAATTGGGAGAGTACCAACATCAAATCTTATATGTTGCTCAAGAGCGAGCTTGGTGGCTATATAGAGAATCTCGGGTGGTATTTCAATGGTGATGTGCCGTTGGGTGAGAGGATGACAAAGGCCGACATGCTTATGCAGACCCAGGGATGGAGGTATTATGATATCCAGGATATTGTGCAGGGTAAGACACCTGCCCCTTATTTTGGAAGGGAGTACAGGCAGACCCTTTTCGGGAAGGTGATGAATCCGCTCCGCCTGAGCAGGAAGGCAACGGTTTCGTTCATTGCAAAATCAATCAACTTTACCGCCATGGGGCAGGTGGATTCCGGCTATTTCGTACTCAAGGATATTGATTTTCCGGAGAGGACAAAGTTTATTGTAAGTGCCATTGGAAAGAACGGAAAGAGTACGAGCCATACCCCAATTTTGCAGGATGATTATTTTGCACCGCTGTACCGGTATCCGCAGAAGGCAGAAAAGGTGAAATATACTCCGGAGTACGGTAAAGTTGTTGAAAACATATATTTTACCAGGGATGACGGGCAGCATGCCATGGCGTTTGAGCTTGATCCCGTGGTTGTTACAACCCAGAGGATAACCCCAAAGAATTCACCTTGTGTAATACCAAACTACCCTCTGAAGAGGGAGTGGTACCGCGACAGTTCCGACATGAAGCCTTATGCAAGGAATTATACCCTGGGGCAATATGTGCAGGAGACTTATTCCCAGGTGCGTTATAATGGTCACGACAAGCTTTTTGGATTGAAGATTACTCCGGCAACAAGGATGTCGCCCGGTTCAAGGACAGGACAGGTGGTGATATTTGTGAACGGCATGGAGCTGTTTGAGGGCGAAGGGTATCATATTTTAAATTCTCCTGTGGCCAATTTTGAGTCAATTGTGTATGTGCAGGGGCTCTCTGCGGCCCCTTTCCAGAGGGCGAGGGCCGTAAGGATGAATGAGACCCCATTTTATCCCGACCCTGTACTTATGGTGAGGCTCAAGCCCCATACCAGGACAGATCTTGTCCCTTACAATGTCTCAAGCGCTTCCCCTATGGGGTGGCAGAAGCCTGTAAAATTCTATTCACCCAAGTATGATAATGCCGAGGCCAGAATGAAGAAGAATGCAGACAACAGGATTACAGTTTATTGGAACCCGTCTGTAAAACTAAACGGCAACGGGGAAGCGGAAGTATCCTTTTATACATCCGATTCTGAATCCTGCTATAGAGTGGAAGTTGAGGGAAGATCTGCGGCCAAGCAGTACCATTATATAGAAAAATTCATAAAACGCTCTCCAAATACAGGGAATCAGAAGCGCAATTAAAAAATATTTATATTATCTTGCAAAGATTTTTTCAATAGCACCATTATGAAGAAGAATATCCTGCTTTTTGCTGCAACATGCCTGACCATCGCATTGGCAGTTGCAGAGGTTTCCGCACAGGTTCAGAACAATCCTGTAGATATGTTCCACAATTACTCCAAACTGCTTTCTCCTGAGAAAGTGTATCTGCATACAGACAAGGATGTCTATTTTGCCACGGACACCATCTGGTTCAGCGGATATGTGGAGAATGCATCATACGCATCTGAATTTGACGAATCCAACTACATATATGTAGAACTCATAAGCAACCAGCTTATCCGCGACGAGGGAAGTATCTCAAATTTTGCAAAAATTGAGCAGAAGGTGATTGCAAGGAAAAAACTCCGCCGTATAGGTGATGCCTTCCAGGGGCACATTGTAGTGCCGGAGATGAATTCCACAGAACGGGCTATCTTGCGCGGATACACCTATTGGATGCTTAACCGCCCCGTAGAGTATATGTTCTACAAGGAGTTGGAGATTACCAATCCAATGAAGGACAATGCTGTTGCCGCAATGCAGGAGAAAGAGGTAAAGCGAAAGGCAGACTATCTCCGTATTGGAGAACTTTCCCCTTTTGAAAAAGAAAAAATGGAGAAGAAGGAGGCCAAGAGGGGCAGATATGATGTACAGTTCCTTCCCGAGAGCGGTAATGCCATTGCCGGAACCAATGCTACCATATACATAAAGAGCATAAACTCCAACGGAACAGGAGTACCGGTTTATGGAGATGTGATGGATGCAGGTGGCAATGTGCTTACCCAATACTCAACTGACTCCCTTGGATTTGGCAAAATAATGATTCCAAATATCCCTTTGCAGGAACTTTCTGCCACAATCAATGATACAACCGGATATTCAAGTCTTGTTAAATTGCCTTCCCCTGTAGAAACAGGAGTTTCAATTAACGGAATTGTTGGTGTATCTTCATTAAAAGAGTACTCAGAAAAGGATTTTATACGGTTCTCAATTGTTTCATCCGAGTCACTTCTCGGCAACGGACTTATGGCTGTAATGCACAATGGTTCAGAAGTATACTATACAAAGCCGCTTCAAAGAGGAGTTGAGAGGCTCTCCATCCAGCCTAAGACTCTCTCCGCCGGAATCCATTCCATATCGGTAATTGACCTTAAAGGCAATGTTTACGCAGAACGGCCGTTCCTTGTATTGCCGGACAATGATGAAGCAATGAAAGTGGAAACAGATAAAGAGGAATACGGCAGAAGGGATCTTGTAAATGTTTCAATAAAACTTCCTGAGGGGATGGCAGATTCTACCGGAACATTCTCAGTTTCTGTAACAGATGCCGGCACCGCTTCCAATGCAGAACAGACAACAATGGAGTCTTATATGCTCCTTAAGAGCGAGCTGCAGGGATATATAGAAGATATTGCATTCTATTTCAACCGTTCCATTCCACTCTCTCAGAGGATGCAGAGGGGTGACCTCCTTTTGCAGACCCAAGGGTGGAGATATTACGACCTGTCCAAAATTGTGCAAGGCAAGAGTGAAATACCCCATTTTGGAAAAGAGTACAAACAGACTCTCTTTGGCAAGGTGGTGAATATGACAGGCCTTACAAATAGGGCCATAGTATCTTTCCTGGCCCCTTCTATAGGTTTCAAGGCCATGGGGCAGATAGACTCGGGATACTTTGTCCTACATGATGTGAACTTCCCGGAGGGGACACGTTTCATAATAAGTGCCGTAGGCAAAAACGGCAGGAGTATCCGCCAGACTCCTGAACTTATGCAGGAATATTATGCACCTGTATACAAATACCCCGTAAAACCGGAAGGAGTTATCTACTCAGATGCATATAAGAGAGCTGTAGAGAACATTTACTACAATAATGAGGACGGCGAGCATGCCATGGCATACGAGCTTGACCCTGTAGTCATCACATCACAGCTCATAACTCCAAAGAACTCACCTTCCCCTATTGCCAACTATCCTATAAAAAGGGAGTGGTACAGGGATACACTTGCAATGAAATCATACTCACAGAGCTACTCCGTTGCAGCTTATGTTACAGCAACATATTCAGGTGTAAGGGAGGTATTCGGCGATACAGGTGAAAACATTTCGGTCCCTGAATATGCAAAAGTAAGGAGTGCAGATACTACTGCAGATGCCGGCGGCGTTCCTTCCGGCTCACTGATAGGGCCAAAATCATCAGCAGGCTCAATGGCCGGAGGACAGGTTACAAGACCTGGACGCTACGGACTCGTACTGGTATATCTCAACGGAAGTTTCATCCATCCGGAAGAGGCTGTAAACACAGTACTTTCACTGCCGCTTTCCCAAGTGGAATCCATGATCTATGTATCAGGTGTATCGGCTGCACCGTTCCAGCCTTCATTTGATTCCGGCGACGTAAATCCGTATCCGGTTCTGATGGTAAGGACAAAACCTCATGTAAGGGCAGACAAGATCCCATACAATGTCTCTTGTGACTATCCTTTAGGATGGCAGAAGCCTGTCAAGTTCTACACACCCAAGTACAACACAGCAGAGGCCCGCAGAAATGCGGCAAAGGACAGCAGGATAACCCTCTATTGGAACCCTTCTATAAAAGTTGATGCAAACGGCCAGGCATGGATCAGTTTCTATACCACAGACTCAGCCTCTGACTACAGGATTGAGGTGGAAGGGAAATCTGCAAACCGGCAATATCACTATGTGGAAAAGATTGTAAGCAGAAAGAGATAAACTGCCGGACAAATAAATAAGGGGAGATTCGCATCGGATCCCCCCTTATTATTTACATACACAAATCAGATTGTAATTTTTATCACACTTCCGTAATCATCAAGCGAAGAGAATGCTTCCTGCGGAGTTATTGCGCCACTGATGATTTTTGCACATATGAGCACCCCACCATGGCAGAAGCACAACACATCCCTTTTTCCCGACAATTTCAGTTCCTGCAGAAACCCTGAAACCCTATTAAACTGGTCTTCAAACGATTCCCCACCAGTAGCCCTTACATGGAGGTAATCTTCAAACCACTCGTGGAGACGGGGATCCTGAATTAAATCATAGTTCTGTCCCTCCCACTCTCCAAAATTAATCTCCATTATACGGGGTTCACGCAATGCATCTCCATAACCGCAAAATTCAGCGAGTCTGCAACAACGGCTCAGGGGACTGGTATACACTGCATCCAGGATGGATTTATCGGGAAGAGCGGCATCAAGCCTGCCGGCAACCGCCGCTGCCTCTTGTGGGAAAGTATCCTTTAAAGGGACATCGGTTTGCCCGTAGCACATTCCGTGGGGAACATCTACCGCCGTATGTCTTACAAGATAAACATTCATATTACAAAAGATTGCCGATAATTGCCAGAGAGGCAAGATGGAACGAAACTTCACACAAAAGGAATGTTGCTCCGCAACAATCACCGGTATAACCCTGGATTTTCCACCTCATATACCGCACCAGCAACAGAAACAGCAAACAAGGTACAACTGTTGCATAAATTGCCGCAAAAGGGATGTACACAGTATAGAGGCACCCGAGCAACAATACCGCAAACACAAGGTTTACAATAAATATCATCACCGGCATCCTATTATATATCAGTTTATTCTTACTCTCCTCCTCCTTTCTGGAATATGGAAGGAGGTTTACAATATTGCTTGAAATGAACTTGCACAAAATATCACCGCAGAAAAAGAGTGATGCAGAAACAGCAATTGGCATACTGGATAAAACCGCCACCAGGAGGGCAAAATAGAATATAAGGCCAAGTACCCCATAACTCCCTATGTGGGAATCTTTCATTATCCTGAGAATGCTTTCCTTATCCCTACCCCCTCCAAATCCATCAAAAAAATCTGCAAGGCCGTCCTCATGAAGTGCTCCTGTTACAAGGACACGCGCTGCAACGCCCAAAATCACCGCCACAAGAGGAGGGAGAAAGAATGATGCACCCAGCATTACCAGGGCACCAAGACTGCCTGTAATGATTCCCGCCCATGGCCAAAAGTTCACCACATTCCTGAAATGTTCCTTTCCAACCGTTGCCAACCTCCAGAAAGGCAATCTTGTAAAAAACATTAATGCTGCAAGAATCCCCTTCATCCTAAAAATATTTTGTTACCGACGCACCTGTAAAACAGTCCATCTGATTAATCATATTCACCGCTGAAACTACAATCGGATAAGCACAAATGGCTCCACTCCCCTCCCCTAGCCTCAGTCCGAGATGCAGGATTGGCTTAGCACCCAATACATCCAGCACCCTTCTGTGCCCGGACTCATCACCGCAATGCCCGTAAATGGCATAATCTGTAACCGCAGGATAGAGTTCCCTGGCAGCCAGCATACAGTTTGTCATAATGAAACCGTCCACCAGAATTGTCATCTTTAGTTCTGCTGCCCTCAACATGCCTCCAACAGCCATAACCATCTCATACCCTCCAAACCAGCGCATAATCTCCAGAACATAATCCCTTTTTCCTCCCGACAAATATCCTGAGCCGGCACTCTCTCCCTTCCCAAAAGATTTGCTGAACTCTGTTCCCTGTGCATTCTCATAATTTGCCGCAGCTGCCATAAGCACATCCACCTTATGCTGCAGGCCGGCACCAACAACTCCGCTGCCTGCTCCCACACACTCCTTCAAAGGGATACCTCCGATGAAACTCATCCACATTGATGATGGGGAGGTATTGCCGGCTCCCATCTCTCCAAACGAAACTATATTGCACCCCTGGGAATAAACCTTGTCAACCTGCTCCGCACCACGTTCAATGGCCAGTTCAAGTTCTTCCATTGTCATGGCTGGCTCCTTCAGGAAATTTCTGGTACCTTTCCTTATCTTGGCATCAATAATTCCGCATCCTGCCGGAAAATCAAAATCCACACCACTGTCCACCACATTCAATTTGAAACCGTGCTGGGCACAAAGGAAACTGATACCTGCTCCCCCCTTAAGAAAATGTCCCATCTGCTGCCATGTTACCTCTTTGGGTGTACAGCTCACCCCCTCCTCCAGAATACCGTGATCAGCACCAAAAAGGATATGTTGCGGATTCTTGAGTTCCGGCTCCAGGCTCTGCTGGATCATCCCCACCTGCAGGGCCAACTCCTCCAGCATTCCAAGGGATCCCTTGGGTTTGGTAAGATTGTCAATCTTGGACTGCAAAGCCCCCCTCAATCCCTCATCGGGAGAAATTATATTGAACGCTCTCATAATCTTTTACAAAAAAAAAACATTATTGTCTCCACTCATCAGCTGATTGTGCGGTGGTGCCGCTATTTTATCTTCATCGGGACGCCGCTTACCATAAAAACAACCTCATCTGCCCTGGAAGCTATATACTGGTTAAGCCATCCCAAAAGATCGGTAAACTGTCTCTGCACCTTATTCTCAGGGACACCGCACAAGCCTATCTCATTTGTAACAAAAACGAATATGGCATCCTGCGAAGTAAACCGGTCAAACTCCTCCTTAATCTGCTGCAATGTACGCTCAACCAGGTTGGCAGATTCCTGAGCCTCACCTGCATTCATGGTTGCCTTTACAGATTCATCCTGCACCTCCGTACTCAAATCAAAAAAGAAATTTGTACTCCATAAAGTTACACAATCAATAAGGACAACCCTCCCTGCGACATCATGTCTGCTCAGATATTTCGGTTCCTCAATGTTTATCCATTGCGGTCCTCTTCGCTCCTGATGCAGTTTCACCCTATGGGCAAACTCCTCATCCCAAATACGGGAAGTGGCCATATACACTGCCCTGCCATCACCATGCACACTGCTGCCGGCCGCCATCTCCAGCACAATTTTCTCGGCATATGTACTCTTCCCGGAACGCTGTCCCCCGGTAACCAGTAAAATTCTCTTCATGGAACCACATTTATATCTTACAAAGATAACAAATGCCGTACAACCTTTTATATTTTTTATTAGTTTTGTTCCGGATATGGCACCTCAACAATGAGGGCCTTTTTTAATGATGCTCCAGCGGCAGCACCCGGAAACAGCAGCCGGCAACACCGCAGAGCATATTATTGGAGATTGGGATTATGGGAAAACTGTTCATTCCTCAGGGATATGTTTCAAAACTGGATGTATGGCAGACAGAGAGGGCCATCAAGTTTATAAAGGATACTTTCCAGCAGCATCTTTCGGCGCAATTGAAGTTAAGAAGGGTAACTGCACCGCTTGTAGTTGAGGCAAACAAAGGTTTGAATGACAATTTGTCGGGAGTAGAGGCACCTGTATCTTTTGCCGTAAATGACCTTGGAGAGGGAAAGAAAGTGGAGATTGTGCAGTCTCTTGCCAAATGGAAGAGATATACCCTCTGGAGGCACCACATTGAGGCAGGAAAAGGTATCTATACAGACATGAATGCCCTCCGTCCGTGCGAGGAGCTGGACAATATCCACTCCATTTATGTTGACCAGTGGGATTGGGAGAAGGTGATTCTGGAGAGCGAGCGCACAACAGAGTATCTGCACCATACTGTAAGGTGCATCTACAAGGCCCTCAAACACACCGAGTACCTTTTGTGTGAACAATATCCCGTTTTCACCCCGTTTCTTCCCGACGAAATTCATTTTATGCATGCTGAGGAACTCCGCCAGGAATATCCTGGTCTCACCCCTAAAGAGAGGGAACATGAAATTTGCAAAAAATATGGTGCAGTATTCATCCAGGGTATAGGATGTGCATTGGGTGACGGCACCCTGCACGACACCCGCTCCTCAGACTATGATGACTGGAGCACCCCTACTCCCGACGGTTTATGTGGCTTGAACGGAGATATCCTCATATATAATCCTGTACTGGATTCCGCATTTGAAATCTCCTCAATGGGCATAAGGGTTAACCCGGCGGCGTTGGAGAAACAGTTGGAAATAAGCGGCAATATGGAACGGAGCAAACTGATGTTCCACTCATTGCTGCTTGAGGGCAAACTGCCCCAGACAATTGGTGGTGGCATAG
>SUYX01000048.1 GCA_015060225.1 Bacteroidales bacterium | reverse complement strand
GCGGGTAGTGTAGTTCATTGTAATTAGCCTTGTGCGGGAGTTGTAAGGAGAACCTGGCTCATTGCTTCCCATTCCTCCGGTAATGAGCATATCTATTCCTCCCGACAATTTTATCTCTTCCTCATATCTTTGGCAGTAATCTGCAACGTCATCCATCCTGTTGCTCTGCAGGCAATGGATATTCTCCTGAGGGATGTCTGTAAGGTCGAAAATGTACTCTTTGAGGAATCTGTAGTGTGTCTGGAGTTCATTGCGGTCCAAAGGATAGTATTCATCTATTGAGAATATTTCTATAGACTTGAAACTGAGCCTGCCGTTTTCATACTCCTTTACAAGTGCTTCATAAACAGGGATACAGGCAGACGATGCCGCCAGTGCCAGAACGCATTTCTTCCCTTCGTTTATTTTCCTGTTTGTTGTGATGATAATGTCATCTACAATCATTTTTGCCGCGTCTTCCTGCCCTTTGAATATGGTTACAGGAACCTTTTCATAACGCCTTGAAAAATTTGACAGACTCATAATATTGTGTTGTTTTATGTTTGATTTTACAATATAACCCTTCTGATGGCAATAAGTTTAGTGAGCAGCTGCTCAACAAGTGCAAGGTTGAGCATGTTTGCACCGTCGGATTTTGCTTGTGCAGGGTTAGGGTGTGTTTCCATGAACAGTCCGTCTGCCCCAACCGCAATACCTGCTTTGGCAATGGTTTCAATCATCTGAGGCTGGCCTCCGGTAACACCGCTGCTCTGGTTGGGCTGCTGTAGGCTGTGGGTAATGTCAAGTACTACAGGATACCCTGTTTCCTGCATCTGAGGGATTCCGCGGTAGTCAACTATAAGGTCTCCGTATCCGAATTGCGTACCCCTGTCGGTGAGGATTATCCTGTTGTTGCCGTGTGAGGCAACTTTCTCCGCTGCAAATTTCATTGAAGAAGGGGCCAGGAACTGCCCTTTCTTTATGTTTACATATTTTCCTGTAACTGCCGCTGCTTCAAGGAGATCTGTCTGGCGGCACAGGAATGCAGGTATCTGGAGGATATCCACATCGTATGATGCTGCAAGTTCTGCCTCGCAAGGATTGTGGATATCTGTTACAACAGGTACTTGAAGTTCATTTCTGATATCTTTAAGGATCTGCAATCCTTCACGGTCTCCGATTCCGGTGAATGATGAGGCTTTTGAGCGGTTTGCTTTGCGGTAGGATGCCTTGAATACAAATGGGATCTGAAGGCGGTCGCAGATGCCTTTGAGTTCCCTTGCTATTTGCCACGTAATTTCCTCGCCTTCAACAACGCAAGGACCAGCAAGAAGGAAAAAATTATCATTGTTATACTCTTTTAAGTAAGGTAAATCTATTCTGTTCATAATCTCTTTTTTTGCAATTATGTGCTATCCTACAAATTTAAGAAAAAAAAATCTCAGATTTTATCAGTTAATGGATGTATTTATTCAGAAATATAATTAAAACTGCCTGCATAATTCGACGGTTGCGAGTTATTGCACAGCAATGACGAAGCAGAGGAGACTTCGAGCAGGTAGTTTTAATTATATTTCTGAATACCTATTTTCTTAAGATTAAATAACTTATATAAATTTACTATTTGTTGCTTACAACTTAGTCACATCTTTAACTGTTGGGTTGTGGCAACTCATGCCGCCGTCGGCGATGATTGTTTGTCCTGAGATGTATTTTGCATCTTCACTGGCAAGGAAGGTGATTACCCCTGCAATGTCTTCGGGCTGGCCGGCGTAGGGGAGGGTGTTGTTTTTGATGAACATTTCCCTGTATTCTGGGGTGAGGTTTTCAATTGCGGCAGGGGTGAGGATGAGTCCTGGAGCAACACCGTTGCATCTGATACCGTATTTGCCGTATTGTGTGGCAATGTATCTGGTGAGGTTTATTACTCCGGCTTTGCTTATTCCGTACAGTGTTCCCCTGAAATCTCCCAACAGGCCGCCGATTGATGCAACATTTATGATGGTTCCGCCGCCATTCTCTTTCATGTATGGGAGGGCGCTCTGTACGGTGGCAATCATGCTCCGCAAGTTCACATGCATCACTTCATCAAAATATCTGATATCCAGTTCTCCTGCGCCAAGGTCCTTTGTGAGGTCGCTGCCGCCTACATTGTTTACAATGCAGTCTATTCCTCCAAAATATTCCAATGCCTTGTCAACAGCCTTTGCAGCACTCTTGAGATCTCCAGCCTCAAATGCCACAGCCTCAGCATGATATTCGTTATCCCTGAGTGAACTTGCAAACTTCTCTGCCCGTTCCTTGTTGTGGTCGGCAATGATTACTTTTGCCCCTTCTTTTACAAATCTCTCTGCGGTAGCCTTCCCGATACCGTTGGATGCCCCTGTAATTAGGGCTACTTTATTTACTAACTTTTTCATATTCACCAATTTGTTAATATTGAACACTAATTTGCTCTTTTGTTAACAATATTGGTGGATGAAAGTTGCAGGACTTGGGCTAATATCCGTATTTTTCCCAGAGTGAGGCCAGCCTTTTGCGCAGTTCGGCCTCTTTTGAGTTCTGTCCGGGGTCGTAGAATTTTGTTCCCGACAGTTTGTCGGGAAGAAACTCCTGATCCACAAAATTACCCTGGTAGGAGTGTGCATACTTGTAGTCTTTTGCGTACCCCAGGTCTGCCATGAGTTTGGTAGGGGCATTGCGCAGATGGAGTGGAACGGGTAGGGGACCCTGTTTCCCGACAACCTCAAGTGCGTCATTTATAGCCATATATGCACTGTTGCTCTTTGGAGAAGTGGCCAGGTAAATGGCACACTGGGAGAGGGGGATGCGCCCTTCCGGCATCCCTATCTGGTGGACGGTCTGGATTGTGGCCTGGGCCAGGAGAATTGCATTCGGGTTTGCAAGTCCAATGTCTTCTGAGGCCGAAATGAGCATCCTGCGGGCTATGAACATAGGGTCTTCGCCGCCGGCAATCATTCTCGCAAGCCAATATACTGCACCGTTGGGATCCGAACCGCGTATGCTCTTTATGAAAGCGGAGATTATATCATAGTGCTGTTCGCCGTTTTTGTCATAGAGGGCAATGTTTTCCTGAAGCCTTTCCTGTACAATTTGGTTGTTAATGGTTATATCAGCGGTTGGAGGGAAACTTGATGTAATTATCTCTATGATATTGAGAAGTTTGCGTGCGTCTCCGCCGGAATATCTGAAAAGCAGTTCCTTTTCTGTAACTGTAATCTTCTGTTTTTTAAGGTATTCGTCTTGTGTGAGAGCCCGTTGTAGGAGAGTGTCAAGGTTCTCTACAGACATCTCTTTGAGTACATATACCTGACACCTTGAGAGCAATGGGCTTATTACCTCAAATGACGGGTTTTCTGTTGTGGCACCAATGAGGGTGAATGTTCCGTCTTCAACGGCCCCCAGGAGAGCATCCTGCTGGCTTTTGCTGAAACGGTGAATCTCATCTATGAATAATATGGGTGCTACTGTATTGAAAAGGTTTGTCCCTTTAGCCTTATCTATAACCTCTCGGATATCCTTTACACCTGAGCTGATAGCCGAGAGGGTATAGAAAGGTCTGTCCAATTTTGTTGCAATTATTCTTGCAAGAGTTGTTTTGCCTACGCCAGGAGGCCCCCAAAGTATAAAGGAGGAGATATTTCCTGCTTCAATCATTCTCCTCAAGATTGCATTGGTACCAATAAGGTGCTCCTGACCAACATAATCATCTAATGATGCAGGTCTTAATCTTTCGGGAAGGGGTTTCCTTTGCGTAGTGCTATTTAACATAATATAAATTGTGTAAATTTTAGAAGTTGATCAAACCAAGTTCCTTTATCCCTTCTAGATCAGGTATCACTATTTCTGTTGCATTTTCACATTTTAATGTTACCATATAATCTTTCTTAAATGGATATTCATGCTTGGCATTTGGTGCATATTCTTCAGATTTTCCATCACCCCAATCAATCTTTCCTGTAACATCGCTTCCTATCAATTTGGCAATTGTATATGAAACATTTTCGTGGGTTATAGTTATTGTACTGGTGTACATTCCTTTTGCCATTTGTATCACTTTAATCTGCTGTTTTGTGTTTCCTTTGGATATAGTAATCACACCTTCTCTTGTTGTATTGGTGTTGTTTGTATCTATAGCAAATTTCAGTTCTATATCCTTAAGGCCTCTTGTTGGCGGAACATATTTTATCCAGTTTGCAGAGCTCTCCACATCAACTTCAAGATTTGTAGCTATTTTAAATTTTAACTCTGTAGTTGAATATCCTATCTTGTACTCCTTATTTGCTACAATAATGGCATCCTTCTGCATTTGTGAGATTTTTACGGTATCTGCTATTGAGCCTTCAACCTCCTTAAAGATGATTATTGCCTCTCTGGAGTCATAAGTATCGTTAGGGGCAATTTTAAAGTAATGTGTATAGTCTGAATATGCCTTTGTAGTAATCTCTTTTACCCAATTAGCGCCTTGAGGCATGATTATCTGGTAATTTACATTACTTCTCAGCTGTACAGTAATCTCTTCACCCTTGCTTCCTACGGTATATTCATTCTGTGATATAACTATGCTTGGCTTGCTTCCTTCCTGGTATACATAAACAGTGTCTGCAAATGCTCCACCTTTAATGAATATTTTACCTTCTCTCTTTTCAAAATTCTCATTTGCAGATACTTTGAATTGAAGTACATGTTTCGTGAGGGCTTTGGTTGTTATTGGAGTAATCCAGCTTTTGGCAGAAGCTTCAACCTCATAAGTGAAACTGATGTTTGATTTTAACTCAACGCTTATTGTGTTTTCCTCATCGTCAACCTCAATTTTATCTGAAGTTACAGTTAATGCGTCCTTTTGTTTCTGAGTTACTGTAATTGATTGGGAAACAGTCTCACAAGTGAAGCGGATCTGTGCATTCCTTTCATCAGTTGTTGTGTTTTCATCTGCAACAATTGTTACTGTGCTGCTTCCAGCAGTGCCTTTTGAAGGTTCAACCTTACACCAACCTTGTCCCGATGATGCAGACCATTCTTTGTTGGCTGTAATGTTAAGAGTAAACCTCCCTCCTGCCGCCTCAATAACAGGCTGTGCTTCAATACCTGTAATTGTCAGTTCAGGTTCAGCTATTTTTTCCTCTTTGGAACATGACACAATTAGCGCACATGCCATAAATAATGTCAGAATCTTTATATATGTTCTCATGGTTCAATCAGTTTTATAATGCTATTTTTATCTCCTGTGATTCACTTCTCCTTACAAGTTTTACTATATATGTACCTGTAGAGAGGTCTTTGGTGTCTATGGTCACCTTGTTGTTTTCTCTAGTGCATCTGCTGTTAAGATCTGTATTGTTGGGGCCATGGAATGTTACATTTATATCCGATGCCGAATTTACCGTCAACTTCTTGCTCTCCTTGTTGTAAGACATGCTTATTCCTCTTCCTATAGGGTTGTCATTCTTTAGAATAAGCTCCCAGGCACATCCCTCTCCACCTTTTATCAGTACCCAGCTGTCGGTTCTTGCAGTTTTATAGAACATCCTCAGTCTGTCACCACTCTCTATAGGCTTTTTAATTACTATATTGAGTTTGAATCCGCTCCAACCCCATTGAGGCAAAAGATTGGTCTCTTCAGAAACATAGAAGTCATTTAAAATTTCCTTGATATTGCCGTATTTGTCTGTGTGGGCACACATTATATTACCTACGAATAAACAGTTTCCAGTATTGGACAGCCTGTCTATAAGCAGATTGTACTCCTTGTTCATTTCATATGAACTGTAGTCAGACATGAAACCTTCTCCGGAAATTGACATTCTTTCAATCCAATTACCACCTGCGTCAGGTTTAAGATTGGTAAGACATATCTGATTGAAATTATAATGGTCATTATTACCACCAATTCCGCTTCCCGACGGGTTAAGTGCATCCAGAAGGAAGTATCCGTTATAAGAACCGCCCCACCCCCAGTTTACGCTGAAATAGTTGTCAGTTGTATATCCGTCCAATACAAAAGAGTGTCCGGATTCATCGTTATATCCAGCATAGAGGACAGGTCTCTTCTCTTTCAATTCATCTTTTATCATTGCAAACCAATCTTCGTTTGGAATGTTGCTTCTGAAGTTTTCTATAGCTGATTTGTCATAATCGAAATATTCGACAAGGGCTTTAACTACATCGGCTGTATAAGCACCAGTACCATCCGCTGTATAATCTGACTTTATGGCACAACCTACATCTGACATCAGACGTGCTACATTGATTGCCTGCTCTTCTGTATACTGTCCGGTTATATATGAGTCAAGCATGTTGTTCCAGTTATATGTGTGCCCCAATTGCACAGATTGCATATAAATGTTGTTTGTTGGTGTGTAGTATTGTGGAATCGTACCGTTGCCTCTTTCGGGATGTTTATGGTAATACATTATTATTGCTGTAGCAGTGGCTGTACATCCTGTGGGGGTTTGGGACCCGTTTGCCTTAGGAGTATACATGTCGTATGGTTGTGACTGGTTCCACTGGGCAGTTGTAAGTTTTACCACTATATCCCCTTCTGAGGCCTTGGTATAAGGCTGTTCCATACTTTTGAACCCGTTTTTCCTTCCGTAGTTAATCCTATTTTCCATCTCTTCAATCCATCCCCTTATATTTACTGGAATATTCTTCTGAGGAAAATCATTCTCAAAGGAGTATCCCAAAACAGGATATGCAATGTCATCACCTGAAACAATAACAAATCCTTTTCCATCGGGATTGTCGTATATATACAATGCCGGATTGCTGCTTTCGGCAGATTTTACCTTGTCTGCACCATCATATACCATCTTTAACTGGTTCACATTGGTGAGTGCAGGATTGGATTTGAGAAATTTAATTGCAATTGTGTGTGCCTGTTCTTTTGTAATGCTCTCTGCAAACAGAGATGATGTCATTACCAGTGAAACAAGCATAAATGCCAGTAATATCAGTTTACGTTTCATATAGATGTAATTTTAGTTTTGTTTCTAATGAGGTTGGGCATAAGCCACAATTACCTACAAAATTACAAATTTGTTTATACTTATTTGATTTTTATGGATATTTTTGCAAACCTAAGTTTATGATATGAAGAGAAAAGATAAAATAGTTCTCTACAATGTAGAGATTGAGTCGGTTGCGGCTGAAGGAAATGCATTGGCCCGTGTAGATGGAAAAGTTCTGTTTGTTCCGCAGTGCATTCCTGGAGATGTTGTGGATGTGAGACTTACCCGTAAACGCAGCGGCTATATGGAAGGAATTGTTGTGAATATGGTAAAACCTTCGCCTTTGCGCGTTGAGCCGTTCTGCAAGCATTATGGCGTTTGCGGCGGCTGCAAATGGCAGGCTCTTCCGTATGAACTCCAGTTGAAATACAAACAGCAGCAGGTTGTTGACCAGTTGACCCGCATTGGACATCTGCAATTGCCTGAAATTACCCCAATTCTGGGTTCAGAGGGGATTGAGAATTACCGCAACAAACTGGAATTCACATTCTCCAACCGCAGATGGCTTCTTAGCGGCGAGGATCCTGAGGCAATTTCCTCTACAGAGCGCCTTGGCCTTGGTTTCCATATAAGCGGTTTCTTTGACAAAGTGTTGGATATAAGGGAGTGCCACCTTCAGGCGGAGCCTTCAAATGCCATAAGGAACTTTGTGAGGGAGTATGCTATTGAGAATGGATTGTCTTTCTTTGATTTGCGTGAACAGGTTGGATATCTGCGCAATATGATTGTCCGTACCGCATCAAATGGCGATGTGATGCTCATTATGGTGTTCTTCTATGAGGATGAGGCTTTGCGCCGCGGCCTGTTGGATGCCCTTGTTGCCAAATTCCCTCAGATTACTTCTCTTCATTATGTGATTAACGGCAAAAAGAACGACTCAATTTCAGACCTCCCTTGTGTAAGGTATTACGGTGAGGATTGCATTTATGATACCATGGAGGATATCAGGTTCCGCATCTCCCCTAAATCGTTCTACCAGACCAACTCAAAACAGGCCTACAGACTCTACAGCGTAGTGCGTGAGTTTGCTGACCTTAAGGGGGATGAGGTGCTTTATGACCTTTATACAGGTACCGGAACAATTGGACTCTTCCTGAGCGGAAAAGCAAAGAAAGTGGTTGGAATTGAGTATGTTCAGGAGGCAATTGACGATGCAAAGATAAATGCTGCCAACAACGGAATTACCAATTCCCATTTCTACGCAGGAGACATGAAGGATATGCTTACCGGCAAATTCATTGAAGAGAATGGTCATCCCGACATTGTTGTCCTTGACCCGCCCCGAGCCGGAATCCACCCCGATGTGGCAGCCGTACTGCTTGAGGCAGCCCCTGAACGGATGGTTTACGTAAGTTGCAACCCTGCTTCCCAGGCACGCGACCTGGCAATCCTGTGCCAGAAATATGAAATCACCGCTGTCCGTCCGGTTGACATGTTCCCTCACACCCACCATGTAGAAAATGTGGTGGCCTTGAGGCTTAAAAAGTAGAACTTTTGAGGGCAGAAATTGTTGTTTTATAGTTTTATTGAGCAGAAGAAGGAAATGGAATATTTGAATAAGAATATATGTGCTTTGGCAACTCCGCAGGGCCAGGGGGCGATTGCGGTAATAAGGTTGAGCGGTGAGGATACACCGGAGATTGTCGGGAAGATATTTGTTCCTGCAGGGGGGAAGGCTCCCCTACCCTACAAGATGCAGTTTGGGGCAATCAAGGATGGTGAAAGGTTGATTGATGAGTGTCTTGTGGTTACATTCAAAGGGCCTCACTCTTATACCGGAGAGAATAGTGCGGAGATCTATTGCCATGGTTCACAATATATTGTGCAGGAGATTATAAAACTGTTGCTGGCAAATGGGGTTAAAATGGCCGAGCCGGGAGAGTTCTCAAAAAGGGCATTCCTGAACGGCAAACTGGACCTCGCTCAGGCAGAGGCAGTTGCAGACCTTATCTCTTCTGAGACCGAGGCTGCCCACAAGATTGCAATGCAGCAGATGAAGGGCGGTTTCTCAGCAGAACTCAAACAGATGCGTGAAGATCTGCTCAACCTGGTTTCCCTCATGGAACTGGAACTTGATTTCAGCGAGGAAGAGGTTGAATTTGCAGACCGCAAACAACTTGCGGAATTGCTTGGAAAAGTATCCTCAAAAGTAACGCAACTCATTGAAAGTTTTACACTTGGAAATGTAATAAAGAATGGTGTCCCTGTAGCGATTGTGGGGGCAACCAATACCGGAAAAAGTACCCTGTTGAACACCCTTGTGGGGGAAGAGAGGGCAATTGTATCCAATATCCACGGAACCACCAGGGATGTAATTGAAGACACCATGAACCTGGGGGGCATCACCTTCAGATTCATAGACACCGCTGGAATCCGCGAAACCAAAGAGACCATAGAAATCATTGGAATAGAGCGCACCTACCAGAAACTCAAATCTGCAACTGTGGTAATTCTGGTACTGGATGCATCCCGTCCGGAAAACTTCAAACACAGTCTGGTAAACCTTACGGACAAGATTTCTTCCCGACAGCAACTCATCATTGTCCTGAACAAGATAGATGAAACCTCGGAAGTAGGTGTGGAAGCCCAGATAGACAAGATAAAGGATATCTGCGTGGAGCACTCCCTCTCCCCTATTGCTGTAGTACCCATTTCCGCCAAGAAAGGGGAAAATATAGATGACTTGCAGGAGGTGCTCGTTTCCTCACAGAACTCCTGGAAATCCTCTGTAGCAACCGGAGGCACCCTTGTAAGCAACATCCGCCACTACCAGGCCCTCATGGATGCCCAGATTGCGCTTGACCGCGTAGAAGACGGCCTTAACTCAGGTCTGGCAACAGATCTGGTAGCCCAAGACATCCGCGAAGCCCTGTACCACCTCGGCTCCATAGTTGGAGAGATAAATACAGAAGAGATTCTGGGAAATATATTCGGGAGGTTTTGCATCGGGAAATAAGTTATTGAATATCAAATAGCTAAATCAATCACAAATGATTAATATAGCACTCTTTACGGGTGCTATTTTTGTTTGTGCAAGCATCGTTGTTAATCGTTGCTAAGCCTTTTTACGCCTGTTTTTGTACCTCCTGTGTACCTCGCCGCTTGAAATGCGATTTTGCGTTGGCGAGGTGAGGGAAAAAGTTGACCATGGTTTACAATAGTTTACGATAGTTGACAAAAAATAGGAGAAATAAGCATTAAAAACAATGTAAAAATGGCTACAAGCAGTATTAGAATTACGAAAATTTGCCAATGGTGTGGAGTTGAGTTTGAAGCTCAAAAGGTATCTACTAAGTATTGTTCACATCGCTGTGCTAATTTAGCCTACAAACAGGCAGTCCGAGACAAGAGGGTTAAACAAGCCGAAAACGAAACTCATTATGTCAAGACAGAAAAACCTGTTGAGAACATCAAAGACAAAGAGTATTTATCAATAGCCCAAGCAGCAACGGATGTTCAACCAAGAGATGCTCAACAAGGCGGAGGCGATACGCTGTATTCGTGTACAGTCGCTCATCAACGAGGAGTTCGGCTTCCTTGATAAGAACAAACAGAAGGTCGATTTTCTCGCCTACTTCCGAGCAAAGGCACGCGAGCGATACGAAAAGTGGGATTGCGTTTGCAACCATTTCGAGAAGTTCTGCGGTGGCAAATGTACTTTCGGAGATATTACCGTTGAGCTATGCGAGAAGTTCCGAGATTATCTCTTGAAATGCAAGCAGATACATCACTCTAACTCATATATCAGTCGAAATTCGGCAGCGGGATATTACTCCACTTTCCGCGCCCTATTGAAGATTGCCTACAAGGAGAAGATGTTGCGCGAAAACCTCAATGACTTTCTTGAAAAAATCGAGTGGAAAGAGGTTAAAAAGGAGTACCTGACGCTTGACGAGGTAAAGCTACTTGCCGCCACCCCTTGCCGTATTCCAGTGCTAAAACAAGCATCGCTCTTCGCCTGTATGACGGGACTTCGCATCAGCGATATACTCAAATTGCAATGGAGCGACTTTTAGATGGGACCAGATCAGGGCTACTACATTCGCATCTGCACCGAGAAAACAGAGACCGAAGCAACCCTCCCCATCAGCCACGAAGCGTTGGAACTATGCGGTGAATGAGGCAAAGGATTGGTGTTCAAAGGACTCACCCGCGCAATGACACACCACCCACTAAAGCAGTGGATTGCCGAGGCTGGGATTAGGAAGAAAATAACCTTCCACTGCTCGAGACATAGTAGAAATTGTTTCTCGCTGAAAACAAACGACTTACAGAACTTAAATTTGTGATAGGTAACGATTTAGAAACGAGCTAAGTTCCCTTATCTATCTTATTCTGCATTATTGAAAAGAACGCTTTTTCTAAGTGCAAAGTTAGCGAAATATTCTCAAAAGCCATATATAAATCAGCAATCAATTAGCATTAACCTAATTATTTAAAACGGAAGTTCAATCGGCTCCTCTATATAAGTTATGACATCTACATTTTCTGGTATTCCGTCTACTTTTATTTTTTTCTTAAGAATTCCATAGTATGATGCTAATGCTCCATTAATATCTTCTTTATCTGCGAATTGAAATCTCCAAGAGCGTTTGAATGTACTACTAATATCACGTCCATTGCATTGTAGGTTAGTTGTTTTACCATCACGATCTATTGAGAATACAAAAGTATATTCTTTGTCATCACCAACTGAGGGTACAAATCTGGTATCAACTTTTAAAATTTTATCATTGATAAATTTGTATGGACTTGCCAAGCCTAATTTCTGCACATTAGTCATTATATCTTCAAAATAATGTGCCTTAAACTCATTTGGTCTAATCTTACCTTCAGAATTAAAGAACACCTCAAATAACATTCCGTCTATTATTGCCTGTTTGAACACATCTGCCCATTCTTTTATATAGATGCTGATATTTTCCATAAACATAATAGCATTGCCTGAAGATCCCTCCGCTGCTTGAACAATGTTTCTTCCTAGTACAAATACAGAACTTCTATTTTCAATAGTATCTTGGACACTCAATTTCTGGGTTTTTATGATTTTGTCAATAGCAGGGTTCTGTACATACCAATTATATGTTTTAAGTTGTGTTATAAATTCATCCATACAACCAGTATTTGCCTCGTTATCATACTGTCCATCAGAGATTGCTGTCCCAGAATACGGAGTATCTTGTTTGGGAACAACTTCATTTGCGACACCTTCATCTTTGGGTAATCCAATATGTTTTTGGTCTATTTTAACATCATCGTTTGACGAAGCATCGTTTTTTGTTACTGCACTTTCTTTCTCTTCTTCAGCTATTGCTAATTGGAAAGATAATGCCAAGTCCTTGTATTGCGACGCAAAAATCTTAACAAAGGTTTTGAAATCAATGATTTTGAACTGGTCACTTTTTGTATAAGTATAGAACTCATACACAAGGCTGTTTTTTGCGACTCTGATTGTTTCTGTATTTCCTGCTGGACGGTATCCTTCTACAGTTTGATTATCTGGGAAATATGTAATATCTGTTTTCATATCCCGAGTAATCAAAATAGCTTTCTTAACATTGTTTTTTTTGCAATAATGCAGTATTTCCATCCAAATAATAAAATCTCCTACTCGATTCTCCTCTTTTGTATTATCTTTATAACCTGGTGGTATGCGATTACTAGAGCGCTGACAAAAAATGTTATCAGCACTACCTACTATTGAAAATATATCAGTGTCTAGGATTCTCCCCTCAAGTTGCTTAACAATCTCTTCATGAACTGTACTTTGATGCTTGGCAATATTTTTACTTATTGCTGTACTTATTTTTTTCAAAGAATCCTCAATAGCATCTATTTCATCTTTAAGGTCCTGTACCTTACCTTGATAAATAGATCCCACCAAAAGAGACTCGCCTACATATCCTTTTACAAAATCGGAAATATTACTAAAATCATTTGAGTATTGTTTAATCTTAGATAATTCTGATAAATAATCGGTTGTTTTATTATGATAGATTTTATTAGAATATTCGTGAATTACCCACACGGGAATATGAAATCTATCTCCACATCTTTTAACCCAATTATAGAAATCTTGTCTTGCCGAATCATTTAGACGATACAATTGAGAAATAATATTTGTATCTATGAATATTGCACAATCATTGTCGCCTAATAAGGCTTTAATTTCACTCTGATATTCAGATATATCTATATTTCGCTTGGGAAATTTCATAAATATCTATGTTATAATCTTAAAGTATATAGATGATTATTTTCTTTGTTTTGAGTAATGAGCCTCTAAACTATGTAATTGTTGCATAAACAAGTTTGTCTGTTTAGTATTTTCTACTTTATCGTACAAACTTAGCATAATATATTCCTGTAACAAATCCTTATTTTGTATATAGTGGTGACCACAATCAATTACAGGAATATTGGGATTTAGTTTTGTAGTCTCCATAACATCAATACGGTCAGGGAAGTACCCATAAACATTTGTATAAAACGAGGTCTTAATCCAACGCCATTTGTACATATGAGAACCGCCGAATGAATCCGATGTATATGTTTTAATGTAATATAGGATCTTTATCCGTTTCCAAAAATAGTGTAGCAATATAAGCACTCCTACAACTAATACAATTATCCACAACGAGATTTGATATGTAAAATATGATGATGGGATGCTAAATAGTATCTCCAATAATCCTATTAGAGACAACGCACCACCAACAATCGGATTTGTAAAAAACAATAATAGTTTCTTCATATGTAATAGTTCTTTTACTTAAACTCACACAAAGTTAATTATAATTTTTCTAATCTTTGATTCTCTACAGAAAATTTCGTATATTTGCATCGGCTAAGTAGTTCAGTGGATAGAACGCCCTTCTAACTAAAGGGATAGTCCCGGGTTCGAATCCCGGCTTAGAATATTCTTAATATAATATATGCGAGCCTGTCCAACAATTTGAGGACAGGCTCTTTTCTTGCATTTGGTCGAATAGATTATAAGCGGGTAGAAGTCAGTTATATGTCCCTTTCCCTATAAATGTCGCCTTCCCCTTTTTTGGACAGCCTATAATTAGACTGGTTAGTTAATAATTTTGTATTGTTAAGGTTCTGTGGATTGTCTCAGATAGGCCTCAAATAGCGTTTGCAGGATTGT
>SUYX01000047.1 GCA_015060225.1 Bacteroidales bacterium | reverse complement strand
ATACAACTATGGAAAAAGTGGAAATAAAGACCAACCAGGAAACTATGGAAGACATGACCCTTACAGTTAAAGAACTCTCTTTCAATACAGCACAGCCTACAACAGAGGAGATTGAGGCTGCATTCAACGCAAAGGGGGTGGAATACTCCCCTATCGCCTGCGCCAACTGGCCATCTTACAATGGAGAATATGAACCAAGCGTAAGATTCCGCATAGGTTATACTCCCGACGAGATATATATCCAGTACCTTGTAACCGAGGATGACATTAAGGCTGAATTTGGAGAAGATGCAGGGAGTAAACCATATACAGATTCATGCGTAGAGTTCTTTGCAATACCTGGAGAAGGAGGAGAATACTACAATCTGGAACTAAACTGCATAGGAAAAGGCACCTTTGCAGGAGGCGCTCAGCGCACAGACCGCACCCGCTATGGAGACGATGTGCTTTCACAGATCCGCAGGGAATCATCACTTGGCTCAGAGGCATTTGGAATAAAGACAAAAGCTGAGAACAGCGGGCAGCCATACACTTGGAAACTCACTGTTGCCATACCGGTAAAACTCTACTCACTATCTGAGGTAAAACCTCTCAAAGGGCGCACCATAAAGGCAAACTTCTACAAATGCGGAGACAACATGCCTCAGAAACACTATCTCTCATGGCATCCTATCCGTATAGAAAAGCCAAACTTCCACCGTCCCGACCATTTTGGAACGCTGGTATTTGAATAAAAGTTTTTGGACCATAACCGTAGGAATTGTGGATAAATATCTTAACGCATACCCGTATTACAGGTATGCGTTTTCCTTTTTCAAAAGAGCCCCTGTTGCTGTTCTTTTTAATTGGCACCAATTATGGAACAGAAACACTCCTCCTTCACCCACAAAGAACTCTCCGAAGCAGCCGCCAAGGGAATTATTGACCATAAAACAATAGCCTTGGGAGGTATTTAATCTCCTATATTCAAAGAAATACCTATAGTTACGGCATTATTGAAAGCCTGAATCCCAGGTGCTGACATTCTGTCCACAAAGCCCCTTATATAACCTGCAGAAATATCAAATGAACCCATTTGGAATACAATGGCAGCCTGCAATCCGGCATCAGTTTTTCTGGTTTCAAAAGGTGTATCATTGGCTATGGCAAATCCGCCCCAGACTCCTCCCCTCAATTTAAAATCTCCCAACGGAAGGCCATTATTCAAGTATATCCTTTTAACATGTCGCTCTATTTCCAAAGGAACTCTTATAAAATACTCCACAGGCACCTTCCCTCCCATTCCGCTTTTTGCTCCCCATGAATCAAAAGAAATTCCAGCAGCATAATCCCACCCTTTATTTCCATTTTTTCTTGCACCCAAATACAATCCATATCCTGTTCTTGTTTTATCATACAGGTCATTCCCTGAGTACCAGCCAAAATTGGCTTGGGGCAGAATTTCCACAGCCAAACCGTAATAGACACATGCGTAATATAAGCCCAGTTTTTTTTTCTTAAGGTGTGTATTATCATTGACTGTTGAAGATCTGGATATTGTCTTGAATACTACAGGTGTGGCACTATTGTTCTCCAAATGCATCTCCACTGGGGTGCTTTCAACATTTTGGAGCACCTGACTCTCCCGTACCGGAGACGACTGCTCAGGAGCCTTTTCAATAGGCTTCACACTCTTGAGAAATTCAACAAAACGTCCAACCTTTAAAAGACCTGTCTCTGATGCTACTACATTATGATCAGAATCAAGAAGCATAAAGAAAGGAATCCCCCCTTCATAACCGGCACTTTTGTCCAACGAAGAGACAAATTTTTTCCCCTCTTTACTGTCTATATCAATAATGACATTCTCAAATCTGACCAACTCCTGCTGTACAGCCTTATCTGTAAGCACTTTCTCTTTTGCAATTTTACACGGACCGCACCATGATGCTGTAAGCATAACCATAACCGGCTTCCCCTCCTCCACCTCAATACTCTCCGGCAACACAACCTGAGAAAACAAATTGCCGGAAATTACCATAAAAACAAGCAGCAAGAAAAACTTAAAAATTCTCATAATCAAAAGATTTAAACAATAAATATAGCAAATTAATTATTCCTGTTTAATTACTGTTGCAGGATTAAGTTCTGCAATCCTGATGATTTTGAACACAATAACGGCAGATACCAACAAAACCACAATTACAAAGAGAGTTGCCCAGAAAAGGAATCCATACTCAAAAAAATTATTATATGCCAGTTTCCAGTATCCTAAAACATAATACAGAACAGGGAAAGCAACAGCAGCAGATGTTGTAAGGAGAATTATGTACAATTTTACAAAGATAAAGGCTATCTGAAATTTGCCGGCCCCATTAATTTTACGTATGGCAACCTCCTTTTGACGGCGCAATGTATCAAAACTTATACTGGCATAAACACCAAGAAGGGTGAGAATTATGCATACCGCTGCAAAAAAAATGAATATCTTACGTAATGTATATTCAATGACTTGTATAGCGTGCACATCATCCAGGAACGTTTTTACCTCAGTTTCCACATTTTGCGGAAGTTCTTTGGAAATGACATCAATAATCCTCTCCCTAACTTGTCCAACCTGGCCAGAATAACATTTGACATAACAATGCCCAATACTTTTCACCAAATTGGGAATATATAAAAAACCAATATTATCATTATATATATCAAAATGATGGGTATCTGCTATACCGCATACCGTATAATATCCGCTTGACTTGAAGAATAAAAGGTCTTTCCCCAGTATATCTGAATTCCTTAATTCTGCAAATTTTTCATCTGCAACAACTTCATTCTCCACTACAGGCATTCTGCCACGCAAAAGAGGCATATTCATAAAAGAAAAATAGTTGTCGGGAACAGAAAATATACCTGCACCAAAACCTGTTTTCTTCTCATCATCTTCCAAATACATATTACCTGTAAATCCGGAATAACCCTCCAGAAGCGGAATATCTGTAACCAGCACATCCTTTACACCTGAATGTTGCCTGATTTTTTCAATTATAACCTCTTTTTGTGAATCATTCATAAAAAACCAGTTCATAGGAATACTCAACATCTCCTGTTTCTCCCTGACAGAAAGACTTGGAAACAGATTGTTTGTACTTATGTATGACTGGATAAACATGGCAAATACCAAACCCAGAAATATCCATGTAATGGAGAATTGCCACCAAAGCATTATATTCCTTCCCACAACATTGCCTCCCGACGGTTTTGAAACAAATCCTCCAAAAACGGAAATTCTATACAGACGACGGACAATAAACCAACAAATCACAGCACTTGCGGCAAGCAACAGAACAATATACTGAAATGAATGTTCCATAAGTTGTAGTCGGCCAAAATCCAGTTCCATTTCCAATATAGGAAGAGAAATCCTTATACTGTCACCAAATATCTCTATCAAAGAGAACATCAACAGTGCCGACAAAACCAGCATAAGAGCGACATGGGCATACATCTGCAGAAAAAGTTGTTTGCGGGTACTGCCAAAAACCTTTCTCACTGAATACTCTGCTATTCTGGTATAAAAAAAGGATACGAGAAAATTAAAGAAATTAAGCAATGCAATAGCCAAAATGAGGGCACCAACCGCCAATGTTATGCCGGCTGCTATCATATAATCATTATCGGCTTTAATGTTATAGGCACATAAACTACAATCCTCATCATACATCTTTACAACATACCCCTCACTATCCAATTGTTCAGAAAAATCTTTTGCCGATGCACCATCATTCAAAAGCACATATACATCAGTTCCTGCAATTTTATCCCTATTCCTATACTTTAAAAATCCCTCAGAATCGTTTATTCTCAACAAATCTATATGCTGCATAAAAAATAAGGAATTATTGGAAGGAATATCTTCCATTATGGCAGCAATACTGTATGTTGCTCCACCATTTTCAGGTGTTGACGGATTATACAGTCTTCTTGAAAGAACCATAGTCTTTCCAAGTGCATCAAGAGCATTGCCAAAAACTCTCTCTGCTGTTGATTTGCTTATTACAATTGAGTTGGGTTGCAAAACAGCACTCTCCCAACTGCCGGCAATTATATCTATACCAAATACTGTATTGAATGCAGTATCTGTTTCTAAAGTCAAAAACTTATAGGGCAAGATTTTATTTTCAGACACATATACATTATAAGGCAACTCCCTGTCATAAGGGATACACGTTATGCTTTCCAACTGTGGAATATCCATCTGACGCAACTCCTCTGCTATAGAAGCTGGTGTTCCACCTCCCATTATATACCCTTTGGAATCCTTCAATGACAATAATGCAATCCTCTCCCTATGTTCAAAACAATTGTCTGTAGAGAATACGAAACGGGTATAATAAAGACATACCGTAAAGCACAGGATACCCACCGCCAAACCTAAAATGCAGATGGTATTCTGCACCTTATATTTGGCCAAATTCCTTAAAGCCAAGGTAAGATAATGTGCAAACATAGAATACTCATCATTTACTCCTGCTGTATAATCATGGCAGGGTTAATTTTAACTATTGCAGAGACTTTCCAGAATATTGTAATCCCGACAAGTAAAGCCAGTACAATAAAGAGAGAAATCCAGAACACCGGACCGCAGTTGAAGAACTGCACATACATCATGCTCCAGAAATGGAATACAAGATAGAGCAACGGGAATGCAACCATGGCACTTGTTACAAGCAATATGGCGTAAAGCCTTGTAAACTTCCATGCAATATGCCGGCCCAAGGCTCCGTTTACCTTCATTATGGCAACCTCCTTCACCCTCTTGACGGTATCCATGCTTATGCTTGAATACACTCCCAGCAGAGTTATTAAAATACATACCACAGCAAAGAAAACAAATATCTTCCTCAAGCCATATTCTATCACCTGCACTGCATATACATCCTCCATCAATGTTGAGGAATGGTAATCTACAGTAGAAGGGAGTTCCGCCTTCAAAATATCCTCAATGAATTTCTGCACCTTTCTGGTTTCACCCGGTGTACATTTCAAATAACAATGTCCAATATAGTCACTCTCTTTGCGGGGGATAAATATGAATCCCACACCATCCTCATCATATAATGAGTATGTGTATCTTTCACATATACCATTAATGGCATATGCCTCGCCGTCCATTAAAAATATTTTGCCAACCACATCCTCAGAAGAGTTCTTTGCAAATCTTCCATCCACAACAACCTGATTACCGGTTTCAAATATTTTACCCTGGTCCATATTCACATTCATGAACCTGAAAAAATTGTCGGGAACAGTAAGAAGAAGTACCTGAAACCATTTTCCATAATCTTTTTCATCCCCTTCCCAGCATATATGTGAATTGCCGGAAAACCCTTCACATAAAGAACCGTCAGTTATCATAATATCCTCTATAGAAGGATGTTTTGAAAACCGTTCTATCATTCCACGTTTCCTGTCTTCATTCAGGAATGAATAATCCAGATTGACACTTACTATGGAATTTTTCATATCTTTTGTAAGTTCTGAGAACATAATGCCTGAACTCTTTCTGCTCTGCATGTAAAGTCCACCCACCAGCCCTATAAATATCCAGCAGATAAAAATTTGCCACCAGAGCATAATATTCCTTCCAGTAACTTTATGTGCAGCAATTTTCTTCCTTATTCCTGTATATACAGATATCCTGTAGAGTCTTGCTGTTATAACCAGACAAATCAATGCACATACAGTCAACAGCAATACTGTATATTGCAAAGCATGCAACATGAGAATCCGTTTACTTACAAACAAGTTGAGTTCTATCAGATCCAGTTGAAGAATCAACGAGTCTCCAATAACTTCAATTATAGACATCATAACAAGACAAGAGATCAATACCACCATAGATGCCTGTACATAAAGTTGCCTGAACAAATGCCAGAACTCTCCACCATACACCTTTCTCAAGGAGAACTCTTTGGTCTTGCTGTAAAATACAGATACAAGGAAATTGAAAAAATTCAATAAAGAAATGAACAGAATCATCAGGCCAATTGTGCCTGTTATAAATGATATGAGAAAAAATGATTCTCTGACACCAAGAGGAATTGTTCCAATAATGCAATCATAGCCAATGGTATTGAAGGAATAATCATTTTTCTGCAGCCACTGTTCAAGGTCATTGCCGTCAAAACCGTCATTGAGCAGAATATATGTATTTGAGCCTGTAGTATTATGTTTTGCAGAAGCATTCCATTTCACATAATTGAACACACCCTCAGAATCATTCAATCTCAGCACATCCAGGGAATTCATGAAAAGGAGTGAATTGTTTGATGGAATATCCCTCATTACTGCTGCAACGGTGTATGGAATACCACCAGTTTTAGGGGTTGATTTAGGAGATGACCACAACTTATGTGTCAATACCATATTCTTCCCAAGAGCATCCGATGCATTACCAAAAATCCTTATAGCAGAAGATTCAGACAATACAAGCGAATTCTGCATCTTTACCGCACTCTCCCAGGACCCTGCAAGTATCTCAGGGGTAAATACATCCAAAAACTCTCCCTCAGTTTCTATTGACTGGAGCGTATATGGCAGAACAAGGTTATCTGATACCTGACAATTGAATACCATCTCTCTGGGATAAGCAACAGAAACAATATTTTTGATTTGAGGGACATTCATACTCCTCAATTCTTCTGTCATTGCAACAGAGGTTCCGGCAAAAGGGGTATGCTCACCCTTTGGGGTCATTTCAACTTGTACAATTTTTTCTTTATTTGTAAAGCATTCGTCAGCAGCAAGGACATAACGGGTACAATAAAAGCAGATTGTAAAACAAAGCACCGCCACAGCCAATCCCAAAATGCAGATGAGATTCTGCACCTTATACTTGACAAGGTTCCTCAAAGCCAATGTAAAATAGTGTAAATACATAATAAACAAGTCTTCAAATTTAACAATAAACAATAATCCTTCATGCAATTTATAGGACCAATTGCATGCCAAGAACACAATAGCAAGAAGCCCAATAACTTACAATCATCAATCATTTTAAAACAAAGTGCATTTCCAAACACATAAAGTGCGTAACCGCACATTTTAAACCGTAATAAAACATTATCTTTGCATAAAGGAACCAAGTGAGAAATATGGAAAATTTAGGAAAAGTTCTGGTAGTGGATGACAACGAGGATGTCCTCTTCGCACTCAATCTCCTGCTGGAACCATACGCAGAGAAAATAAGGGTAGCCAAAACACCGGAGAAGATAGATTACTTCATGAAGGAGTTTCTTCCCGACATCATCCTCCTGGACATGAACTTCCGCAAAGATGCCATCAGCGGCCAGGAGGGATTTGAATGGCTGGAAAAAATTCTAAAGATGGACAAGGATGCCGTGGTTATCCTTATGACCGCTTACTCAGATACCGAAAAGGCGGTAAGGGCCATCAAGTCCGGGGCTACAGACTTCATTACCAAGCCATGGGAAAATGAGAAACTGCTGGCAACCCTTTCGTCGGGAATAAAATTGAGAAGGAGCAGGAAAGAGGTGGATACACTGGAAGAACAGGTTGCTGCCCTCTCAAATGAAAAGGCTCCCCTACCCCAAATCATTGGGGAATCTGAGGCAATAAATGAGATATTCTCCACTGCAGAGAAATTGGGAAATACAGATGCAAATGTGCTTCTGTTGGGGGAAAACGGCACCGGAAAAGACCTTATTGCCCAACTGCTGCACAGGAATTCCTTGCGCAGCAACAGACCTTTTGTACATATAGACCTGGGGAGCATTCCAGAGCAACTCTTTGAGAGTGAACTCTTCGGCTATGAAAAAGGGGCTTTTACAGATGCAAAAAAGGCAAAACCTGGAAGGATGGAAATTGCCAACAAAGGGACACTGTTCCTCAATGAGATAGGAAACCTTCCCCTTCAGGCCCAGGCCAAACTCCTTACCGCCCTTGAATCCAGAAGAATTACCCGCCTTGGTGGGACATCACCCATAGAAATTGATGTACGTGTAATCTGCGCTACAAATGCAGACCTTCCGGCAATGGTGGAGAACTGCACATTCAGGGAAGACCTCTTCTACAGGATAAATACCATTGAAATAAATATCCCTCCCTTGAGGGAAAGGGGTAATGACATCATTCTCCTTGCCGAACATTTTACAGAGAAATACTCCCACAAATACGGAAAAAAAGTTCCCCGGATCACCCGCGAGGCAAAAGAGCAACTTCTCAAATACAGTTGGCCGGGCAATGTAAGGGAACTCCAGCACATAATTGAAAGGGCTGTAATTTTGGGCAACGGTCTCTCCCTTCTTCCCGACGACCTTGCCCTGAAACCCTCCCAGCGCAATAAAGGGAAACACCCCGCAAACCTAAATCTGAAAGAACTTGAACAGCAGGCAATAGACCGGGCAATGGAACTGAGCGACGGCAACATGAACAAGGCTGCAGAATTGCTTGGCATTACAAGATATGCACTATACAGGAAACTCAAATAAGGAAAATGCAATGAAAAGATACTCCATAACAGTAATCACCCACATCTGTGCCATCATTCTCCTCTCGGCCGCCGCATTCTATGCGTTCAGCCACAGAATGCCGTTTACAGGCATTCTCCTTGCACTGTTCATTACCGGAGCAGGGATAAATCTCTACAGGCTGCAGATGATCCAATTGCGCCTTATGAGACAACTCTCCCAGAACATCCGTTGTGGAGATACTGCCCTGAGTTTCAGAAGCAAGTACCGGAATGCCCAAATGGAAGAACTCATTGGGGAGTTGAGGGAAGCCATGAGGATGTACAAGAAAAGGACAATGGAGGCCAACGAAATAGAATCGTGGCAAAAACTCATAAGGGTAATGGGGCATGAAATAATGAACTCCATCACCCCCATCATCTCCCTCTCTGAAACCCTGAGCACCAGAGAGGTTGAATACAGCCGGATGCAGCAGGGAATGCAGGTAATCCACAAACGGAGCAAAGGACTTCTGGAATTTGTGGAAAACTACCGCCGCATAACCAGAATCCCCACCCCGGTAAAGGAAAAAGTCCGCCTGTCAGAACTGTTCAACGGAATTGCAGAACTGCTGCCTGAAGATTCCATAAGTTTCACAACTCCTATTCCCGATATATCAATAAGAATAGACCGCACCCAAATTGAACAGGTACTGATAAACCTCATTAAAAATGCCATTGAAGCATGTGCAGAAGTACCCTCTCCGCAGATACAGGTAAAATCATCCGTATCTGAAACAGGAACAGTATCCATAACTGTCTCAGATAACGGCCCCGGCATACTCCCAGAAGTACTTGACAAAATATTCATCCCGTTTTTCACCACCAAAGAAAACGGTAGCGGCATAGGCCTGAGCCTGTGCAAACAGATCATGCACCTGCACTCAGGCAACATCACCACCCGCTCCACCCCGGAACAGGGCTCAGAGTTCACCCTCTTTTTCAACTGACCGGGTATGTGATTATACACAATTGTGTAATAAATTGGTGATTATTGCAATATTTTGAATATCTTTGAATTGTCGGGAGAAAATTCTGGATATATGGCTAATGATATACAAATTGGTGATTTCTTTTCATTGTTGAATTCTGTTGAGAATATCAATGACACAGACTATGAAAAGGTACAACTCCTTATAGAGGCTGCAAAATCCTTTGAACGCAGCACATACCAATGTGTATATATAATAGATTACAACAAGAAGGACTTCCTGTATGTTTCTGCCAACATAGCCAAACTTTGTGGCGTGGATGCCAAAAGGGTAAAGGACTTCGGATACAGATTTTACATAGACTACGTACCTGAAGATGACCTCAAAATGCTTTTGGAGATAAACGAAAACGGTTTCAAACTATTTGAAACCATTCCAGTTGCAGAGAGAAGGGAATATACAATTTCATATAATTTCCATATAAAGAAACAAGGAAACAGAAAAGCCCTCATCAACCACAAAATAACCCCTCTTGTCCTTACTCCCGACGGACGCATGTGGTTGGGCATGTGCACAATTTCCCTTGCCGCAGGCAACAGGGCCGGCAATGTAATTATAAAGAAACCGGGGGCCGACACCTTCTACGAATACTCTTTAGATACCCACAAATGGTCACAAAAGCCAGAAATATCCTTATCAGAAACAGAAAAGGAGGTTCTGTCACTATCTACCCAAGGCTATACGATGAACAACATTGCCGACATTATTTGCAAATCTGTTGACACCGTAAAAGCCTGCAAACGTAGCATTTTCCAGAAAATGGATGTAAAAAACATTGCAGAAGCCCTAACCTACGCCCAGAACCACCAGCTGATATAACTGCACATTATGTGTAACCTTTTTTCTTTTTTAAAAAATTGCTGTTTTTAAAAAAAGAAAAATCTTTCACCCACACAACAAATTTTTCTTTTTCAAAAATAGAAACCATTCCCAATCCTCTACATTTGTTCATAACCAAAATAATTTTTGAGTATGAACAATTCTTCTATTGAAATTTACCGTTCTCCCGAAGGTACTGTGGAGTTGGATGTAAAACTGGAAAATGAAACAGTATGGCTGACACAAGAACAAATGTCCATCTTGTTTGGAAGGGATAGAACAGTAATTACAAAGCATATAAATAATTGTTATAAAGAAGGCGAACTTGATAAGAATATCACATGTGCAAAATTTGCACATGTGGGTCAGGATAGAGACCAAGTGTATGAAACACAGATGTATAACCTCGATGTAATTATCTCTGTAGGTTATAGAGTCAAATCTGTCAATGGCACAAGATTCAGACAATGGGCCAATAAAATCCTGAAGGACTATCTGATAAAAGGATATACCATAAACAAAAATATCACTGCAGAACGTTACAATGAGCTTAAGGATATGGTACGCATTATGTCAAGGACCATATCCCTTCAAAGCAATGTAAGTAATGATGAATATAGCGGACTGTTTAATGTAATAAGCGACTATATATATGCATTGGATATTTTGGACGGTTATGATTACCAGAATCTGACCATTGCCAAAACCACAAACGAGGAACCTTTCAAGATAACATATGAAAACGCCATGCAGGCAATCAATGCCCTCAAGGTAAAATTTGGAGATAGCCGCTGGTTTGCAAACGAGAAAGACAACTCCTTCAAAAGCAGTATCGGGCAGATCTATCAGACATTCGGAGGAAAAGAGCTGTACGCATCAGTTGAAGAAAAGGCA
Organism: Bacteroidales bacterium; assembly: GCA_015060225.1. Lineage (GTDB taxonomy): Bacteria > Bacteroidota > Bacteroidia > Bacteroidales > UBA932 > Egerieousia. The sequence continues at coordinate 3,887 of SUYX01000047.1, read as the reverse complement.
GCGATGCTGCTCTATCTGGTTGTAAAGAACCACTCATTCAGCGACGGAAACAAACGCATAGCAGCAATGCTCTTCCTGTGGTTTATGGAGAAAAATGGTATCCTTTATGATCCCGACAAAGAAAAACGCATAGCCGACAACACTCTCGTAGCCCTCACCCTGATGATAGCTGAAAGCCGCACGGAAGAAATGAGCATAATGGTAAAAGTTGTAGTGAATCTTATAAACAAGGATAATTAAAAAAAGAGTGACCTTTGTGGCGACGTCCCAAAGGTTACTCTTGTATCAATTACTTCTTCTTTGCAGGTGCACTCTCTTTAACTCTCTCAATAATCTTCTCAGCATAATGGTACTGTCTTGCTGCAGACCTTCCTTCCACCTCAATTCTGTATTGTGAATCTGAATCGGAGGTGTAGAAGCTGATTGTAGCCTCACCGTTCTCATCAAGTTTCACTGCAGGGTTCCAGTACAGGGTGATGCGGTTGTCTTTTGCTTTGGATTTTTTACTCTCTGGGGTGTCGTATTTTGGAGAGTAGAATCTGGCTGGTTTCTGCCAGCCCAGAGGGTATCCTCCAGATACATTGTAAGGAACCTGGTCAGTTCTCACATGAGGCTTCGTGCGGACCATAAGTACTGGTGACGGGTATAAATCCATTGCAGTTTGAACAGTCTGGTAAGGTGCTGCAGAAAGTCCCGAAACATATATTACCGATTCTATTTCATTCAATGACATTTGTAGAATACTCCATACCTCTTCTCTCATGACTGACATTCCATTCAAGTAAACTATAACTGATCCTGTTCTGCCTGGTTTTGACATTCCTGATGCAGGTGAGAGTTTTGGTCCTATAAGGCTTCCTCCGGTATTGTACCTGACTCCCGGAAATGTTTCTGCAATGTATTCTCCGAGTTTATAACTTCTTGTATAAGGTTTCATTGCAACAGTATCTCTATACCAGTCCCTTCTGATAGGGAAGTTTGGAATAGGAGAAGGAGAATTTTTGGGTGTAATAAGCTGTGATGTTACAACTACAGGGCTCAATTCAAATGCCATTGCGTGTTCTCCATCATCTTTGTTGAAGTATATATTTTCAACAATTTTCTGGTATTTAGGGGTGTATTTCACCTTTTCCCCCTTAAGAGGATATTTGTACATAGGTGCAAAATAGTCGTCTTGCAGGATTGGAGTATGTGAAGTACTTTTTCCATTCTTTCCTATTGCACTAATGATGAAACGCGTATCCTCCGGGAAATTTACATCTTTCAATACCCAATATCCCGAATCAATCTGACCCATTGCAGAGAAGTTGATTGATGGAGCAACAAAAGATACTGTGGCTTTTTTAGTGAGACGAAAAGGATTTACAACTTTACCAAATAGCGTCTGCTTGTATTCTCTTCCAAAGTATGGTGTATCGCTTTTACCTTGAAGAATTTTTTCATTGTCATAATATTTCCAGCCTTGAGTCTGCATAAGCAGGTCTGCTCCAAGCATTCTTGCATCAAGAGGAATTGAATCATTGAAGTACCAGGCAATATTTTCTATATATCCTTTAACCTCGCTCTTTAACATCATATAGGATTCAATATTGGTCTGCTCAATATTTTCCACAACTCCGGCATCATAGACCGACACAGAAAAGACATTTGAGCTGTCTACAATGTTCCCTGGAAGTTTCAACTTGTAAGTTACCTGTTCCCTCTTTCCATATATGGTTTTGTCTGCCGTTAACTCCAACTTTTTTCTTTCAGGATCAGGCAATACAAGGAAGGCTCTTTCAGCATAGACATTCCCTGCCATATCTGCAACAGTAATGGAGTGTATTCCTGCAGGTAAAGATTTCAACCGCATCGAATATGACTCTGATAGCTGCTTCAGATTTCTATTGAAGTAAATTTCTGAATTGTTATGGATCATTACATGAAGATCATCCGTTTGGCTGACCAACCCGTCAGATATGGTAATTCTAAAATTTAACCTGTCGATATCTGAATAACCGTATTTTTGGGCCATCTCAAATCCGCCCTCAATAATAACTCCACGCAATACAGCTTTCTGAAGTTCAACTTTATCATCTTCATGACCTGAAGTATCCTTTACCGAAGCCTTTAAAATCCCTTCAGGTACAGATTTTATGACAGCTTTTCCAAAGCCCAAAGTATCAGTAGAGTAATTTGCAATGATATCTCCTTTGGAGTTGTATATTTCTCCAAATACTTTAGCCCCCGTACCCCCTTGGTTTATGCTCTTAATATATAACGTTGCACTTTTGCCAATTATATAATTTCCACTTTCAGGCATAAACTGAACATCATATCTGTTTTTGTATTTATCCTCTCTGATACTGTCTTGAGGCATCAGCTCTCCAATTCTCAAATAATCTGTCCTGTTCTTGACCTTTTTATTGCGCATTTCTTCTACAAGCTTGTCTTTCATAGGGTTGGTAAGTTCCAACTCTTTGTAGAACATATATTCTGCAGGTCTGTTGAGCATCCAGTAGGTATAGGCTCTGATAATACCCCTTCCTGTAGAATTCATCTCGGGAACTACTATATGTCCCGAAAAAGTATTGTCAATTCTCTTGATTTTCTTCCTTACTGCAACACTAGGCTCATAAAATGCAAATTTTTTCCAACTTGCAACGTCTCTATAAATCTGGTCTGTAATCAGCTCCACATAAATATAATTGGACTCATCAAACTCACTGGCATAAGAAGCATTCTCCACATAGCCGCTGAACCAGATGGTATCGGTGGCAAAGTAGACGTCCTTATCTGTGTGGAGGTACACTTTTTCTGGAGATAGGAGTTTTGAATAATTATTGAACATTTCCTTCTGTTTGTCCTGAGCGGAGATGCTGCCGGTGAGTATAAGTTGTGCCAGAATTATGGCAAAATAGACAAAATGTGATTTTTTCATATGTTTTGCTGTTTTTTGTCTTTTGGCAAAAGTATGTTAAAATAATCACTTGAATATTACACAAAAGTGTATTTCTAAAGAAGTGCCATACAGAATTACACTTTTGTGTAATTGCAATGAAGGTTAATGTTACGCGGGATCGCCACGCAAAGAGGAGAAATAAAATTTGGGGAAGTATTTTACCTCTTTGCCGGTGATGATATCAAACATTACGTTTACACAGTGTCCTGCAACTACCCATGATGCTATGGAGAGTTCTGAAATGGAGTATTGTTTATATGTATCAATTATTCTGTCCATCCACCGGTTTGGCATGTTCCAGAAAGTGCAGTAACGGGAAACATATTCTGCCAATACAAGATCAAAGTTCTCCTTTGTAGAGGAGAGTTCAGAGAGTTTGTAACTGCCAGGTTTGGTTATGGTAAGGAAAGCTCCCCATCCAAAATTATATGGGTGAAGGACCGGGATACGTTTTGCGGAACATAACTCATCCAATACAAATGGAATATCAGTTTTGAAACCAAGTGCATTTATGGCAATTTTAACATCCTTAACAAGCCATTGCAGGTTTTCACGGTCTGCTTCAATATTGTGAAATTGTATTTTTGCATTTGGGTTGATACGGAGCAATCTTTTGGCAAGGCGTTCGGCCTTGAACTTGCCAATATCTGTTTTGGTGTAGTTCTGACAACTGAGGCTTTCCTCTGTAACCTTTCCGCTGTCTACAATAACAAGGTCTTCAAAACCTATGCGCAAGGCACATTCCGCTATTACACTTCCTATGCCGGCACCGGCTATCAGAATGCGGGTTTGTTGCATTTTTTCCTGCTCATCCTGGCTGATGTAAATTTTGTTGCCATTGTATCTGTCCATAGTTCCTGTAGTTTTTGTGCTGGCAAAATTAGAGCGAGTTTTTCAAACGGGCATAACACAAAAGTGTATTTCTATATTGCGCACATCCAAATAT